>NZ_CP085442.1:2601250-2914285 GCF_023824195.1 Priestia megaterium
TGAATACCCCTGCCGTTAACGCCCCGAAACCATATACAGCACTTTCAATCCCATATGCTGCTGGACTTGCGTTTAATTCTTGAGTTAGATAAATAGGAAATAAATAGTTCGTCATCATCACAGCGATGAAAGGCATAAAAGAAAGCAGTAAAAAAATAGAGACCGAGCGATTTTCTTTTATAAATGTTAAACCTTCTTTCATAGCAGTGTGTTTCTTGTCGCTTCGTTCACTGCTTTGTTTATATGGAATACTCAATAGACAAAGGAATGCAGCTATATACGTAGCTGCATCTACTGTTAAAATCCATTGAAGCGACCAACGAGTAATGACTAGACTCGCTACAGCGCCTGCAAGCATACTCGATAGCTGACCTTGTATTTCCATGATACTGTTTAATGATTGAAACGCATCTTTTGAAAAAACTTCTTGATTTAAAGCAAAAATCGTTGGATAAAAAAACGTGTAGTAAAGGTTTCCGGTTCCGTATAAAATCACGTAGTGAATCGTTGAATAGTCTGTCATAAAACCAACGATAACAAATAGCATGACCGTGGTAAAACCGATAAGTTCTACCGTTAGCAATAACTTTTTCCGTGACATTCGATCAATAAGAACACCTATATACGGGGTAGCTGCAAAGCTAATCACCGTCATAATCAGCATAATCGTGCCAAATAGTCTATTTCCATTTGGAGATGCAACTAACAGTAAAGGAATGGCAAGCATCGTAATACCGGAACCAATAGAGGATAAAACATTAGCAGCTACTACGGCTTGAAAGCGCCGGTCTTTATAAAGCGCCTTCATCAAACATTTTGCTTAGCTTCTAAAATTTGCTTAGACACTTGTGTATACAGAGTCAGCTCATTAACTAATTCATGAATTCCGTCAGCTGCGTTTTTTCGCAAAGTCCCTTTTTCCACGATGTCTGCAGGGTCTAACACCAGCTGCTTAGATAGAACATTCGCATACAAAGCGCGTGTAACGGTTCTAAGGTTATTTAAAGCATTAATGCCTCCTTTTCCTCCTCCTGATACTGCTAAAAGTGCCACGGGCTTATGGGCAAAATACGCACTGTTTAAAAAGTCAAACGCGTTTTTTAACGCTCCGCTCATAGCTCCGTGGTACTCGGGCGTCGCAAGCAAAATACCATCTGCTTTTTCTATTTTTTCAATCAGCATTTGTACTTCTTCTGTTTCATACTGATGAGGTTCACCTGTGAATATAGGAAGCGATAATTTACTTAAATCTAAAAAAGAACTTTGATAGCTTTTGTGAAGCTCTCTCGTCACTTGTGTTGTTCGGCCTGTTTCTCTAGGACTTCCATTCATAATAAGTATGTTCATGTTTATCTACTCCTCTGTCGTTTGGTTATATGTATAGTATAGAAATGATCGAGCTTTTTTTCGTCATGCTATTGATAGAAATAAGGCTACCAATATAGACGGAGAAGCACAGAGAAAAACCTACAACTAAAGTCGTAGGTTAGGAAATGCCGTGCTGCACAGCATATAGAGCAGCTTGGGTGCGGTCTTGAACACCAAGCTTCGATAAAATATTAGATACATGTGTTTTTACTGTTTTTTCTGTAATATGTAAGGAAGCACCAATTTCTTTGTTGCTTTTACCTTTTGCAATTTCTTTTAATACGTCTTTTTCTCGTTTCGTTAAGTGGTCAATAAAATTGACTTTCTTTTCGCTGCTTTTGGTTAACCGTGTTAGCAAGTGTGTGGTGACTTTTGGATGAAGCTGATTTTCTCCATTCATTAGCTTTCGAATAGCTGCTACAAGTTCATCTGGGTCACTTTCTTTTAGCTGATAGCCTGAAGCTCCAGCTTCTAGTGCCGGTATCACATGATCTTGATCCGAAAAGCTTGTTAAAATCATGACTTGTATATGCGGTGCTTGTTTTTTTAATTCTTTTGTTGCTTCGATTCCGTCGAGAACCGGCATCGATAAATCCATTAAAACAATATGGGGCTCTAGGGATGTCGCTAACTTTAAAGCTTCCTCTCCGTTAGAAGCTTCTCCTACAATTTCTAAGTCCGGCTGCGTCTGTAAGAAAAAGACAAGTCCTTTTCGGACAACGTGGTGATCATCTGCGATTAGAATCTTTATTTTCATGTGCGCTCCTTTCCATTATGAAAGAGGAATAGATACTTCCACAACCGTTCCGTTTCCTATGCTGCTTGTAACAGATAGTTTTCCATTTAATCTATTTATTCGCTCCTGCATAGTTTTTAACCCAAGCGTCGGCAATTCTGCTGAAGCGCTATACATAAACCCATTGCCACTATCTTGGACTTTCATGATCACTTGTTCTTTGCTTATATTTACGTTTAAATGTACATCTGCTGTACCCGCATGCTTTCGGCAATTATTAAAAGCTTCTTGCCCGACTCTCCACAGTGTCTCTTCAATCACAGCAGGCAAAACGGACACGCCTTTAATTTGTTCTGTTACGTTAAGCCCTAGCATTTGACCATAGCTTTTTAACGCACTGACAATGCCGTTTTCTAATCCTTGAGGACGAAGCTGCCAAATTAATGCTTTCATTTCCACTTGAGCATGCTGAGCGGTTTCTTGGATTAAGGAAAAAGTCTCTTTTAACTGCACATCTTTCGCTAAGCTGCTTCCGGCTTTGGCTGTGACATTAATCGAAAATAACAGCTGATTAACAGAATCGTGAAGATCTTTGGCCAGTCTGTTTCTTTCTTCAATAAGTTTTACCTCCTGCTGAGATTGAGTCAGCTTAATCCGCTTGATAGCCGTGCCAATTTGAAGAGCGACAGATCCTAATAAATCAAGCTCTCGCTGTTCAAAATGAATTTTATGAGGGGCAGCTACATTTAATAATCCAAAGCGCTCATCCCCTGCTTGTAAAGGAACCGTTGCGTGATGGGTAATGTCGTGTGTATCTCCCCACTCATGAATGACGGAATCTTCAAGTCTCTTGCACTCCATAATATTAGACGCTTTTTGAAGCCGGCCATCCATATACCGATCAACACACCAGCATCTTCCGTTACACATAGGCTGAGCGGTTTTATTTAATAAAGCTGGCGGCAAATGCTGAGCGGAAATCATCTCATGTTTTCCATTTTTATCAATAAAAAAGATCCATCCTGTTTGTAAATCTGTTATTTGCAGCAGTTTTAAAAGAGCATCGTGAAGCATTGTATGTAAATTAGTGCCTTCATTTAAAATCTCGGCAATGTCTTTTAAAATCTTAAGCTCTGAAATATGGTCTTTTTCCATAGCCTCTCTCCTATATGATGTATTTTCCATTTTTTATTTTATCACAATTAAAGACGATTCCGACTCATAGGACGTTATTTTTAAGGTGTTTCCGCTTAGGTATGTAAGAGTTTTTGACACCAATAATAAAAATTTTAAAAAGTATGTCAGGTAGTTTAACAATTAGCTAGAGTCTTTACGTAAAACGAACTATACTACAGATAATTCACGTAAGAAAAGAAAAAACGAAAGGAAATGAGAAGAAAAAAATATTAAAATTAATCAATTGAAAACGCTTCCAAATGTGAAGGCATAGTGCTATTATATAATTATTAACAGAATAGGGATGTGAGAAAGATGAATAAATTATTTTTAGAAGAGTTACGATACATTATCTTGTGTGAAGTGCCTATGACAAAGTACCGAGTAGAGCAGCTTCAAGACAAATTTGATCAAAGCCCATACTTAATTAATGAACTTTATCAACTCCTATTCGAAAAGCGTCACATTTTAGCTTTTGTTGATGATATTGAATCATCCCTGTATGACTATATTGTGAATAAAGAAATGATGGATGCTAAAACGTATTACGGAGCTATTGCACATGTAGCAAATCTTTTCGGCGAAACGCCTACATATATAAAATGCAAAATAAAAAAATATAGACAGTCTTCGATTTCAAGTATCAGCGCCTAAAAGTCGCGCACAGCTGATTCAAATAAAAATCAAAAAAGAAATCCTAGCACAAGGGTTTCTTTTTTGTACCACTAACATATAGGGAGGAAAATAAGATGAAGACATTTTTTATCACGAATCGCTATTCGTTTCTTGAAACGCAAGTAAATGAATACATGCAATCTTTATTGGTAAAAACGCCCGAACAAGTGATTTTATATTTCGAAAGGCAAATTCGAAAGTATAAATTATATTTACAGAAAAAACATCATTACCCAGAGTGTATGGTTCAATCTATCCACCGTTTGATTGAAGAATATTCATTAATTATCATTAGAGTGAAAAAATATATTAGCTATCAAAACAAGCTGATGAATAAACAGCTATTAGAGCCGCAGTAAAACGAATCATTTTTTATGGTTCGTTTTACTGCGGCTCTGCCGTTTTACTCCTCGTATTTTAGCAGTAAATGCAGAACAGCGGGACGTTCTTCAAGATTTTTGTATGAGTGTACATGACTTCCTTCAAATTTTATAGAGTCAAATTGTTTTAGCTCGTATAGCTCTTCTTCTATTTTCATTTCAATTCTTCCTTCCATTACCGTTGCTACTTCAATTAATCCTTTATGATGAGGTTCGGGATAGTATGTAGCGAGAGGAGAAAGAAAGGCTCGGTACATTTCAATAGTTGAATCTATTTGATTTTGAAAAATAAATTCTACTTTCCACGCTTCGTCCGGTCCTTTGAGAGAAAAACCTTCTCCGCACTTAGATACAGCCACTGAAGGTTCTACTGACACTAATTTAGTTAAAGGGATATTTAAACCTGTTGTTATTTTCCACATTACTCCTAGGGTTGGATTAGTCTCCCCTCTTTCAATTTTCCCTAACGTGAGTTTGCTGACTCCCGTCCTATCTGCTAATTCATCGAGTGTGAATTCTCGCTGTGTTCTTATTTTTCTAAGCTCGTTGCCTACCTTTTTCATCATTTCTTCTGAATGCATTTTTTTCTTCCTTTCTTTTGTATACTATGATACACTTTTTTTGTATATAAGTATACTATAAGGTACATTTAGGTGTTTTTATTAATTAGGAGGAAAAAGTATGAAAGCAATTTTATGGGGGCTTCTCTCGTCTATGTTCTTTTCTGCTACATTTATTGTGAATCGTGCCATGAATGTATCTGGAACAAGCTGGGCTTGGACAGCATCTCTTCGTTTTTTATTAGCACTACCTATTTTACTCATTTTAGTACTTGTACAAAAGAAGTTTACACCATTATGGATGGAAATGAAAAAGCATCCTTTCGCTTGGTTAGGCTGGGGAACTCTTGCAGGAATTGGATTTTATTCATTATTAAGTTTTTCTTCACTTTTTGGACCGTCATGGCTTATAGCTGGAACGTGGCAAGTAACGATCTTGGCAGGTGCGCTCATTTCTCCACTTTTCTATGTAACGATTCAAAATGCAGACGGAAACAAAAAAGTAAGAGGAAACATTCCACTCAAAACGCTTGGTATTTCAACGTTTATTTTAGCGGGTGTGATTCTCATGCAAGTTAAAGAAGCTGAAAACATCACGCTTTCACAGTTTGTGTTGGGTTTTCTCCCTGTCGTCATGGCTGCTTTTTTATATCCTCTGGGAAATCGAAAAATGATGGAAGTTTGCAAAGGAAAATTAGATACATTTCAACGTGTTTTAGGTATGGCTATCGGCAGTATACCGCTAAGTATCATCTATGCGATATATGGATTTTATACAACTGGTATGCCAACAGCTCCTCAATTTTCGCAAGCTTTTATATTAGCGATGAGTTCAGGTGTAATTGCGACAATGACGTTCTTTCACGCAACAGACTTGGCAAAAGAAAATTTAGCTTTGTTGGGAGCTGTCGAAGCAACTCAATCGGGCAGCATGATTTTTACAGTGTTTGGAGAAGTGTTTTTATTAAATGGGCGTGTGCCAACAGGGATAGCTTTAGCTGGTATGATGGTAATCGTAATCGGAATGATTATGAACAGTATGCTAAACAAAAAAACAAAACTGTCTTCGGCCGGTCCTTCACGTACTCTATCAAAATAAGAAAAGAGGAGATGAAAATCTGTTTAAAGGTTTTCATCTCCTCTTTTTAATATTCGAGATGATTGTTCCAATAGCGACTCCAAAGCGCAGGGAATCGCATCTGTAAACCATCCTCATCATCTTCATCCCAATCAAGATCCAAATCTTGCTCATCGTACCACATTGGGTCAAACTGGTCATATTTATCATAATAATAGTCGTTATCTAAACCTGTTTTTTCTTCATAAGCTTCACACGCTACAGAAAGTAATTCTTCTAATTGAGGAGCATAGCCTTCTGCTTCTAGTGGTTTAAGTACAGAAATCATCGTCTCAGGAGATTCAATTGCTTTATAATATATGTCTTTTCCTTGATATAAAAGCCACCCTCTAAAATAATCAAAACAATCATCTGAACAACCGCCCATTACAATATAAGCTGCTGCCCACAATGAAGAAGTATAGGATTGATCAAAATGCTGACTTAATAGCTGATCAAAGCGGAAAATGTCCTTTTCAGAACGCTTTGCTAGCGTGGAGCGGAGCCATTCCATTTGCTCGTCGACATCTAATTTTGTCTTCGCCTTTTTTATCAGTTCCCAAAAGAGAGCCTCTGACATCGTGCTGTCTTTCATTACTTGCATCGAACAAGTTAAAGGCTTATATCCTTTCTTCAATTTTGCACGAATCAGCTTTTCAGCTTCTGCTTCACAAGCTTCTGCGGAAGCAAACTCTTTTACTTGCATGCGGCCAGCTGTATCAACTTTTCCAAAGTGAATCACTAACTTGCTGTCTCTTCTTTCAACTTTCCAAAATTTATTCGATTGCTCATCTTTATACACTAAGGTTATTTGCATGATACATTCCCCTTTTTCATCCCACTACTATTATGAATATTTCTCTTTTTACAAGTTATGTAGAGCCACGGCGCTTCATAATCCCTTTTCTTTCCTTTTTTAACATGTTCCAGTTGATTTTAATTCTTTCTAAAGTTTGTTAAAAGCTGAAGGGCTATTTTTTGATCATGCTCCGCTCCTCATTTAAATTCAATGCTACTGATACAGTTCAAACAGCGAGAAATCAAACATGATTTACGCAATATTTCAGCTACTTACTTTTGTTGCATTTACAACATTTTATTTTTCCTTTATACTCTTTTTATATTAGATATCTTTATTATACAAAAAAGAATCATAAATTCGCAGCAAAGGAAGGATTTTCGATGGAAATTAAGCATGTTACAACAAAAGAGCAGCTTGAAGACGTATTTCATATACGTAAAACAGTGTTTGTTGAAGAACAAGGAGTGCCGTTAGAAGATGAATTTGATGAACATGAAGAAACGGCAAAACATATGTTGATTTATTATAACAACGAACCAGCTGCTTCTGGAAGATTCCGCATAGTAGACGGTTTCGCCAAAATAGAGCGGATATGTGTATTAAAAGAATTTAGAAAATACGGGCTCGGAAAAGAAGTGGTGACCAGCTTAGAAGAAGCAGCGAAAAAGGAAGGCTTAACTCAAGCGATGCTTCATGGTCAAGTTCAAGCTGAATCATTTTATCATAAATTAGGGTATAAGACTGTTTCTGATGTATTTATGGAAGACGGTATTCCACACATTATAATGAAAAAAGAATTTACGTTTTAAAAATCTTCTTGTACACAGTTACTTCAGTAAAGAAAAAGGCTCTCAGCAGAGAGCCTTTTTCTTTACTATTAGATTTTCATAATTCCGCCCGTGCTTGCAGAAGTTACAAGTTTAGAATATCTTGCAAGATAGCCTTTTTTCACTTTTGGCTCAAAGCCTTTCCAGTTTGCTTTTCGTTCTTCCCAAACATCTGGAGAAACTTGAACATTCATCGAACGATCTTCAATGTCAATCACGATGTGGTCGCCATCTTCTACAAATGCTAGCGGGCCGCCTTCAGCAGCTTCTGGAGATGCGTGACCAATTGATAATCCACGAGAAGCGCCAGAGAAGCGTCCGTCCGTTAATAGAGCTACTTTTGCACCTAGTCCCATTCCCATGATTTGAGAAGTTGGAGCTAACATTTCAGGCATTCCCGGGCCGCCTTTTGGTCCTTCATAACGAATGACTACGACATGTCCTTCTTTTACTTTGCCGTTAGCAATACCGTGCAGCGCCTCGTCTTGAGACTCAAATACAATTGCTGGTCCTTCGTGACGAGTAATACCGTCTTGAACACCGCCTGTTTTAATGATCGCGCCGTCTGGAGCTAAGTTACCAAACAATACAGCAAGTCCCCCTTTTTCGGTGAATGGCTTATCGATTGGATGGATAACGTTATAGTCTTTTACATCGCATCCGGCAATGTTTTCACCTAACGTTTTTCCAGTAACTGTCATAGTATCTAAATGAAGAGCCCCTTCTTTTTTAGATAGCTCGTTTAAAGCAGCTGATACGCCTCCTGCTTCATGTAAGTCTTCAATAAATACATCAGAAGCCGGAGCCAGTTTTGCCAAGTGAGGCACGCGTTCTGCCACTTCATTAATACGCTCTAATGGATACTCAATTTCAGCTTCATTCGCAAGAGCTAGCGTATGAAGAACTGTATTTGTAGAACCACCTAACGCCATGTCCAAAGCAAACGCGTTGTCGATTGCTTTTTCTGTTACGATATCACGTGGTTTTAAATCTAATTTAATTAATTCCATAAGCTGTTTAGCTGATTTTTTAACAAATTCTCTACGTTCAGGAGCAACTGCTAAGATTGTACCATTTCCAGGTAAAGCAAGTCCTAACGCTTCAGCTAAGCAGTTCATTGAGTTCGCTGTAAACATTCCTGAACAAGATCCGCATGTCGGACAGCCGAATTGTTCTAATTCAAGTAATCCTTTATCATCAAGTTTACCAGCTTGATGAGCTCCTACGCCTTCAAATACTGAAGAAAGAGAAATCTTACGACCGTCGCTCGTTACGCCAGCCTTCATTGGTCCGCCGCTAACAAAAACTGTCGGAATATTCAGACGTAATGAAGCCATTAACATCCCAGGCGTGATTTTATCACAGTTTGGAATACATACCATTCCATCAAACCAGTGAGCAGATACTACCGTTTCAACTGAGTCAGCAATGATTTCACGACTTGGTAATGAATAGCGCATACCGATATGTCCCATCGCAATACCGTCATCTACACCGATAGTGTTCATTTCAAAAGGTACGCCACCAGCTTCGCGAATCGCATCTTTTACGATTTTACCAAACTCTTGTAAGTGAACATGACCTGGTACAATATCAATATATGAATTGACAACCGCAATAAACGGTTTGCCGAAATCCTCTTCTTTTACACCAGCTGCACGCAGTAGGCTGCGGTGGGGTGCTCTGTCGAATCCTTTTTTGATCATGTTACTTCTTAATTCTGCCACAATAATTCCCTCCGTATTCATCTAACCTATTAAAAACTGAATCTTTTTAAATTGTTTAATAATTTTTAATATAAATACTAATTTAACAAATCACATAAAGGTTTGTAAAGGTTTATGACAAAATAATCATTTTTTATTTCAAAATAGTAAAATCACCTACATAAATTAGTATAATATATACATATATCCCTTATTTTACAGGAAAGCAGAAGGTGGATACTGAGCATGAAACAATCCTTTTACTACAGAGGTCATCAGGAAAAAGAAATATTTGCACAAAAATGGAATGTTGAAAAAATGCCTGCAAAAGGTGTTGTCCAAATAGCCCATGGGATGGCCGAACATATCGGACGCTACGAATACTTTGCTAATGTATTAACTCAACATGGCTACATCGTATATGGAAATGATCACCGCGGTCACGGTCAAACAGCTTTAAAAGATGAAGAAAAGCGTTTTTTTGCTGAAGAAAATGGTTTTGACACCGTAGTTTACGACATGATTGCTCTGACTAAGCACATTTCAACGGAACACACCGGCCTACCAATCTTTCTTTTCGGTCACAGCATGGGGTCTTTTCTAACGAGAAGATATATTCAATTGAATACAGAGCACATTCATGGTGTGATGGCAGCATTCCTTCCCTTTCACTGCAGGGCGGCATATTAGCTGCGAAAATAGAGAAAAAAAGAAAAGGATTACGATCTGCTAGTCCATTGCTTGATAAGCTTTCTTTTGGACAGTACAACAAATCCTTTCATCCTGCTCGAACACCTTTTGATTGGTTAAGTCAAGATAATGAGGCTGTAGATTTATATGTAAATGACCCTTATTGCGGAGGAGTTTTCACGGCGGGATTTTTCTATGACTTATTAACAGGAATCAAACAAATCTCTAACTTAGCTAATATAAAGCTAGTACCATCAAGCCTGCCTATTTATTTAATATCTGGAGAACATGATCCAGTAGGCAGCTATACAAAAGGTGTACTCAAAGTATATAACGACTTTAAAAAAGCAGGATTGCAGGATGTAAGCTACCGCTTTTTTACACAGTGCCGTCATGAGTTGCTTAATGAATTAAATAAAGATGAAGTGATAGAAGATATACTAAATTGGCTTGACGTGCAAATGGACAAAAAAACGGTTCGTGTTTAGACACGAACCGTTTTTTTTATTAAGCAAATACAGATGTTAATACAGGTACTACTTGTTTTTTACGTGATACAACGCCTTCTAAGACAGCTGTATTGTTTTCAAGCGTTACGTTGTATGCTTCTTCTACTTTTGAAGCAGCAGAACCTAATGCTAATGCAGTAGAGTTGCTGTTTAAAATATCTGTAACAACTAAAAGGAATAATTGTAATCCTTTTTCTTCGATTGTTTTAGTAATAGCTTCTTCCAATTCAACTTTGCGTACTAAAACGTCATTTACGTCAATTGCATTCACTTGTGCAATTTCTACTTTGCTTGTACCCATGCTGAATTCTTTAGCATCTAATGAAATTAATTGTGAAGCTGTTTTATCGCCTAAGTCAGCTCCAGCTTTCAGCATTGCTAATCCGTACTCTTCTGCATCTACGCCTGCAATTTCCGCTAATTCTTTAGCAGCTGCAACGTCTTGGTCTGTGCAAGTTGGTGATTTGAATAATAAAGAATCAGAAATGATAGCTGATAGCATAAGACCTGCGATGTTAGGTTCGATTTCTACGCCGTTTTCTTTATACATCTTGTTTAAGATCGTTGCCGTACATCCAACTGGCTCTGCACGATAGTATAAAGGATCTGCTGTTTCAAAGTTAGCAATACGGTGATGATCAATTACTTCAAGCACACGAACTTGATCAATATCGTTTGCACTTTGTTGGCGTTCGTTGTGGTCCACTAAAATAACTTCATTTGTTTCTTTAGATACTTCATCAACGAAACGTGGTAGTTCAGCGTTGAACTTTTCAAGAGCAAATTGCGTTTCACCGTTAATATCGCCTAATCGAACTGGTTCAGCGTCTACACCTAATTTATTCTTTAAATCAGCGTATGCAATTGCAGAACAGATTGTATCTGTGTCAGGATTTTTATGTCCAAAAATTAACGTCTTTGCCATCTTAAATCTCTCTCCTTCTTACGTATGTAAATAGCATTCTTGCGTAAATTTAATTAATTCGTTCACGCAACATTGCCATTTTAACATAAACTTTTACATTATTTTAATTTTTTTGCGAAAAATGATGTTCATCCGCAGATATTTTGCCATTTTGTATCTTTTTCATAGTAAAAACACCTCTATTTCCGATATAAATAGAGGGTTTTATACGTTCATTATATAAAAGTTAGCGATAAAACACAACCCGGCTCTCTAACACCTGATAGATAACTTAAACGCAGTATCTTGCCAATTTTGATAAAGAAAAAGTAAGGAAGCAATGACTATTATTAAAGAGAAAATGTATTATTTTGTCCTTGTTTATATAAAATAACCAAAAAAGCCCCCTTGTTAAAGGGCACTTTTTTGATTATCGTCGCAGTGTAAAATCGAAATGTTCATTTACTTTGGCTCCTAGCTCTTCAAGAAACTGCTGAGCCGTCATTCCTTCTACGCTTTGGGTATACCAAGCAAGCTGAGATTTTTTATGAACATTGTTGTAATATACATCTCTTGACCAATATGTTTTTGATCGGTATGTATAATTAAAGTGAATGAATAGTTCACTCCCGTCTGGACACTGCAACAATACGCGGTAATGTGGATTACGACGATTTTTATCTAAACTCATTTCTTTGATCTGCGCTAACATTATTCACCTCTAAAGCCATTACTTAATCATTTAAAGGTAAATGCCACACCGCGCTATATCCTAGCTCTGCCATCAACTAGAAAATCATATATTTTCTAAAATTCTACACGATATAGGGCAAAAGAGGAAGAGATAATTTATTGATGGACATGTAAAGTTTCATATAAATCTTTTAACTGCTCAGGGTATTGAGACCTTACGTAATAACCTGTAGGACGGTGCTCGATTAAATGAGAAGCAAATAAATAGCCGATGAGCACGTGCATTTGTTCATCTGAGGTTTCTTGGTTTAATTCTCTTTCGAGTCGTTCAGCTAAGTGTGAAGCCAGCTGTTTAATTTTTTCATCATGTGATAAAAAAAGCATTTTGTTCTCCCCCTTATAACGAATAAATAATGCTGTGAATTTCAATAAAGACAAAGTATTGCTTTTATAAGGATGATTATATTTTATTTTACAATAAAAGTATATAAATAGTTCTAAATATTCAAATACGACTTGTTTCTTTTGGACTATTCGGCAACAAACAAAAAAAGAAGCGGGAGCTGTCCCGCTTCTTTTACGTAAAAAGATATTCGATTACCGAAATTCATTCTACTTCCACTGCCCAGCCGAATGGATCTTCTACTGTACCATTTTGAATACCTGTTAGAGTGTCATACAGTTTTTGTGATACTTCTCCTGTGTTTCCACCATTGATGACCATTTTCTCATTATTCCAAAATAGTTCGCCAATTGGAGAAATAACTGCAGCTGTACCTGTTCCAAATGCCTCTTCTAGTTTGCCTTCGGAATAAGCTTGCTTAATTTCTTCCATAGAAATACGGCGCTCAGTTACAGGCATATTCCAGTGTTTTAGCAGCTCAATGATGGATTTACGCGTAATTCCTTCTAAAATGCTTCCGTTCACAGATGGCGTTACTACTTCTCCATCGATTTTGAAGAAAATATTCATGCTTCCTACTTCTTCAATGTACTTGCGTTCAACTCCGTCTAACCACAGTACTTGTGAATAGCCTTTTGAGTCAGAAAGCTGCTGAGCTTTTAAGCTTGAAGCATAGTTTCCTCCTGTTTTAGCTGTCCCTGTCCCTCCGGCTACAGCACGAACAAATTCGCTTTCAACCGCAATTTTTACAGGAGCAATTCCTTCTTTGTAATATGAACCAACTGGAGATAGAATAATGATAAATTGATAGCGGTCAGATGGCGCTACTCCTAAGTAAGGCTCTGTCGCGATGACAAACGGGCGAATGTATAGTGATGTACCTTCAGCAGTAGGAATCCATTCGCGGTCAATTTTAATCAGCTGCTTTAACGCTTCTAGCGCTAAGTCTTCATCAACATGAGGAATACAAAGACGATCGTTTGATTTATTTAAACGTTTGAAGTTCTCATCTGGTCTAAATAATAATACTTGCTCTTTTTTTGTTACATATGCTTTTAGTCCTTCAAAAACAGACTGCCCGTAATGAAAGATCATGGATGCCGGATCTAATGTGATAGGTTGATAAGGTACAATACGAGCATCGTGCCATCCTTGGCCTTCTGTATAATCCATAATGAACATATGGTCCGTGAAGATTTTCCCGAATTGCAATTGATCAGATTGCGGCTTTTCTTTTTTTGTTTGACTTAGTGTTACATCGATTGAATAAGTTGTCATAGTTGTTTCTCCTTGCTCTTTATATTTACGGGTTTTTCGCTTAAACCTCTATATAAGTTACATTGTACAACTTTAGGGAAGCGTGTCACAATAGTTAGAGACGAAAAATTCTAAAAATTTTATAAAAATTATAAAGAAATAGCACCTAATCGAATTAAGTGCTGAATTGAAAAGGTTTTCTTTCTGAAAAAACTATTTCTACATTTTATTTACAACCATTTATAAACCAATTTTCACTCGAAGCTTTTCATCTTGTATTGAAAATTGTTTGATTTTTCCTACTGGAATGACCTTCACTTTATCAATTTCATTGAGATTGATATGAATTTGTTTTTCTTCATACGTAGTAACAGGCGGCTTGTGAAAAATTCGATAGTTGATCCAATTTTGATTAAGAGGTTTCATTTCATGGATTTTGAATAAAAGCGTACGTTCTTTTGCTTCAAGAGGTTCTAGCACAATGGAAAATGGAATTCTCACCAGAAATTTTTTAATAATTCCATTCACGTGAATATAGGAGTCTTGAAATGAAATAGAAAATTGCTGAATTTGATCTTGCTTTGTCATTTGCTTTTGAAAAATTCGCATGAGCATAGAAGCGGATATAGGAACGGTTACACCGCTTTCAGCCATCTTTTCTTTCATTTTTGCCTGCACATCATCACTAATCACATCGTTTAGCTTTCTCTGTACCCAATCCTTCATGATGCACCTCCGCTATGAAGTTATTTTTCTGTTTCCTCTAACGCACGAATCGAAGCTGTTAAGCGATTTGACACGTCGGCAAGGCGGTCTTTTGTTAGTTTATCTTCTCCAAGGTAGATGGGCTTTCCAAAGGAAATGACAATGGGATCCTTTGAAAATAGCTCTTTTACATTTGAGGGTCCTTTGTAAACCGCGGGTACAATAGGAACCTTTGCCATACTTGCTATAGTGACTGCCCCTCTTTTCAAAGGAACGTCTTCCTCTGTTCGAGTGCCGCTAGGGAAAATTCCTACTATATGTCCTTGTTTTTCCAATTTAATAGGTGTTTTAATGCTGCTGGGTCCTGGATTGTTACGATCTACTGGGAATGCGTTAAGTTTTTTTAATACATTACTAGTAAGTATATGATTAAACAGCTCCTTTTTTGCCATAAAATGAATTTGGTGAGGCAAAACAGCTGTACCAAGCGCTACGACGTCTACCCATCCCTTATGCGAACAAGCGATCACAAAGCCTGTATCCGCTGGCAGATACTCTCTGTTCCTTACGTGAAGCTTCCCTCTCCTTTTTAATAAAAATTTACATGTGTGAGCCGCAACATTATACATAAATGTTTCCTCTTCTCTCTATTATTTGAAAATATATACAAAATTATATCACTTACTATTAAGAGTTGGTACTAAAAAAGAATGTAACATCTTTTCACACAATAGCTTCACTGCTTCTCTCTACATTGTATAAAATCAGATATTGTCTCTTCTGTTTTTAGTCAACTTAACTAATGACATCTCTTAAAAAACATTTTACTATTAATGTATCATTTTAAATGTAATATTTATTAACATTACATGTGATATAATTAAAGGAGGTTTTTAGGTGAATAACCAAAATCGACCGTTTCGACTAGCTTCATTGGGATTACAGCACGTACTTGCTATGTATGCGGGTGCCATTCTCGTTCCGCTGATGGTCGGACGCGCATTGAATTTAAATGCGCATGACTTATCCTATCTCGTGGCCATTGATTTACTGACATGCGGACTAGCTACACTGTTACAGGCATGGACGAACAGGTGGTTTGGGATTGGTCTTCCTGTTGTACTTGGAAGCTCATTTGTAGCGGTGACTCCTATGATTGCAATTGGAACTCAATATGGGATTAGCGCTGTTTACGGAGCGATTATTGCCGGTGGTATTTTCATCGTACTGGCAGCAAGTTTTTTAGGCAAAATTATTAAATTTTTCCCTCCCGTTGTCACCGGAACGGTTGTGACGATGATTGGTTTATCGCTTGTACCATCCGCCGTGCGAAATATGGCAGGAGGAGTGGGAAGTAAAGATTTTGGTTCTCTTTCTAATCTTCTTCTTTCTTTTGGTGTTCTAGCGCTTATTTTAATTTTAAATCGATTTTTCAGCGGTTTTCTTCGTTCTCTTTCTGTGTTGATTGGAATTGTAGGTGGAACAATAGCCGCTGTATTAATGGGGAAAGTTGATTTTACTAATTTCAATGAAGCTTCTTGGCTGCACATTCCCACTCCTTTTTATTTTGGGATGCCCACTTTTGAAATCGGCCCTATTTTAACGATGATTCTCGTATGCTTAGTCATTATTATTGAGTCTACAGGCGTATTTTTAGCATTAGGGAAGCTGTGCGATCGAGAATTAACGGAAAAAGATTTTACAAAAGGCTACCGTGCCGAAGGAATCGCCATTGTTCTTGGAGGGCTATTTAATGCTTTTCCTTACAATACATTCGCTCAGAATGTAGGACTGGTTCAATTATCGAAAGTAAAAACAAAAAATGTAGTGGTAGTAGCCGGCTTCATTCTCGTATTACTGGGGCTTGTTCCTAAAATTGCTGCTTTTACAACTATTATTCCCACCCCTGTTTTAGGAGGAGCGATGGTCGTGTTGTTTGGTTTAGTTATTTCGTCAGGCATCAAAATGCTAAGTGCTGTTGATTTGACCAAACAAGAAAATTTGCTGATTATTGCGTGCTCTCTTTCACTCGGCCTTGGTGTAACGGTGGTACCTGATTTATTCGCTCAGCTCCCAAATGCTTTGCGCGTAATTGTAAGCGATGGAGTTATTACGGGAAGTTTAGCTGCCATTTTATTAAATCTCTTTTTTAACGCATCAATTGAACGAAAAGTACCTTCTGTCTCTTTAGAGAAGACAGATTATTCAGAAATAAAATAAAGGTGGTGTAGTATGAATAACGTATCCGTGCAGTATGTAAATCAGCTTAGCAAGAAGCATTTCGTTTCATTAGTTGGTGATATATTTGAACATTCACCTTGGGTTGCAGAAGAGGCTTATTCTAAAGGCCCTTTCTCTTCCGTTGAACAACTTCATGGCATGATGAAAGAAATTGTAGCGCAAGCATCTGTAGAAAAACAGCTGAAGCTGCTGCAAGCTCATCCAAATCTAGGTGAAAATATCGCCATGACATCTGCTTCTACTGAAGAACAAACCAAAGCAGGCTTACAAAACTTAACGCAAGATGAGTATGAACAGTTTTCTTCTCTTAATGGAACGTATATGGAGAAGTTTCCTTTTCCTTTTATTTTGGCAGTACGAGGTAAACAAAAAGAAGATATCTACGAGGCAATGCAAAGTCGCTTACTAAATACCGAGCAAACGGAGTTTGATACAGCGTTAGAAGAAGTATATAAAATTGCTTTCTTTCGCTTAACTGATAAAATTACTGAAGATAAGGAGACAAAGAAACGAGCATGACTAAAATCACAACGCATATTTTAGATCTTACCCACGGATGTCCGGCTGCTTTTGTCAAAGTTGATTTTTATCATATTCAGTCGCAAAGTAAACGAATAAAAATTTCACATGGTACTACAAATGAAGACGGGAGGTTAGTAACTCCGCTCTTCTCTTCTGAAGCGTTTGAATCAGGAGATTATGAACTTCTGTTTCATATTGGGGAATATTATAAAAAACAAGAAGTCCAAACAACAAATCCGCCCTTTTTAAATCAAGTTTCTGTTCGAGTCGGATTGTCTTCTGAACAAGAACACTATCATATCCCTTTGCTTGTGTCACCGTGGGGATACCAAATTTACAGAGGAAGTTAAAAAAAGAAACGGCGTCTTTAAACGTCGTTTCTTTTTTAGTTGAGCAATTTAGACATATAGTACTCATCAATGAACAAACCGCCAATTCGCAGTGAATGTTTTTTCGTTCCTTCAATTTCAAATCCTACTTTGTCATATAAAGAAAGAGCCTTTTCATGCTGTACAGCAACTGTGAGCTCAAGACGGTGAATATGGTGTTCTCTTGCCCATTCTTCAAGCGCAGCGAATAAAGCCTTACCAATACCTTGATTTTGAAACGTTTTTCGAATACCTAATGTTAAAGAAGCGATGTGAGCGTTTCGGTTAGCTTCACCTCCTGTTGCAGCTATATATCCCACAAGCATCTCGTTTTCTTCTGCTACAATAATCGTAGAGTTTGGCTGTTGCTTAAAGATTTCGATGTTTTTCTCCTGCTGATCTGTGCTCAGCTTTCGCTCTCCGCTTTCAAACAGCATAAACTTACTTTCTTCTTCAATCTGTTTAAGCAAATCTACAAAGTTTGCAGCATCATGTAATTCTAGTTCTCTAATTTGCATGCTGATCCCCCTTTTTATGTGTCCCTTTTGTTTATATATGTATCGGTTCACCTTTATAAAATATAGCTTCACAGTTTTTTACGAAAAACACCACTTTTTAAGAAGCGGAAGTAGAACCAAAAACCTACTAATCTCCCTTTCTTTGAAATGCTTTTTTCTTCTGTATAATTTTAAATCACTTATCAACTTCTGTAAATTTTTTAGATTCCCTCTTTTAATTTCCATTTATCTTCCTTTTATATGGGTTTGAATTGGATCTAAGGAGACATTTTATAGAAAACACATGACTATTATCCTGTTTTTTATGAAGAAAGAAAGCAATAAATGTAATTTTACTTGTAATCGTTTAGAATAGAAAAAGTGGAAATTTTATGTACATATCCTCCTTAATTATTGGTCTGTGAAAGGAAATTATTATGAAAGTACTACCCACAAAATGTGGTGTATATGTCTTAAGCGGTCTAGGAGCTGTTATTGTGTTCTTCTTACTTTTACTTAAGAACAGTGCTTTCTTTCTAGAGGAAGAATACGATCAAAACAAACCTGAAGCTGCACTTACGGTCAACGAACATACCTATCACCTTCACAAAGGTTCTATTAACTGGTCAAACGGCCGTTCAACAACAAAAAAAGAAATAAATGTATATGATTTATATACATACATATCGCAGCAAAAAAGTATACCATTGAAGCAGCAACAATTGGTTAAGCTCCATTTTTCCAACCTAGACGGCGCTTATATTCGTAGTATGAGTGTGCATATATGGAGAGATAACGGTGAAAAAACCAAGCTGTTTGTCAAAAATAATGAATTTAAGATTCCTAAAAATCAAGGTTTTTACGTTGTAGATATCGTGATTAACTCTACAAGAGGAACAATGCAATATGCGGCAAATGTGCAAATACAGTAAGTTTTTATATGTTTAGGTTTGGTTAAGAAAATTGGATAAAAAAGCTCCCGTTGCAAGTAGGAAACGATGTATGGAATAAAAAACGATGAAAAAGAAGTATTAAAAATATAGTGAAGCATTCAAACAAAAAACTTTTTTGATCAGTAAGGGTAGCAAAAGGCTAAAAGTCCCTGACTTTTTTCGGAAAGTAATCCCCCCAAAAAAAGAGAGCTATATGCTCTCTTTTTTATAAAATGAAAAAGACGTCCACGCAGGACGTCTTTGATGCGTTTGTGGCGGGGACCGTGTGACCACATTCACACGTTTAGCTCGAAAGCATGTCCTTCGACTTACACAAATTAGCTCATCGCTTTATTAATATAACATCCGCCACAGAAAAAAGCAATCAATTTTTAAATAGTTTTTTCTATTTATACATATTTCGCGAGAATCCACAAAATAATATGCATGCGTAGCTATTCACTCTCTACATTTTTAGTCTATTTTAACTCATGTACGAATATACTAATAGACCAACCTATGCGCAGTTTTTGAAAAAGGATGTGAATAGCTTGTTTCAAATCACTGATTTCCCTGAATTTTCATGGTCGTACTCCAGGCATAAAATGGTCACACAGTGCAACCGAAAGTATGCATATCATTATTATGCCTCACATAACGGATGGCTTGACAGCGCTTCTGCGCAGTCTCAGAGTGCTTATCGTTTAAAAAAGGTTTCCACTTTATCTATGTACGCCGGACAAGCCGTTCGTCAAGTGATTACAGAGGCCATTTCTGACTATACATCTACAAAGCTTGTCCCGAATGAACAGAGCTTAGTCGAGAAAGTGCAGCAACTACTAAATAACGCACTGCGTGATTCTACTGACTATGGAGAGCTTTGGTATCATAAGCCTGCTCAGTATAAGATGCTTTTAGAATTCTACGAAAACGGCTATATTTCTAAAAAAGATCTTAAAGACATGCAAAAACGGGTACACATTTGTGTACATCACTTTTTACAAAGTAAATCGTTTTGCGACATCTTATCTTCACCTTTTTTAGAAGTAGAGCCTCATCAGTCGTTTCGTTCTATAAATGTGTATGATCATAAAGTATATGCGCCTTTTCATTCTCTTTTTAAAAATCCAGTCACAGACCAATTTACGATTGTTGATTGGAAAACAAGTAAACAAACAAAAGATGATTTGTTTCAACTGGCGATATACGCCCTCTACGTGCTAGCTGAATATAATATTTCCGTTGATAAGATAAAAGTCCGAAACGAATACTTGCTTTCAGGCAGTTCGCGTACGTATCAGCTTACTCTTCACGAAATTGAAGCGATTCTTTGGCAAATCGATACAAGCATTGATTATATGAAAACTTTTTTGGAACACTCAGAGGTAAATCAGCCTCTTCCGCTTGAGCATTTCCCTCAAGCAGATACGCCCGCTTCCTGTCACGGCTGTGCATTTAAAGAATTGTGCCAAACGAGATAAAAAATATCTGAAGATGATTTATATTTTTCACTAAACTTTTTTATTGTCAAAAGAACCTTTGTTAGCATATAATTTGCATTAAGGAAACATTTTATACTTCATATAAAAAAATTAGCTTGGGCTATTTATTGTTCATCAAAGAAAGGAGCACTAGACATGAAAGATCAAAACGGCAGTAAAGCCTTATCAGCTATGCAGTTAAGTGCTCAAGACGTATTGTCAGGTAAAACAAAAGGAATTAAGCGATTATTGCCTTTTTTAGGGCCTGCTTTTATCGCAGCGGTTGCCTATATTGACCCAGGGAATTTTGCAACTAACATTGCAGCAGGCTCTCAATACGGATACATGCTGCTTTGGGTTGTATTAATTTCTAACTTAATGGCTGTCTTAATTCAATCGTTATCAGCTAAATTAGGGATTGCAACGGGCTTGAATTTACCTGAGATAGCACAGGAACACTTCCCGTCCTTCGTTTCTTTTGGGCTTTGGATCCAAGGGGAATTGGTCATTATGGCGACGGATTTAGCAGAATTTATTGGGGCTGCTCTTGGAATTTATTTATTATTTCATATTCCTTTGTTCCCAGCTGCACTTATCGCAGCGGTAGGTTCTTTTGCTATTTTAGAGTTACAAAGACGAGGTGTTCGACTGCTAGAAGCAGCTATTGCGGCGATGGTTTTTATTGTAGTATTAGCTTTTGGGACTCAAATGTTTCTTGCGCATCCAGACGGCGCAAGTATTGTCCACGGCTTATTTGTCCCTCAGTTTCACGGAACAGACAGCGTGCTGTTAGCTTCTGGGATTTTAGGTGCTACAGTTATGCCGCACGCGATTTATTTGCACTCAGCTCTTACGCAGCGCCGCGTGGTAGGAACTACAGAATCGGAGAAAAAAGCGATTTTCCGCTTTGAATTTATTGATATTGTTATTGCCATGATTATCGCTGGTGCAATTAATGCAAGCATGCTGATTGTCGCAGCCGCTCTATTCTTTAAAAACGGACTAAACGTGCAAGATTTGGACGTGGCTTTTACACAATTTGAACATTTAATTGGTCCCTTTGCAGCTATTGCGTTCGGCGTTGGATTATTATCTTCAGGACTTTCAAGTTCTTCGGTCGGAACAATGTCTGGAGATGTCATCATGCAAGGATTTATTAAACGCAGAATTCCTTTATATCTTCGCCGGTTCATTACAATTATTCCGCCGCTTTTGATTATCGGATTTGGCGTAAATCCAACAAGTGCACTAGTTGTCAGTCAAGTTATTTTATCGTTCGGAATTGCATTTGCGCTTGTTCCTCTTATTATGTTTACGAGTAATAAAAAAATCATGGGCGGATTGGTTAATCATAAAGCAACAACTACTGTAGCTTGGGTGATAGCTGCATTAGTCATTTGTTTAAATATCTTTTTGATTTATCAAACGATAGCATAGCAAACTAAACAACTTACCCAAATAGTGCTTTTTTTAAGAAGAAAAAAAGCAAAAAAAGAGACCACATTTGTTAGGCTGCATCTAACTTTTTGAGGTCTCTTTTTTAGTATTCTTTTATTAAACCATAGCAAAAATGAAATAGACGAGAGTTCCAATAATAGCCGATAGCACTAGGTAACCCACTGGATATAAATAAGAGTAGTTTTTTTTACGGATTGAAAGAATACGATCAACAATAAAAATAAGAATGACGCCCATCATTCCGAATTCAAACATTAAAAACCCAAAAATGGCGTGGAATATGAATGACATGATAAAATCATTTTTTTTACTACGGTCTTTTACAAAAGCACTGACTAATAAATCAACGATAACCGTGCCTAACGTCCCCATTATTAGAAAGAATGGCGTAAAGAATAAGAGATATAAAGGAAATAAATCGATGAAATGCGGGCTGTTTTGTTTAATAGAAAAATTAGGAATTGACTCTTTTATACCTGGTATAAAACAAAAAAGCAAAGCGAAAAGAAACGCAGCTATAATAACGGCGGATAGTTTTCTATTTAAATGCATGTTTATTTTTTTATTACTGAATTCAGTGTTTGTTTTTGTATTATTATAGTTCATTATGTCTTTAGCGTAATGTACGCACCTTTTCCTTTCTCATAACTTTTTATTCAAATTTTATCTCCAGCTGTTTTTACCGACACTTACAATGATACACGTTCTTTTTGAACTTGACTATACTAACGCGCTTTATGTCTATTCTCTTTTTATGTCTATCGTTTGCTACGCTTCCCTTGTATATTCCTTCTTTTTATTCAGGGGTTGTAGTATCGTTTGCTCTTTCTATGAGAAACAAGATGGTTTTACAAAAAACGCCTTCTTTTTCTATAAAACAAAAGACAGGCATTTTTTCTGTATGTAATTAATAATCTTGTTTGGCTTCTTCAAACTTAAATACATCTGCTCGTTCTGATTGCTGTGTAATTAACAGGTTATACGTATGGTTGGCCTTTTTTGGAATTTTAAATGCGACATCGAGTTTGAGGGGTTCATCGTTAAATAGTGACGGTGATGAAAAAGCTGTCCACAGGGTGTGCGGGGTTTCTGTAGCTAAATTTCCTCCATCAGACGGTTCGTAGGTTTGATGAGTTGCCGTGTCTTGTAATGTAAACGTTGTGTCGTTTAATACTACAGTCGAATGTTCATTAAGTGTTCGCTGGAACTGAACGGATACGACAATGTACTGGGTGTTTACTTGTTTAGCTCCTTTAACAGGATAAAATTGGGCATCCGTTGGGGACACATAATATTGACCGTGTTTTGATCGTTCTCCAAATGCTAATCGATCATCGGTTTCATCTTCTTGAGCTACCCGACTTACAGGGGCCATCGTTTCATCTGTTGCTGAAATGGTGTCTGCTCCCGGGGCATGTTTAGGTTGAGGGGTTTTGTAAGTGACGTGCGTATCGCCTTGTTTGTCTTCGCAAGCGGCGAGACTTGTGAACAAAACAGCCGCTACAAGGCTTCTGGTAACTATTTTCTTCATGTTATTCCTCCAATGACTAGTCTACATTCTATGCTACATGGTATTTAAATGGGAATAAAGGATAAAATTGGTTAAATATGAAGAAAGAAGAAAAAATTACTGAAGTCAGTGGGATTTGGAAAGGATATAGGACCTGCAAAGACTGCTGTGCTTATTTTTATAACAAAAAAGAGACGATTTACGCCTCTTTTTTGTTTGTTCGTATTATGAATTTAGTTCATCTAAAATTGAATGCAGTTCACTTAAATGGGTAATTTCATAAGTAGGAATGACTTCATTTCGCTCTTTATCGTGACGATTAATCCATACAGATTTCATTCCAACGCGAGAAGAACCCAGTATATCTGTCATTAAATTATCTCCAACCATAATCGCTTCATCTTTCTTTAAATCCATAAGTGATAAAGCATGGTCGAAAATAGATGGATCAGGCTTACCGCGGCCAAATGCACCTGAAATCACAATCTCATCAAAATATGGAACTAGTTCTGATGTAATATCTAATTTGGTATTTTGTAAGTCAGGTGAACCGTTTGTTAACAGCAGCAGCTTGTACTTTCCTTTTAATTGATCAAGCACCTCAAACGTTTCTTCGTATACAAACGGTGTTTTGCGGCGCTCTAATGGAAAACGCTCAGCTAGCTCTGCTCCAAAAGCATCATCGTGAATTCCTAGGGCACGAAGGCCTCGAGTCCAAGCTTCTTTGCGATAAGTAGGAACAATATCTTTCATTTTGCGGAATTCATCATGATCGTCTAAAAAATCCCCCCATAATCCTTCAAATGGATTAATGCCAATCATTTGCGTAAATTCATAGGTTTCATACGAAGCATATAATTCTCTTGCTTCCTTACGCACTGCTTCTTCTAGTTCTTCAGGTTTTAAATTATATTTCTCACTTGCATATGTACATGTTGCAACGAATGCTTCTTTTACGCTTTTTTGATCCCAAAGTAGCGTGTCATCTAAGTCGAAAAATACTGCTTTAATCATGGATGTGTGTACCCCCTACTGTTTTTGAAAAAGTTTAACTATTCTTACACTAGATTACAAGGATACACACAATAAGTCTAGTGTATTTGCGATTTATTCTCTAAATTTATTTTTATAAAGCGCCCTCTTTACAAACAAATTTACAGAAATAAAAACAGCTGATATAATCACAGCATGTATGTATGCAGGAGGTTTTATATGGAATCGTTAGAAGAAATATTCGGCATTCCCACAGTTCGTACAAGTAAGCGCTTAAGCAGAGTAGTTGCCGCACGCTTGCGCCCTTTTGGGATTACGCCAGAACAGTGGACCGTTTTAAAACGCGTATCAGAAGCTGAATATAGTACGCAGAAACAATTAGCTGAACGAGCGGATAAAGATCAAGCGACGCTGACTAAAATTTTAGATTTACTAGAAAAGCAAAATTGGATTCAGCGTATCAGAAATCCAGAAGATCGCCGCTCGTTTTTTATTCAAATAACAGAAGACGGCCTGCGTTTAAAAACAGAAGTAACGCCTGCTGTGGAGCAGGTATTTTTCGAATTGACGTCCGAATTAAACGAACAGCAGGTGAAAATTTATACCGAAACTTTACAAAAACTTGAATACCGCGCCGAACAACTGCTTCAAGATGCAGAAGACCTGCGTTAAATACCGAAAACCCCACAGCTAACATCCTGCGGGGTTTTACACGTAGTTGGCGATGCACAGTACTTCTTTAATTTTTGAAATCACTTGTTTGGTTTCATCTGTTAAAGAGGTGAATTTAAAAGCGATGGATTCTGCATTTGGATTAATGAAGGGTTCTTTGTTTGTGTCTTTGCGGTAGTCTTCAATTTGTTCTAAACAATATTTTAAAATAAACGACAAGTTCGCACGTCGAAATCTCAAGCTAACAGTAGAAGGCCATCTTTTTTGAAACTGATTGCTTCCCTCATACTGAATTGCTCCAATATAGCGCTCTCCCGATAAAAAAGACTCTTTGCTTCGATATAGCTGAACGGTTTGGGCTGTTCCGCTCCAGTCAATATAAATACCTGCTGTTTCACAAACTTCGTATATGTAATGAAAAAGCTCCGTTACTTCTCCGAAATGGTAGTGAAGCGGATGTTTAGCCGTCATAGGTAGCTCCCTCCTTTATCGACTTTCTACCATTATATTGTAGGAAAAGTAACTTATTCATTTATACAACTTATTTCATACGCATAAGCAGTAAAAATGAAAATATATGTTTTTTAGTTTACATAAAAATATTATAAGTAATTAGCGATAACCCGATTTCCGAAACGCGTCGTATACCGTATCCTCTTGAAGTTTTTCAAGATAAACGTTCGTTGTAGCAATAGAAGAGTGCCCTACTACTTGCTTCACAACCGCAAGCGGAACGTCATTAGCTAAACTGTTTGTAATAAAGGTATGACGAAACCAATGAGGAGAAATAGACGCGTTTCCTTTTACTTTATAAACAGCTGATTTAATCGTTCGATACAACGTTGTATAGGATAATCGCTTCTTTTCGCCGGTACGATAGTACTCTTTAATGGAATAAAAAAGCGGTTCGGTGTCAAAAGGACTTAGTTCAGTGCTTTCATTTAACGCTTGCCGGTAAGTGAAAAGCGTTTCTTTCACATCATCAAACACGGGAATAGTTCGTTCTTTTTTTCCTTTACCAATCACATCTACAACCAAATTTCCGCGGCGGTCTTCGCGGAAGCTTCCCCAATTTAAACTCAGCAGTTCACTTGAACGCATTCCACTCATATACAAAAGCATTCCCATTAAGCGATTACGCGCTTTGAATTCCTTTTCATGCTGGCGAATGCGCACGACTGATTCTAACGCATTTACAATCACCTGGGCTTCGCGGTCGGTTAACTCTCGGTACTCGGTGCGATTTTGTTTTTCCTTGTCGCTGTAATGTCCTTTTGCAATAGATGGTTTTTCAATCCACGTGGTATACAGCGAAGGATAAAAATGAGTAGCGTGTCCAAACTCTAGCATTCTTCTAAAAAATTCCAGTTTTCTTGCAGCGGTGCGATTTGCATATTGATTCATCATTTCTTCATTAAATAATTTGACTTCCATAAATCCAATCGATTTTAATGCAATCTCTCGTTCATAGAAAAAAGACAGAATCGTTTTCATGTCTTGATTATAAGATCTGATCGTATGAGGAGAAAGTGATTTTTTGATAATACGCATCGAAAAAAAGAGCTGAATAAATTCTTCATCTGAAACGTGCTTTAAATTCAAGTTATTATCTTCATCTAGCAACTCTGCCTCTTCCCACTGCTCTTTAAGCTGGCGAAACGAATTTTTCGCAGGCGACAATTCAAATTCTTCCATTTTACCCCTCCTAATTATTAAAAACAAAGGAATCCCTTTTAAACAAACCAGAATGAAGTATAATGAAATTTTATCAATTTGCAACAAATACCATTAAAAGTTTTTAAAAACCTCCCAAAACTCAATTTAGAAAGTCATTTTTTTAAGATTTTAATGCAGACATCCATTATATGTAAAATTAATTCTGTTTTCTGCTTATTTCTCTACTTTATCATATGAACGCTTGATAAGGAAGAGTTATCTTGCGTTAGTTAAGTAAAGGATTTTAATTGTGTTAGACAGCAATGTTTTGGGAATACTATTAGGAGTTTAGGTAATAATTGGAGATACCGATTTTGGATAATCAGAAAAGTAGATTGACGTCATCAGAAATTACAAGTTTATGGACACAATACATCCAAGACACCATGTCTGTTTGTATTAGTAAATATGTGTTAGCAAAGGTTAAAGATCCTGAGGTTTATTCTCTTTTTGAATTTACTTTAGAACTGGCTGAAAAACATTTGCACATGCTTAGAGATATTTTTAAAGCTGAAAAATTAGATTTGCCGATTGGCTTTACTGATAAAGATGTAAATCTAGATGCTCCTCCTTTGTTTACGGACACCTTTTGGTTAGTATATATACACGAAATGACTATGCATGGATTAGCTGGATATAGTATATCTTTTAGTGTTTCAGCACGCAAAGATATACGTGACCATTATTATCAATGCAATATTGATGCGATGGATCTTTATAATAAATCTATTGAAATTCTTATATCGAAAGGTATTTATCAACGATCTCCCTACTTTTCTAAAACAGAAAGAGGTCACTTGATTACAGAATGGGGATATGTTATGGACCTATTCGGAGACAAAAGACAGCTGAACTCAATGGAAGCTGGAAATATTTATTTTAACTTAAAAAAGAGTATTGCAGCTAAAGCGCTTGTGAATGGCTTCAAACAGGTAACGAAAAATAAAGATATCCATAGCTTTATGGAGGAATGTTTGCACACAGCCAGTAAGAATATAAACATTTTTTCTTCCTTACTTCAACAAGAAAACCTGCAGTCTCCGCGCTTGTTGGATGCTGAAATTACAAATTCTGACGTAGCCCCTTTTTCTGATAAACTAATGGTATTTCATGCGGGATTTTTGTTTCATTTAGCTACTACATATTATGCTGCAGCTATGATAACTAGTATGAGAATAGACGTAGCCGGACATTGTGATGCTTCTATTTTAAGGGATTTAAAAACCATCTCTTCTTTTGGGCGAATAATGATCAAAAAAGGATGGATAGAAAAACTGCCAAGAGCAGATGATCGGAAAGAATTATCTTAATATCCTGCGAACTTATCTGTAAATAAAAAACATCACGCTCTGTGTGATGTTTTTTAAAGTGATTCAATTTTAGTCAGGTGCAGCTGTTTATTGCTGTAGGAAACGGTATAGGTTCGATAATACTCTTTTTCCTGACTTTGACCGTTCGTTGTAATTGAAATGACTTCTTTCGTTTGGATTGTATAGACCGCTTCGCCCTCTTCTTCACTCACAGATTCCACGTCTAATACCGAATAATCAACGAGCTCTTCTCGAATGTCTCTTTCATACAGCATTTTCACAAGCTGCTTTTGATCATTCCACAAAACACTATCCCGCTGGATATAAGGCTGTACGTGTTCAAATTTATTCGTGTTAATGGACTTTGTTAAATCTCGCAAATAATGTTCAATAAAAATATCCGCTGTTTCTTGATCAACTTTTTGGATGCTTTTTAAATTAAAATCTTTTTCTTCCTTCTCTTCTTTTTCTTTTTTATCTTCTTTAAAATCGTCGATTCGCTGAGAGCTGTTTTTGCTAATGGCATACTTTGTATTGTTCTCTTTGAAAACCAAGATTTCTTCCTTTTCCCCTTTTTCATTTGTACGGGTTGTTTCGCCTTGGTATGAAATATCACTAGAAGGATTAATTGACTTCACGTATTCGATATATTCATCGGCCGTAATGTTGAGGTATTTTTGATGATAGGTAACTTCATCCCATTCATTTAACTTCCAGTGCTTATTAACGTATTTAAAATTCATGTAAATGGTCAGTCCGCCGCTTCCTTCTTTACTAATTGGCTCAATAGCCGAGACCGAAAATTGCCCAGCATGATTGTTAATAAGTTCAAATCGAATAAGATGAGTTACATCAGGAAAAAAGCTCATATTGCATTCTTTGCAGTAATAATTAGTAGAGATACTTTTTAACTTTGTTGCAATTAAAGATGATGTTGCATATGGCGTTAACGCTTTTTTTAGCGTTTCGTAATCAGCAGGATTAGATTCATTTTCCCATTCATACTCTTCGCCTAATTCTTTATAGGTACTTGAAATTTTGTTCATCGTCTCAACCGCAGTTTTTTCTGCTTTTTTTTCTGATACAAGATCAGGCGGAAGAGATGACTTAGCTTGATCTTTTGGGATCACTTCATCTGAGGAAGGTTCAGTTGGTTTGGATAACTTAACTGTTTCTTTTTCTTCACAGGCTGTCAAAACCATTAGCAGCAGTAGAACGAATGCAATCGTCCATTTTTTATGCATAAGGTGTCCTCCTCAATGCCGAATTTAGTCTGTTTTTTAAAATGATCTTTAATTCTCAAACGTATCGAGCACGTAATCACCGCTTGGAATTCCCCACTTTGCCTTTTTGCTTTGATCTGTTTTAGCAAGTAATGAAATGGAATTTTCTTTGAGCGTAATGACAATTGTTCCTTTATTTCCTTGTCCATCATTTTCATATTTAATGGCTGCTTGGTTATTTTCAAAGCGAATATTTTTTTGTTCAACGGTTGACACGCGGATTTTGCTAGGTGGCTGGTACGAATTTATTTTAATCGTTGCTTCCGAGTTGGATGTAGCAAGAAATTGAATGATAGGAGATCCGTTATCATTGCCAGTGGTCCATTTTCCATCGTAGTCGTGTAAATCTGTTGTTTGTGTAGTGGGAGTTTCAGTGCTTGCATTTGGTTTAGATGAAAAGTCAAATGGTTCTACACTCGATAACTTTAACGTATCGTTTTGATAAACGGCTGTATAAAGGCGGTCACAAATTTTAGTATAAGGATCTTTACCCGGCTGCTTTAATAAGCTTTCTTCGTGGGTTTGTATTTTGAACACATGGTTAGGTTCTTCATACCAATTGACAATATGAAACGTTTGCTTCTTCTGCTCGATGCCTTGGCGTGTGAAATTTTCAACAAGAAGGTTCTGCTCTTTATAAAAAGAACTGTCCGCTTTCAAAAAAGCTTTTAGATCATCAAAGGAGTTTTGATCAACTGCTTTTCCAAACGCTGAAAAGTAATCAGTCATCCAGGCTGTAATAAATTTTCCGCTCATTGCTTCTTTATTTAAATCAATCGATTGAATGCTTTCCACCTGTGTTTTTGGTTCATTTAGTACTTTTTTTGCATCTTTTTCTACTATCATTGTATTTCCGTCTTTTATTGTCTCTTCTTGCTGACAGGCTGATAACAGAATAGATGAAACAACCGTGATCGTGATAATGATTGTATTACGTTTGTTCATCATAATTGCCCCTTCTTTATCTAATATAAATGTATGTATATTCTTCCAACAAACAGACCTAGTATATCATTCTACAAAAAAACGCTCAACCCTTTAATTTCACAAGAAAAACGGCTTGCCTTTACAGCGAGCCGTTTTTCCTCCTATTTAATGGATGCTTCTTGATACGAATTGGCTGCTTCTTTTTTGAGCTGTCTAGAACCATAAAAGACATAGTAAATAATTGAAAGAAGGAAAATTCCAAGAATCACATAAATTAAAGGTAGAGAAACGCCAAACAGCATTAAATTTGTTGTAAGAACACTGTATTTTATGATGCTGTACAAGCATAGAATCCCTAATACTAAGGCAATGCTTGGCACTACCGGGTATTTCACTTTAAAAGGACGGGATAAGTTAGGTTCTTTTTTGCGTAAAATAAAAAGAGAAACTAAACTGATGCAGTACATCATCATTGCTCCGAACACGGATAAGATAATAAGTGCATTGGCAAACGTTGCAGATCCTGCACAAATCACGCCGATTGCTCCCGGAATCAACAAACCGCCAACAGGAACTCCTTTTTTATTCGTTTTAGCAAGAAATTTAGGAAAGTAACCATCTCGTGCAAGCGCATAGGTTTGTCTTGAAAAACCCATGATGATTCCATTTAAACTAGCAATCAATCCGAATAATCCAATAATAGCAACAACGGTTGAAATGCCGTTTCCGTATACAGAAGACAGTGCCTGTGGAAGTGGATAATCGGCTAGCTTTCCGCTGCCTCCGCCAAGTCCTGCTGTTACAAATAGTGTAAACAACGTTGCGGTTGCTAGAGTAATAATCGCTCCAATAAATCCTTTAGGAATGTTTTTCTTAGGATTTTCCACTTCTTCCGCTGCCATTGCTCCCCCTTCTATTGCCAGATAAAACCAAACAGCGAATGGAATAGCTGCTAGTACTCCTGTTGAACCATTAATAAATGAATGATCATTAAAAATATTTGATGTTTGTACATGAGGCAAACCAGCGACATAAAAAATAGATAAACCAATTAGTGCAACAATGGTAGCTGTAAGCTCAATCACCGCTACTTCTTTTACCCCGATTAAATTTAGTAAAATAAAGAAAATAAAAGCGCCTACCGTTGCGTATACAGGGTTAACGGCTGGAATAAGAAAGTGCAGGTATGCTCCTGTTGATACGGCAATAGCAGGAGGAGCAAAAATAAATTCAAGCAAACATGCGATTCCTGCAATATATCCGCCAAAAGGTCCAAGTGCTCTTCTTGCATAAGCTGAAGGTCCGCCGGCTTGTGGGATAGATGTTGAAAGCTCTGCATAACTGAACATAAACGTTGTGTAAAACACGGTTACAATTAAGGTTGCGATTGCAAGTCCAATAATTCCGCCTTGTTCAAACCCGTAATTCCACCCAAAGTATTGTCCTGAAATAACCATACCAACTGAAATAGCCCATAAATGAATAGGTTTTAATTGTTTTTGTAACGCCATGTCTTCTCCTCCTTTTGATGTTTAGACAATAAGATGTACGCCGCTTGTTTGCTGCGTGATCATTTTATCAATCATGGTACCGATATGTGCGGCTGCCTCAATAGGAGGCGTCCCTCTTTTATGAATATTAGAAATAACCATACGATCAGACTCTTTTTTCCCTTTATTAGGTTCATAGCACATGTAAGCACTCATTGATTCAGCACTTACCAGTCCAGGTCGCTCTCCAATCAATAGCACAAGTGCTTTTGGCTTTATGATCTCACCAATTTCATCCATACAGGCAACTCGTCCTCCTTTTACAAAAAATGAAGTACCGATACGAAGTCCATATGACTGCAGGGAGTCAATTAAAGCTGGATACACGTCGCTTATGTTTTCTTCGATTGCCTTGGCGCTCAGTCCATCTGAGACTACTACTTGTACATCAGGCTGCTGCACGCAGTTTTTAAAAATTTCTTTCTTAGCGTTATCTGCTAATAATCTTCCTTGATCCGGCCGTTTTAAATAATGTTCTTTTGACTCCACGCGTGTATTCACAGAGAAAAGGTTAAACTCAGCTAAAATATCTTCTGAAACTGCTCCATATACAGAATCTACGGCTGCAGCATGATCCGTACGAAAAGATAAAACGTCTTTTGTTAGCGGCCTTGTTCCTGTACGGCCGACACCTATGCGGGCAGGGGTAAATTGTTTAAGTGTTTCAAGCGGATCGCGATTTGACTTTGGTATCATAGTAAGCACCTTCCTTAAATCAAATTCATAAAAATAGTTGGGTCTCCGGCTCTTGATGTAAAGCGTCCGTTTTCCATAATACGCTGATCTTCAAGCCACTTTTGAAATAACGGCGTTGGGGTACGGCCTAACACATTGCGTACCGTTGCGATGTCATGATAACTAAGAGACTGGTAGTTTAGCATGCAGTCATCAGCCATGGGCACTCCTATTACAAAGTTCACTCCAGCTGTTCCCAAAAGCATACTTAAATTATCCATGTCATTTTGATCAGCATCCATGTGGTTGGTGTAACATACGTCTACTCCCATAGGCAGGCCGTGCAATTTGCCCATAAAATGATCTTCTAACCCAGCTCGTAGAACTTGTTTGCTGTTATATAAGTATTCAGGTCCAATAAATCCAACAACTGTGTTAACTAAGAAAGGCTTGTAGTGACGAGCTAAGCCGTAGCATCTAGCTTCGAGCGTTACTTGATCAATGGTATAGTGAGCTTCGGCTGATAGTTCAGAACCTTGTCCTGTTTCAAAATACCAGCGGTTTGGACCTTTTGCCGTCCCTTTTTCATGAATTAGCGCTGTCGCTTCATCGAGCATAGACAGTGAAATGCCAAATGAGTCATTACCGGCTTCTGTGCCTGCTAAACTTTGAAAAATCAAGTCAGCAGATGCTCCTTTTTCGATTGCTCTCATCTGACTCGTCACATGTGATAACACACAGTTTTGAGTAGGGATTGACCATTCATTGATTATATTTTTTGTTTCATTTAAAAGCGCGTAGATATTATCCGTGGTGTCAATAACAGGGTTAATTCCGATAACCGCATCCCCAATTCCATAGCTTAATGCTTCGTATAGAGATGCTCTCATTCCCTTTAAGTTATCTGAAGGATGATTAGGCTGGGCTCTAGAAGCCAATACTCCTTTTTGGCCGATAGTCGTTTGACAAGTAGTTTGCACTTCTATCTTGGCAGCTCCTTGAATTAAATCTAAATTGGACATAATTTTAGTAGCCGCCGCAATCATTTCGCTGCTTAATCCTTTGCCAAGTGCAAGAAGGTCTTCTCCGCTATGCTGATCGGATAAAATATATTCTCTTAAATCCCCTACTGTCCAATTTTTAATAATGTCGTAAACAGATGAATCAATCTGACTTTCGATTAATGCCGAGACATTGTCTTCATCTGCACTGAGCAGCGGGTAGTTTCGAATATCAGCAAGTGTGATATCAGCTAGAACCTGTTTGGCAGCCATTCGTTCTTTCATTGACTCAGCGCTAACTCCCGCTAGCTGATCTCCAGAACGTTCTTCGTTTGCTTTGGCCATGATTTCTTTTAAGCTATAAAATGAAAATGTTTCTCCTAACAATCGGCTAGTTTTAAACATCGTTTCCTCCTTGTGTGTTTAATTGATTATGATGAAAAAGCGAGCGTTTTAACGGAAACGGAGATCGCTTCTCCAGCTACTGGTAACCCTAGATCAATGTAATCTCCGTGTGTAAAATCAATTTGATCTAAACAAATAATTTCTAACTCTTTCCTCTGTTTAGCTAATGCTTGTCCTAAAGCTTTTGCAATATCTTGTTCGCATAAAACAATGAGGCATTTAGCTCCTTTAAAACAAGCAATAAATTCAGCGCTTATTATTTTTGCTAATTCTTGAAGCATCTTATAGCTGCAGTAAGGAAAATGAGATAAAGCAATAGCAGCGGGGGGATCTTCTGCGCTGAAAATAGTTGAAGCCTGTATACATGCCGCTCGAGCTCTTTTTTGAAACAGCTGTGTATTCCATTCCTCCTCTTGCTGTACGGCTATCTCTATAATCGGAATATTTTTTAGCGGCAGCCGTTTAGATCCGATGTATACGGTTGATCCGCTAACTTCTGTATTTTGCATGCCAGCCCCAATGACAGTAGCGCGCGTTGTTTCAGCGGCTTGATATACGTGTATGGATTGAAAGTGATATGCTAGCAAGGGACCGATGTCTCCGTGTATAGATACTTCTTTCACTGTTGTTGGCTTTTGCTTCTCCATCATTGCTCCTACTCCTCCTGAAACCATGATCGTTTCGGGGTGTATAGAAGATCTTGTATGAGGAGAAACGAGCAGCGAGGTATTTTGATTCCGCGCTTTTACATAATTTACGGTTTCTTCAGCTAGTAATTGACAGATAGACGAGAGCTTTTCAAATGTTGCTTTATCACCTTCTTGAAGCATCAAAGAATTATTTTTTAAAAATTCAGTTAAATGAGACGAAACGTAGGTAACAAGACCGTCTTCGTTTAGTCGAATTAATCTCCCGCCTACATGCAGTGTAAACGTTTCTATCACTTTTCCATTTTGACATAAAGCGATGTTAGCAGTGCCTCCTCCTACATCAATATTGGCAATTATTGCATTTGTTTCAGCAGAACGTTCGATTGCTCCTGATCCTTTTGCTGCTAATATTCCTTCCAAGTCAGCGCCGGCTGTTGCAACAACAAAATCCCCAGCATGTTCGGCTAGATAGTGAACGATACTTTCTGCATTTTGCTTTCTAGCAGTTTCTCCTGTAATGATCACAGCACCTGCCTCCACTTGATCTAAGGAGATTCCTGCATTCTTATACTCTTGTTCTAGTAGTACCGTTAATCTTTGAACATCGATTTCAACATCGTTTAGCATAGGGGTGGTATAGATAGAACTTGCATACGTCACGCGACGATCAATAATTTGACAGCCTGGCAGCGTAAACTGATTTTGTTGATTTGTTATTAACAGCTTGCTTACAATCAGTTTTGTCGTGCTTGTTCCAATATCTAAACCTATGCTCGTGATCCATTTCTGTAGCATGCTATCAATCCCTTATCTCGTTTGAATATGGTGATTATCATAAAATAGTTTTTTGAATATTTCACTAACTGTGTTATCAAACCTGACACACTTTTGTGTAAACAAAGGCGACAAATGACAAAAAAGACTAAATCTTGGTAGATTTAGTCTTTTTTATTATGAGTGTGATTTAGTTACAATCATTCTTGATGCGGATGGAATTAACAGTGAAAGAATGATTAAGCAGGCTATTAGTGACCCTACCATTGAAATACCGTTCATTGAAAAAGAATACCATAGAGCGGACATGCCCTTTGGCGCATATGATCCCCAGAAAATAATACCCGCAATAAAGTGCCAGAAATACCGTGCGAAGCTGCCGATAATAAGGGATAAAACAATCAAAACAAAAGCTTTTGATCTGTTATTGTTAGCTAAATTTGTTTTAATAGATTGCGAAAAAATACCTCCAAAACCTATAAAAGCAAAAGCCACAATATATTCAATAAATGTTTGTAGCGCTGTTAAAATATAAGCGGTTCCTGTTGCCAACTGCAAAAGCCCCCATAATAGACCAGATAGAGCCCCGCCTTTTACTCCCCAGCGAAAGCACATAATAAAAATGGGCACCATGGAGAACGAAATGCTCACAGCCGTTGCAATCTTAATGGAAGGCAAAAGATCAAGTAGAAGTGCCAATGCTGCAAAAATAGCTATTTCAATTTTAGCCTGTAAAGGTAATGCTTTATTCACGTTTCTCACTCCTGTTTTTGAATCATTCATATCAAACGGTTTACACAGGAGTAAGCAAATATATGCTACTATTCCCACATTCCTACGCTAGCGTTAACTAACAGGTTCGAAGGGTCTGAACAATTTGTTCACTCTCAGCACGGCGGCTCCCCCTGTGGTACGTTCGGATATTTATGTAGTATTATGACATCATTCATTATACCATATGTAACAAAATAGATTCGAGAGATTTCAAAGATGTTTCTATTTTCTGAATCTATTTTTTATAATGACAATCGTTTTAGTATTTGATATACTTCTTTTATGTCAAATGAATATAAAAAACCCTCATCCTAATCGATGAGGTAGAGGTCGCAGTTTTTAATAGTAAAGTAACGGAAATGCAGAGAACATTGAGGATGTTGCTTGAAAGGAAAAATTGCCGAAGTTTAGATCACTTCTCGGTTGATTTAAGCTGGGGCTGTCTCCGAACAGGAACAGAACTGTCACATCATGCAAGTGATGTGAAGAGCTATCTTCACGGAAGGTTGACGCGGTTTTCAGATTTAAAAGCGCGCACATATACTGCGGGCTTTTTTTATGTTATCCCGTCTCTTTCCGTACATTCGAAAGGAGTATTTATCTATGCAAGAGCAGCAAGAATTAAAACGTGGGTTGAAATCTCGCCACTTAACGATGATTTCATTAGGAGGAGCCATTGGAACAGGCTTATTCCTAGCAAGTGGTGGAGCAATTCACACAGCAGGACCTGGGGGAGCGCTTTTAGCTTACGCTATCATTGGCGTCATGGTTTACTTTTTGATGACCAGCCTGGCGGAGCTCGCAGCTTATATGCCTGAAGCTGGTTCGTTTAGTACGTATGCGTCTCGGTTTGTAGATCCATCCTTTGGTTTCGCTCTCGGTTGGAACTATTGGTATAACTGGGCTATTACGATTGCAGCTGAATTATCCGCTGGAGCCCTTATTATGAAATTTTGGTTCCCAAACTCTTCTTCTATTTTATGGAGTGCCCTGTTTTTATTAATTATGTTTGGGCTTAACTACCTTTCTGTAAAAGGATTTGGTGAATCTGAATTTTGGTTTTCGTTAATTAAAGTAGTAACGGTTATCATCTTTTTAGTTATTGGTATTATGATGATTTTTGGTATCTTTAACAATGAAGCACCAGGTTTTAAAAACTTCACGCTTGGTGATGGACCCATTCACGGTGGATTCTTTACTGTCCTAGGTATTTTTATGGCTGCTGGTTTTTCATTCCAAGGAACAGAGTTGCTTGGAGTCGCAGCTGGAGAAAGTGAAGATCCGGAAAAAACGGTTCCTCGCGCAGTTAAACAAGTCTTCTGGCGCATCTTGTTATTTTATATTTTAGCTATTTTTGTTATAGGGATGCTTATTCCATACACAGCGGATTCATTAGCAAGTGATGATGTGCGGGTAAGTCCGTTTACTCTAATATTCGAACGAGCAGGTCTGGCGTTTGCAGCATCGGCTATCAATGCCGTTATTTTAACAGCCGTTTTATCTGCTGGTAACTCAGGTATGTATGCTTCTACGCGTATGCTGTGGAACTTAGCGAAAGATGGAAAAGCACCAAGGTTCTTAGCAAAAGTGAATAAACGAGGCGTTCCGGTTAATGCTTTAATCGCAACGGCACTTGTTGGTACACTTGCATTTGGTGCTTCATTTTTTGGAGACGGTGCGGTATACACATGGTTACTTAACGCTTCGGGTATGTCTGGTTTTATTGCTTGGTTAGGAATTGCAATCAGCCACTATCGTTTTAGAAGAGCATTTGTTGCCCAAGGTCATGATTTGAGTGAACTTCCATACCATGCAAAACTTTTCCCGTTTGGTCCTATCTTTGCCTTTATTTTATGTGCTGTTGTTATTTTAGGTCAAAACTATTCGGCGTTTATGGGTGATTCGATTGACTGGTACGGTGTACTTGTTTCTTATATCGGACTTCCTTTATTCTTAATTGTTTGGTTAGGATACAAATGGACAAAAAAGTCAAAACTTATTCCGTTAAAAGAATGCCAAGTAACAGTGAAAAAATACGAATAAAAAAAGCTCTCTATTCTTTTGAATAGAGAGCTTTTTTTTATGTGATCTGATCAGCAAAATGAAGAGATATATAGGCGGGCTGGTTTTTCATAACAAGCATATAACCTTTGAGGGGACGATTACAGTAATCAGCAGCTTCTATATAATAAATATGCTGAATTAACCTGCTTAAATGGGTTACAAAAGATGGAAGTTGATGAGTAGGAATGCTTTGGATGTAGTCTATGATTTCTTGTTTAGTTTGAAGGCCCGAATGGGTACATTCTAACAGATGAAAAAGCAGATCTGCTGCTATAGTAGATAGTTCAGAATTGTGTTTGATTCTATTCAGCTGGATATGCAGTTCTTTTTTGGACCATCTTTTTGGAATAGCTCTTAGATGATGATATTGAAAATGTGTATTCATGATAGCTAACACCTTTCGTATTAAAATAATAAAACGACTTATTATTTTAATAACCTTTACACATGAAACTAAAACGTTACAATGTGTAAAGGTGTCATACATCTTATAAAATAAGCTGATAAAAAAGCACATCTTGCCATTGATCAAATTTCCAGCCTACTTCTTTAAATTCTCCGCAAAATGTAAAATTAAATTGCTCATGCATTTTGATACTGATATCATTCCCTTTTGTAATCCCTGAAATGACAACGTGATGGTTGAGTTCTTTAGCTAATTCCAAAATCCGCTTCATAAGCAGTTTTCCAATGCCATGCCCCTGTTGATTTTTATCAATATAAATCGATAGCTCTACCGTTTGAATGTACGCTTCTTTATCTCGATAAGAAGAAAGCGAAGCATAGCCCGCTACTAACCCATCTTTTTCCGCGACAATAAGCGGAAAAAGTTCATTGCTAATATGATTATTAAACCAGCTCCTTCTTTGTTCTACTGTTACAGGCGTTAAGTCAAAAGTAGCAGCACTCGTTTGAACAGACTGGTTATAAATTTCAACAAGCATAGGTAAATCTTCTTCTTTAGCATAACGAATGATCATATGTACAAACTCCTTATAGTATAGAATTATCTTTATTTTACTTCTTTTAAGAAACATAATCTACATAAAAAACTGATGTGCGTATGCACATCAGTTATGATTTTGAGCATATTGAAAGGTTTGAAGAACTTGAAGTGTCTCTTTTGTAGAAACGACTGTTGCAAACTCCTCATGCAAAGAAGACAATGCGAATGTATGTACATCTTCTGCAGGAAGCCTTGTTTTTCCATCGTAGGACATACAATCAAAGCAAGCTGTTGCATCGTTTACAACGTACGTCCTGTACCCTAGATTTCCAGCCATGCGGGCAGTTGTAGAGACGCAGTGATTAGTAGTTAGTCCTATTAAGATAAGCGTATCATAGCCATTTGCTTTTAAATAACTGTCTAGCTCTGTTCCAATGAAGCAGCTGTTCACGTGTTTGCGAATTAAGTATTCGTCTTCTTGTGGACCAAATCCTTCTTTGAACTGAAACCCCTTCGAACTTGGGTGTAAAGGAGAATCTGGATTTTCCGATGCATGCTGTACGTGAATGACAGGATAATCTTGGCGCCTCCATGCTTGCAGTAGCGTCAGCATATGTTTTTCTGCATCTAGATTGTTTCTTTCCCCCCACTCGGGTGAATAAAATCCTTCTTGTACATCGATAAGCAGCAGCACTGGCCGGGAACGTAGCATAAGCATCATCTTCTTTCGTCTTTATTTTAAAATGGAAATAACGTATGTGCAGCCATCAGGACCGGCTTTTGAAGAATGAACCGTTTGTTTCGGTAAATGTATCCGATCTCCTGCCTGACATAGAACCGTATCACGTTCAACTGTAAAGTAAATAGATCCTTCAAGTATATGAAGAATTTCATCAGTTGGATGCGTATGAGATGGGTGCGTTTGAAAAGCAATATCGTGCTGTACTTCAACGTATCCAGTATACGCCGGAAGCAGTTCTTTAATTACTTCTTCAAACTTTCCGCCAACTCCTTTTTTAATAGAGGCTTTTTTTACGTCCATGCTGCTCACTCCTTTTTAATTTAAACGGACACTGTCCGGTAGTATAGTTGTTATCATCGTGTAAAAAATATTGCTTCCACTCTCGGTTTCCCTGCTGTCCATACCATCCTAACTCAGGGTGAGCTGATACGTCATCATATGTTTTTAACCGATCGCGGACCACCTTTTGTACGTGCCGCCCCATTTTTGAATCTCCTGTCATACCTTCAAACACCCACCGAGGCTGAAATGTAATCATAAATCCTCTACTCTTACGACTTTTACGTAAAGAATGAGCAGGCGTATTACAGACGACAAAAATAGGTTCTCCGTGAAAGCAAAATTCCCATAATGGATCTTTTGGGTCTTTTGGAATGTCTTGCGGCCATTTCTTTTGATCAATTTGATGAAGAAACGTCAGCGTATCCCAAAACATCGTTTCGTACTCTTCCATTGAACGTTCTTTATGTTCAGGCTTAAAGAATAACACAAAGGATGTATAGCGACCTATAGTCTTAAACGTATCTATGTATTCTCTAAGCGCCGACGCTGCATTCCTAATATCTTGGTAGTTATAAGGAGTAGTCACAAATGAAAAACGCAGTAAATCTTTTTTAAAGCCTTCTACCCCTAATATACAAGGAAATGGATTTTCTTCTGATAATATATCGCTTTGGAAATATTGAAAAGCATCTTTTCCCCAAAACGGGACATGCGTTGACTCTAAAATCTCATTGGCTCGAAAAAGCATTTTTGATGCCATTAAAATCCTCCTTATGGAACTCAACGTTACATGTGTATTAAAGAAAAGAAAGTTTATGAGCATTTTTAACTAAATGCCGCTTCTAAATTATAAAACTCTAATCTATATATATATAAGCTACTATTGGACAAGTTAGAAAGGAGGCTGTGTTTGTGGAGTGGTTTTTGATTGCTATAAAACAAATAATTCTAGGTATTAGTCTCGCAGCACCGGTAGGTCCAATTAATATAGAGATGATTAAAAAAGGTCTGACAAAAGGATTTTGGGCTTCTTGGCTAGTTGGTTTAGGAGGCATAACGGCCGATATTTTATTTATGCTTCTCATTTTAATAGGGTTAACGCCTTTTGTTCAGATGCAGGCTGTTACTGTTTCCCTGTATGCAACTGGTTTTGTCATGCTCACATTTGTTGGCTTTCAAAGTATGAAACAAGCTGTCTCTCGTTCCTTTTCAGTAGATGTAAATAAACCCTCTATTAAAAGAGATAAGTCGTTTTTTACAGGTTTCTTCATTGCTCTTATGAACCCTTTAAATATTGTGTTTTGGTTTGGTGTATTTGGGTCAAGCTTAAGCGAAAGCCTCCAAAGTCAAACGTGGCTATCTGTCTTTTTTCACAGTTTCTTTATTATCTTTGGCATCCTTCTTTGGAATTTAAATATTGCCAGCAGCATTTATTTTACAAGAAAATTTATCACGCCTAAGCTTCTTCGCTTCATTACGTTAGGTGCCGGTTTTTTACTTTTTTTATTTGGCTGCCAATTCGGTTTTAAATGTGTATCCTTACTTATAGGCTGAGTTTTTAGCGATGAGTTCAATAAGAGTGTCATTTACTTTCTCGCGTTCATCATAAAAAAGACCGTGTCCACTATTTTCAAATGGAATAAGTGTAGAAAATGAAATATGACGATTCATATCTTTTGCAAGATCAAATGGACAAATTTGATCTTTTTTTCCGTGTAATATATATGTCTCAGCGAAAATTTGACTCAAATCTTCCCGTAAGTCTTCGTCTCGTAAAGACACCGCAGTTTTAATCGTACCATGACCAGATGCCTCTAAACCTAAATCTTGAAACCATCCTCTAAAAGCTGAGCTGATAGGCTGATTAAAAAACTTTTTCCCAAATCCTTCAAGCATGTTAGGACGATCTCTATACGTATTTTGGATAATTGTATTTACTTCTTCAGAAGGAAGTCCATATGGAAAATCAGTTTTTTGAATAAAGCTTGGAGCCGCTGCCCCTAATAAAATTAACTTTTTCACGCCATATCCTAAATGTCTGCTCATATATCGAATGGCAATGGCTCCCCCCATAGAAAAGCCTACGAGCGTATAATTTTTAAGCCCCAGTCTTTCTACTAACATGCGAATATCATCCGCTAATTGATTATAAGAATAGCCGGTGAAAGGCGCATCTGATTTTCCGAATCCGCGAAGATCAGGAGCGATACATCGAATACCGCGGGCCGGCAACGTTGTAAATTGGTATTCGTACATTTTAGCGTTAACAGGCCACCCGTGAAGAAAAAGAACGGGTTTCCCTTTTCCAATATCCCGAACAAAAAGTTTAGTCTTAGGAGTTACGTGAATAAAATAGCTCATATATAACACCTCCTAGATGTTCTTATATATATATGTTTAGGACAATTTGAACATTCAAAAGTTTCTTAGAGGCTTGTGTAGGAAATGTATGAGGCTTATTGGGGATAAGGAGTAGGGAAATTTTTTTATTGTTTATTTAGAACATAGTTTAATTTAAAAATATTAAACAAAAAAAGTAGTAAAGCTTTTAAAGCTTTACTACTTTTTTTGTTATTTTTCTTCCAGCCACACATCAACTAAGTTGCCAGCTTCGCTTTGGTCCAATACGAATGAACCGTTGCTGTATCGGTCGCTAGCTCGCATTGTAGATGGATCAACCTGCTCGATTTGACCTTTAGATGATTCCACTATCATGTAATGTTCTTTAGAGATTACTTTTACTTTTGCAATTTGATGCGGATTAGATTTTAGTTCTCGGACCATCACTAGCCCTCGTTTTGCTCGTGCTGATTCTTCAAACTCAGTAATTTTTGTCTTTTTCACAGCTCCTCGCTGCGTGGCGATAAATAATTCAGTTGATAGAGCTTCATCTTCATCGAAGATAACGCCGCTTACAACATAATCATCGTCTTTTAAGTTAATTCCTTTCACACCAGAAGCGCGAGTTCCCACAATATTGATTTCTTCTTCTCGGAAACGCAGTCCGTAGCCAGAGCGAGTGGCAATAAACACTTGTTTTTTACCATCCGTTTGATATACATCGACTACTTTATCATCGCCTTTTAAATTAACGGCGACAAAAGCTTTGGAGTAGCGCTGTGCTTTATATTGAAGTAATTCTGATTTTTTGACCATACCATTTTTCGTAAAGAAAAGCAGATACTGATTTTCTTTAAATTCTTTTACCGGTATCGCCCGTACAATTTGCTCTTCTTTATCAATTGGAACAATGTTCATGATATGCTGCCCCATGTCTTTCCACCTGATATCAGGAAGTTCGTGCACTGGCATATATAAATAATTCCCTTTGTTTGTGAAGATGAGCAGCGTTTCGGTTGTATTAATTTCATACTTCGCTAAAATTCGGTCCGTATCTTTCATACCGAAGTCTTGCCCATTAGACGCGGCGTAAGAACGAAGGCTTGTTCGTTTTACGTATCCGTCTTTTGTGACTGTCACCATCACTTCTTCAGATGGAACCATCACTTCTAGATTAATCTTAATTTCTTCGATTTCCGCTTCAATTTTTGAGCGGCGTTCTGTACTGTATTGCTTTTTTACACGGCGTAATTCTTTTTTGATTACATTAAAAAGTTTTTTCTCGCTATGTAAGATTTCTTCTAACTCGTTAATTTTAGCACCTAGCTCTTCAGCTTCCGCTTGTAGAGCTGTGATGTCCGTGTTTGTCAAACGATATAATTGAAGCGACACAATCGCTTCTGCTTGAGGTTCTGTAAATTCATATTTGGCAATTAAATTATTTTTAGCGTCGCGCTTATCTTTAGAAGCTCTAATAGTCGCAATAACTTCATCTAAAATCGACAGTGCCTTAATCAATCCCGCTACAATATGTTCACGTTCACGTGCTTTTTGCAGTTCGTATTTAGAACGATTTGTTACCACTTCTTTTTGATGATCAATATAAGCATCAAGAATGTTAGCCAAACTCATAAGCTTTGGTCGCTTTTTAGCAATAGCAACCATGTTAAAATTATACGGTACTTGCAGATCCGTATTTTTATATAGATAGTGAAGTACTCCTTGAGCATTTGCATCTTTTTTTAGTTCTACTACGATGCGCAGACCGGTACGATCCGTTTCATCGCGAACTTCAGCAATGCCTTCCACTTTTTTATCTAAACGAAGCTCATCCATTTTCTTAACAAGGTTGGCTTTGTTTACTTCAAACGGAATTTCCGTAATGACAATTTGCTGTTTTCCGCCGCGAATGGACTCCACTTCCGTTTTTCCGCGAATAATAATTTTCCCTTTACCTGTCTCGTAGGCTTTCTTAATCCCGTCTACCCCTTGAATGATTCCTCCCGTAGGAAAATCAGGACCTTGAATAGCCGTCATCAACTCTTCAATTGTACACGTTGGTTTATCAATTCGCATGATCGTTGCGTCAATTACTTCACCTAAATGATGAGGAGGAAGTTCTGTAGCATAACCAGCTGAAATACCCGTGGATCCATTCACTAGCAAGTTAGGAAACATAGCCGGTAACACAGTTGGTTCGCTGCTTGTATCATCGAAGTTAGACACAAACTCAACCGTTTGTTTGTCAATATCTCGTAGAAGTTCTGCAGCAATCGATGAAAGGCGAGCTTCTGTATAACGCATTGCTGCTGGGGGATCTCCATCAATACTTCCGTTGTTTCCATGCATTTCGATTAATACATTTCTAACTTTCCATTCTTGACTCATTCGAACCATGGCATCATATACAGATGAATCACCATGAGGGTGATAGTTACCAATTACGTTCCCTACAGTTTTGGCTGACTTGCGAAAACCTTTTTCTGCTGTATTTCCATCTACGTGCATTGCATATAAAATACGGCGCTGAACGGGTTTTAACCCGTCTCTTGCATCCGGCAGTGCACGCTCTTGAATAATATATTTACTGTATCGACCAAAACGGTCGCCTAGTACATCCTCAAGAGGTAAATCTAAAAAGCGTTCTGTTTGTGTCATTGTACGTCCTCCTCTGCGACCGTTAATACATTTTCATTATCTAAAATATTTGGATCTTCTTCTAATCCAAACGCTACGTTACTTTCAATCCATTTTCTGCGAGGTTCTACTTTATCGCCCATCAAAGTGGTCACACGACGATCAGCGCGAGCAGCATCATCAATACGAACACGAATCAGCGTACGCGTCTCTGGGTTCATTGTTGTTTCCCAAAGCTGATCTGCGTTCATTTCACCGAGACCTTTATAGCGTTGAATCATATACCCTCTTCCTACCTTATCAATAGCACCTTGCAATTCTTCGTCACTCCATGAATATTCAACCACTTCTTTTTTACCTGACCCTTTACTTACTTTGTAGAGCGGTGGAAGAGCAATAAATACTTTTCCTGCTTCCACAAGCGGTTTCATATAGCGGTAGAAAAACGTTAGCAGAAGCACTTGAATATGAGCACCATCCGTATCCGCATCGGTCATGATGACTATTTTATCGTAGTTAATATCATCAATTGTAAAATCTGCTCCTACTCCTCCGCCTATCGCGTGGATGATTGTACTAATTTCTTCGTTTTTAAAAATATCTTGAAGCTTGGCTTTTTCGGTATTGATAACCTTCCCTCGCAGTGGCAGTACAGCTTGAAAGCGGCGATCCCTTCCTTGTTTTGCTGAACCTCCGGCGGAATCCCCTTCGACTAAGTACAGTTCGTTTCGCTGAGGGTTTCTTGATTGCGCAGGCGTTAACTTCCCGCTTAGAACGGTTTCTTGACGCTTTCGTTTCTTCCCGTTTCTTGCGTCTTCTCTCGCCTTTCGTGCCGCTTCACGCGCTTGAGCAGCTTTGATTGCTTTTTTTACAAGAAGAGAGCTTACGTCCGGGTTTTCTTCTAAGAAATAGGCAAGTTTTTCAGAAATAACTGCATCGACGGACGAACGAGCTTCACTTGTACCTAACTTTCCTTTTGTTTGTCCTTCAAACTGAAGCAACTCTTCAGGTATTCTAACGGAAACGATGGCTCCTAAGCCTTCTCGTATATCCGTTCCTTCTAAGTTTTTGTCTTTTTCTTTTAGCAGGCTTACTTTACGGGCGTATTCATTAAATGCACGCGTCATAGCGCTTTTTGCACCGGACTCATGCGTTCCACCATCTTTGGTACGAACATTATTAACAAATGATAAAATGGTTTCAGAATAACCATCATTAAATTGAAAGGCAAATTCAACTTCAATATTATGATGAATCCCTTCAAAAAAGACGACTGGATGAAGTGAATCTTTTTCTTCATTTAAATATGAAACGAAGGCTTGAATACCTGTTTCATAATGAAAGATATCGTGACGATCATGTCTTTTATCGATTAACTCTATTTTGAATCCTTTTAACAGAAAAGCCGATTCGCGGAGCCGTTCACAAAGCGTATCATAATTGTACACAGTTGTTGAAAAAATCGTGGCATCCGGTTTGAAATGAATCGTTGTTCCCGTTTTTTTCGTTTTTCCTATTTTTTCTAGTGTCGTAACCGGCTTTCCTCCATTTTCAAAACGCTGTTCATAAATAAATCCATCTCTATGAATGGTTACCGTCAACCATTCAGACAGCGCATTTACAACAGATGCACCTACTCCGTGTAAGCCTCCGCTTGTTTTATATCCACCCTGTCCGAATTTACCTCCTGCATGCAAGATGGTTAAAATAACTTCAGGCGTTGGTTTTCCTAGTTTATGCATGCCCGTTGGCATACCTCGACCTTTATCTTGTACAGAAATTGAATTATCTTTGTGAATGGTTACAATAATTTCTTCTCCGTAGCCTGCTAGAGCTTCATCGACAGAGTTGTCGACGATTTCATATACTAAATGATGCAGACCTCTTGTATCCGTACTTCCAATATACATACCAGGACGTTTACGAACGGCATCTAATCCTTCTAGTACTTGAATTGCATCTTCATTATAATTAAATTGTTGTTTCCGAGCCATTCATACTACCCCTTTCATCACAACGAACATTACTACATTATGTATGAAACACAAACGTTTGCGCTTCGTGTCTAAGAATAAATGATCATGTATCCTATCTTTTAATTTTATAGTGTTCGCATCAACAGAACGTATGTTTCTATTTTTGCGTACTTACAAGATTTTAGCACAAATTTCCGTATTATAAAAGCAATATCTTGTGTATTCATGGATTATAAGCATTATAAAGCTAGCTGTCTAACGTCTATTGTAGCGGAAACTCTCTTACTATTTCAACGCATGGTGAAACCCATGCAAGCAGTGTGCATGGGCTGGTTGTTCTGCTTATAGATCTTACTTTGTTAAAGCATGCTCAACTTTTATACAACGATCCATAACTACAGTATACCCTTTTTTAGCGAGCAGGTCATATGCTTCTTCATTAATTAAACCAGATTGTGCCCAAAATACGTCTGCATCTACTTCTAAAAACTCTTCTGCAACTTCAAGCAAATGCTCAGAGCGACGAAATACATTAACGATATCAATATGCCCTTCAATTTCTTTTAATGAAGATACGGCTTTTACGCCGAGCGCTGAGTTGATTGTTGGGTTCACCGGAATAATCTCGTAACCTTGCTGCTGCATGGCTTCTGAAACCATATAAGACGTTCGATGAGGGTTATCTGATAAACCTACTACAGCAATGCGCTTGCTTTTTTTTAATATTTTACCAAGCTCTTGACGGGAAGGAATTTTAATGGACATGTCTATTACCTCTCTTAGCTATATAATATGTACTGAACAACATTCGCGATTTACAGTTGATTTCCTGCATATAGTACCCGTTTTCTCTATTTTTGTAAACGTCTTCTTTTTTTAAAATAATTGTCTCTCACCCAAAACTAGCTATGTTTTTTTAAGTATCTCATGGTAAAATAGAAACGATATAGAAATAAAGGAGCTTTCAAACATGAATTATTTATTACCTATTCTTGCCTATATCTTGGGCTCTATTCCTTTTGGACTAGTTGTTGGAAAACTAGGATACGGCATCGATATACGAGAGCATGGAAGCGGCAATTTAGGCGGCACCAACTCATTTCGTACATTGGGTGTAAAAGCCGGAATTATCGTTACGCTTGGAGACATTCTAAAAGGAACCCTAGCAGCTTCTTTACCGCTTTTATTTGATACGAATCAAAACATTCTCTTCATTGGTTTATTTGCTGTCATTGGTCATATTTTTCCTATTTTCGCGAAATTTAAAGGCGGGAAAGCTGTTGCCACATCCGCCGGAGTGATTTTATGTTATGAACCTCTTTTATTTGCTTTCGTACTATTATGTTTTTTTATCTGCTTATACATAACGAAGTATGTATCACTGTCATCAATGGTTACTGGGGTATTAACCTTTATCTACACGCTATTTAAACAAGACTACATGCTTATTATGATTATTGGTTTAATTGTAGCCTTTGTCATTTACAGACACCGCGCAAACATTACGCGAATTCTTAACAAAACAGAACCGAAAGTCACATTTTTGTCAGGTAAAAAGAAATAAGAGGATCTTCCTCTTATTTCTTTTTTTATAACCACTTTGTAAGCGAATACATTTCTTATTTATTAGTTATACTGATACTAAAATAAGGAGGTGAATGATGTGAAGAAAAAATGCCCTATTTGCAAACGAAATAAGAAAATGGATTCACAGCTAGAAGGAAGCCGCTACTGCGTTCACTGCTGGGAAACCATTGGAAAACAATATGATTTCAAATGAAAGAATGAAACGATTTAATATAGAAATGAAGCCTTCAACTCTATATTAAATCGTTTTATTTTATCTCATTCCTTCCTAGCTGGATTCGTATATATTGGTAATTTATCTACCTTTCTACTATAATAAATGTATCCGCAGTATTGGAAGGAGCATAATTAATGAAATTAACAGTAACAGAAGCAGCAGCTACGTGGTACAAAGACGAAATGATGCTAGAAGGAAACGAAACAATTCGCTTTTTTGTTCGCTACGGCGGATGCAGCAACGTTCAAAAAGGTTTTTCTTTAGGTGTAAACACAGATTCTCCTAAAAACGTTGGCGTTGAAACAAAAGTTGCCGGTTTAACATTCTTCGTAGAAGATGAAGACCTTTGGTACTTTGATGGTCATGATTTGACCGTAAATTATAATGAAGAAACAAAAGAACCTGACTTTCATTACGAAGCGTAAGAAAAAAGCATCGATTTATCGATGCTTTTTATTCTTACGCTTAACCCTGCTTTTTGGCATCTTCATAGGCTTTATGCCATTCTGGATAATTACGGCGAATCGAAATAGGCTTAAAGTTTTCTTTTTTCACACATACGTGTGACGATGTTCCTGTTAACGCAAGTTCTTCATTTGAATTAAAAATTTCGTAGCCGTACACAACGCGTAGACCGTCATAGTTCTCAACCCAAGTATGTACTACAGCTGTCTCGCCATAATGAAGCGGCTTTTTATATGAAGCCTGTATATCAATAACTGGCGACAGCACACTGTCTCTTTCCATTTGTGCATAGCTAAAACCTAAATCACTAATAAACTGCGTTCGACCTATTTCCATCCATACTAAATAGTTAGCATGATACACAACGCCCATCTGATCGGTTTCTGCATAGCGCACTTCGATTTCTTTCTTCGATACTAGCATGACTCTACCTCCTCTTGCACTGTTCCTGTTTTATCTTACCATATAAGGAGAATATACTCCTACTAGTTTGGTTATTACTCAATATGTTGTAAGACTAAGTGCATCTTGAATGCGATATATCAGCATTTCCAGCCGCGTCATCTTATTTTCATACCTTTTATAAGGAAGTGTATATGTGTAGTCTTTATTTTTCCATAAGCGGTCAAAATAAGCGTTTAGTTCGGTCATAACCTTTTTATTAGGAGGTCCTGATACTTTAATATCCGTTTCTAAGTTCAAGTCAGCCAAATTTCGTTTTGTGAAATTTGCTGCTCCTGCAATAATAGTTGCATTTTTTTTGTTTCGAATAAATAAAGTTTTAGAATGATACTGTTCTTTCCCTGTATGATACCAGCGAATTTTAATATCTCCTTTAGATTTCTTTACAAGTTCTGCTGCTACTGGACGGTTAGGCAGTCCGAACTTTTTTCTTCCAAACGCATTTTCATTAGGATCTAAAATTAATCGTACGTTGGCTCCTTGTTTAGAAGCTTTCAAAAGCGCCTTTATTACGTCTCGATCTCCAAGATAAAACATGCCAAGCCATACATCATCGTCTTTTTTAGCATGACGTAAATCATTTAATACGTGCGTATAGATTTTTCCTTCTGTTAACAGCTGAACATAGAGGTCTCCTTTTTCTTTTTCTTTCTTCTTATACCGAGGTAACTTTCCTCCGTAAGAAAAATCAGACACGGCTTGTTCACTTTTTACCACATCTCCAATGATATTCCCTTTTACTTCGAAGGCCATGTTAGAATTATAAAAACTTGCATCATGAGGATTGGCAGAGGAGATAATAACGCTTTGATCTGTTGCTACTACTTTTCTATGATTAGCTTTTACATTTAACAACTTAAAATAAGCACGGTCCGTCACGTTAGGTGCATTATTTCCGAAAGGATTCGTGATCCATCCGGTTCCTTTTTCACCAAACCACTGAACAAAAGTTTTCCACACTGCAGAATATAGTGGAATGGAGTCTCTGAGCTTAGATAAATTGGTTTGCACCACTTTGATTCCGTTTAGCCGCAGTGAATCTAACCACTTTGAATCATGTGAGCCGTAGGTTGTATTTATTTCATCTGTAATAAAGACGATTTCGATATTAGGATGTTTTCGTTTCTTTTCAATCAGCTTACTTGCAAGCGTATCACTAAGGTGAGGAAACGTTTCGCCTTGGTTATAGTAGCCATTAAATAGAAACATATCTATAATAATAAAAGCTTTTGCGTCATCAATCGCATTCGTAACTGCTTGAAAAATATGTTGTTCGGAAACAGACGTCTGCTGGTCTTGATACGTTAGGTCTGATAAAAGAAATACATCTTCTACTTTGTGAGGATTACTTTCGTATGAAACTCCTTTAGGCAAGGGCTTATGCGTGTGATAAGAGCCCACAATAATCAAGACGATAAGTAAACTGACCAAAATCCTTACTACTTTCTTTTTCACGTGCTTTTTCACCTACATAAACCTCTTTGCTAGTTTGTATTATTATTCACCTTACTAAAAAAATATAGAAAGAAAGCAGCTAAAACCGTTTATTTTTAGCTGCTTATTGTCGCTGTTTTACTTATTAAATCGTACCTTCGTAACCATTTTGACGAGCTTCTGACTCATCTTTTATTTCACTGCGCATTGCTTCGATACTTACTTCACGATTGTGATTTTTTTGCTGAATACGCTGACGTTCTTCTTCATTGCTGCATGCAGCAGCTTCTTCTGCTTCTTCAATGTTTTTCATTGTATTTTGAACCATTGTTTGTAATTTTTCAACGTTATCACTGCGATCGTCTGGATTCGGTTTATTCCATGTCATTGTATCTTCCTCCTCAAAATAACTTTGTTACAATTGTAGTATGCCGGATTTGTTCATCTCTATAAGTGGAAAAAAATGATTTTAGTTTACATAATATAATTATAATTAATTTAAAATGTATATATATAAAACATACATAATATGGTAATATATACATGCAAAGGGGGAATCGCTATGACCAAACGAATGATAGCATTACTAAGCGTCATCTTTATTGCAGTGCTTGCCGTATTTTTTATGTCGCAAACCTCATTGGCATCAAAATTGACAGCAAGTGCCTCTATGAAGCCTCATCATTACTCAAAACATGAAGAAAAAATGTTAGCCGTGACAAATTTAGACTACAAAAGCAATATCATTGCATACGATGTTAAAGCTCCTAATCACGCAAAAGAAGCTTATGTAAAAGCTACTTATTATGAAAAGGGAAAAGCCAAACAACCTTTATTCTCAGGAGGGCTGACCGTTTCAAAAGAATTTGACATGTTTGCTATTACATATAAAATCGATGATGATACTCATAAAGTTATGTTTAATGTAGGCAGCAACGATACAAGCCTAGGAATAGAAGCGGAAAAGCCCCAAAAAATGAACGGCTATTCCTTTACTGGATTAGAGAAAAAACAAACGGTAAAAATGAATAAAACATATCCAGTTGCTGCTTTATTTGGTGACGATGGCAATGGCATACGAGTTGCTCCGCTTTCAACCGACGATGGAGAAGTTGTTAAAGAGCTTATTTCGAGCAATCCTTACGTTTATTTATTCACGGTAGAATTCAAATAATAAAAAGTCGCTGAATTCAGCGACTTTTTATTCATTCACCTTTGGTTTGAATAACTTGAGGATGCTTGCCGGATGTATCTTGCATTTGTTTTCCGTTGTTTCCACCAGCTTCTCTCGGTTGAGTGCCGATGTGATTCGGAACAAAAGGTTTGCTTTGTTTTTTAGGATTTCCCATGCTTATCCCCTCCTCACCGTTACTCTAACCAACTTACTTTAAAGTTATTCAGCTCTTTCAAGCATACGATCTTCTAACCGCTTTTCAATTTCCATTTCAATGCGTTCAATTTCTGACTGATCTTTTAACAGCTGCGTTTTATTTTCTTGTACTAACTCTTCAAATGAACGTTTGCGTAATTTTCTCATGATCACAACACCTACTTTATGTAATTTTTATGAAAAATCTGAAAAATCTAAAGAAACTGATATCATACAACTATCTATATTGTAACCAATTTGTCAGATAAGTAAACATACTTTTTGAAAAGTTGTAAGAAAGTTTGACATGTTTACTGACTTATCTATGTATACGATGGTAAAGTAAATAAGTTTCATTTTTAATAAACAAGCAGCGAAGTTAATTCGCTGCTTGTTGAGCAAAGTTTTCCATTTGTTTAAGCGTCATTGGACCATTCACTCGTTGAACAATTTTCCCTTCTTCATCTATAAAGTAAGATGTCGGAATGGTGGAGACCCGATATTTTTTACTTCCTACACTATCTTGGTCGTCCAATAATACACGAAACGTAAACTGTTTTTCTTTAAGAAACTTAGATACTGCCTGTTTACTGCCTTCTGACGAAGTTAAATTAACAGCAAGCAGCTGTACATCGTTTCCATATTTCTCATAAAACGCTTGCATATCGGGCATTTCTTTTTGACACGGCGGACACCATGTTGCCCAAAAGTTTAAAATGACTTTTTTTCCTTTAAAGTCCGATAATTGAACGGATTTCCCGCTCGTATCTGACAGTGTAAACGGAGGCGCTGTATCTTTTGGTTCCAACCCATAAGCTTGACCCGAAGCCTGACGAGCACTATCGCCTTTTTTGATATTTAAATCCTTGTATTCGCTTAAGTTAGAATTATCGGATGCTTCATTTGGAGAAAGCCCTTGCCAAAGTGCGTAGCTAAGAAAGCCTACTAGAAGCAAGACCGCAATTATTTTTTTAACCATATGATCGGCTCCTTTATTTCTTCTAAAAAGTGATAATCTATGTACTAATAGATATGTGCAATATCTACTAAAATAATCCTTTTATAGGGCATTTTCTTTTATAATATAGCATATTTCCCTCTCACTTTTTGTCGAAAACGGTGCGTTTGCATAAAAAAAGAGCGGCTCACAAGAACCGCTCTTTTTCTTTATAACTTACGCATGTGTTTTAGACTGTAATTTATCACGAAGCACCATTTGAAGGATACCACCGTGGCGATAGTAATCAATTTCAATTTCACTATCGAAACGAACAAGTACTTCAAATTCTTTTTTGTTTCCAGCTTCATCAGTTGCTGTTACTTTTATAAAATCACGTGGTTTTACTGTTTCATCAACTGCTACTGCAATTGTTTCTTTTCCAGTTAAACCTAATGTATCCGCACTTTCACCATCTTTAAATTGAAGAGGTAAAACACCCATTAATACTAGGTTTGAACGGTGAATACGCTCAAAGCTTTCAGCGATTACTGTTTTAATACCTAAAAGATTTGTGCCTTTTGCTGCCCAGTCACGAGAACTTCCCATGCCGTAATCTTTACCTGCAAGTACAACAAGACCTGTATCTTGCTCTTTGTATTTCATACAAGCATCATAAATGCTCATTACGTCATTTGTTGGCCAGTACGTTGTCCAGCCGCCTTCTGTACCAGGAGCTACTTGGTTTTTAATGCGGATGTTTGCAAACGTACCGCGCATCATCACTTCATGGTTACCACGACGAGAACCATATGAGTTAAAGTCTTTTGGTTCTACACCGTTTTCTTGAAGGTAAAGGCCTGCAGGTGATGTTTTTGCAATTGAACCCGCTGGTGAAATGTGATCCGTTGTCACTGAGTCACCAAATTTCGCTACTACGCGAAGATCATTTAACGGTTCTACTTCACCTGGTTCTTCTGATAAGCCTTCAAAGAACGGTGGGTTTTGAATGTACGTTGAATCATTCTCCCACGTATAAAGCGCATCTTCGCTTGTTTTAATTTCATTCCAGCGCTCGTTATCATCGAATACGCGCTCATACTCGTTACGGAATAATTCAGGCGTTACGGTACGGCTAACCACTTCTTTAATTTCATCTTGAGAAGGCCAGATGTCGCTAAAGAATACTTCATTGCCGTCTGTATCAATGCCGATTGGATCTTTTTGTAAATCTACATCTACTGTTCCAGCCAGTGCATATGCTACAACAAGCGGCGGAGAAGCAAGGTAGTTACCTTTTACTAATGGATGAATACGTCCTTCAAAGTTACGGTTTCCTGAAAGAACAGACGTTACAAGCAAGTCGCTGTCTGCAATCGCTGCTTCAATTTCAGCTTCTAATGGACCAGAGTTACCGATACAAGTCGTACAGCCATAACCTACGATGTTAAAGCCGATTTTATCTAAGTATGGAAGCAGCCCTGAATTTTGCAGGTAAGCCGTTACTACTTTTGAACCTGGTGCTAAAGAAGTTTTCACGTAAGCTGGAACATCCAATCCTTTTTCTACCGCTTTTTTCGCAACTAAACCAGCTGCTACTAATACGTAAGGATTTGATGTGTTCGTACAGCTTGTGATAGCCGCAATGGCAATGGCACCTGTTTTCATTGTTGTTTCTGAACCGTCTGCAAGCTTAAACGTAATTTCTTTATCTACGTCTTTAGCATCAAGTCCGAAGCTTTGGTTGCTAACAGGAGCTGTTAAAGCTTTCTTGAATTCTGTTTGCATTTGAGAAAGTGGAATTAAATCTTGCGGACGCTTTGGACCTGAAAGATTTGCTTCAATCTCAGCAAGGTTAATCTCAACAACGTCAGTGAAAATTGGATCTTCATTTTCTGGTGTAAAGAATAAACCATTTGCTTTTGTATATTGTTCGACAACCTGAATGTCTTTTTCATCTCTTCCTGTTAAACGCATGTATGCTAATGCTTCTGCGTCAACTGGGAAGAATCCACATGTTGCACCGTATTCAGGAGCCATATTAGCGATTGTTGCACGGTCAGCTAATGGAAGTTCTGCTACGCCAGGACCGAAGAATTCCACGAATTTTCCGACTACTCCTTTTTGACGAAGCACTTGCGTAACTTTTAACGCTAAGTCTGTAGCTGTAGTGCCGTTTGGTAATTCACCAACAAGTTTAACACCGATTACTTCAGGAACTGGGAAATAAGAAGGTTGACCAAGCATACCTGCTTCCGCTTCAATACCGCCAACACCCCACCCTAAAACACCGATACCATTAATCATCGTTGTATGAGAGTCAGTGCCTACTAGAGAATCAGGGAAAGCTACGAATTCACCATCTTCTTCAACAGCATGAACAACGTTTGCTAAATATTCTAAATTTACTTGGTGCACGATACCAGTAGCTGGTGGAACTGCACGATAGTTATTAAATGATTTTTGAGCCCAGCTTAAGAAATTATAGCGCTCTGTATTACGTTGAAACTCAAGGTCCATATTAATTCGTAATGAGTCAGCTGTACCTGCTTTATCAACTTGTACGGAGTGGTCGACAACGAGGTCTACTGGAATTTCTGGATTGATTTTGTCAGGATCTCCTCCTAAATCAGCCATTGCTTTACGAAGTGACGCTAAGTCTACAACCGCTGGAACTCCAGTGAAATCTTGAAGAATAACACGAGATGGTTTGAAAGGAACATCGATATCTTTAATATCTTTTGTTCCCCATTTTGCAAGGTTTTCGACGTGTTCTTTTGTAATAACACGGCCATCTACCTGACGAAGAACAGATTCTAATAATACTTTAATTGAATACGGCAGCTTAGATACGTTACCTAAACCTGCTTCCTCTAAAGCTTGTAAGCGGTAATAATTATATGTGCTGCCATTAAGATCGAATGACGAACGAGCGTTAAAAACGTCTTTTTTAGTCATTGCTTTTACCCCCTTAAAATTCTATGTATAAAGGATTTACTTACCCCATCCTCTATTCCCTTCACCATCTATCTTAATATAATATTATACATAAGTAAATAAAAAGAATGTTATTAATTAACATAAGTTTCACTTATAACCTTTTTCCATCTTCCTTTTATTTTTCTAATAATTCATATTTCATTGATTTTTACGCATGCTAGAAACGGAGGTGATTCAACATGGCTAAACGCAAGTCAAACCACGTCATTCCTGGAGCTAACGCGGCTAGCGCTCAAGGAAAAGGAGCGGGTTATAATGAAGAATTTTCAAATGAACCATTAACCGAACAACAGAAACAAAATAATAAAAAACGCAAAAAAAATCAATAAAACACTCTCTTATTGGATATACTAATCACTAGTTAGAAATGCAAAATCGTTTAACTCCATGAAATCTAACGAGGAGGCGTCATTATATATGACGCTTTTTTCCTGTTCCCATTTCCTGTTTTTGTTAAACCTATTTTTAGAAAGGGGAATTTTTCATCGGATAAATTCCCTGTCACTATCCTACCCTAATAAATGAAAGGGAGGCTTTAACTATGAACAAAAATAGCAGCAAAGACATCAGAAGAAATGCACCAAAAAGCAATTCTGGACAGCCCGAACCGCTAAGCGGATCTCATAAAGTAAAAAACCGTAAGCATTCTCGCCAAAAACACAATAGCGGACATGATATGTAAAACAGCGGCAAGCTCTCTACAGAGCTTGCTTTTTTATGCGTAGAAAAGACAGCTAGTACTTCAAGCTTATTCTTTGCGCAGGAGTTCACTAAGTACATAAACGCGCATATGATAGTAAAGTGAAACAGTTTAAATAATGGAGGAACGCAGAAATGAAAAACAAGCGTCTGCCAGCAGACCAAATATTTGTAAAAGGCTTTCAAGAGTTGTTAGAAGTCATGCTTTCAAATCCCTTTATGAGTTATTTAGATTATGATTCCGTTCGTATAGATTTATTTGAAACAGAACAATCATTTATTGTCGAAGCTGAATTATTAGGGTATCACCCCAAGGATATTATCGTTCAGATACAAGCTGACCACTTACAGCTGACAGCCAAAAAATACTGCATTAGAGAATTTCATGATGAAAAGCAAGGAACGCTTGCAAGAGAACAAATGGAAGAAAGCGTTGAACGTACAATCGACTTTCCATTTCCATTGATGAATAAAAAAATTACCGCTACATTTAGTAACGAAATCCTTGAAATTACGATTTCTAAACATGAGACAAATGAATCTAATCAGCAAATAGTCCCTATTGATTTCCAATAAAGCGGCAGATGTTGTCTCTGTAGCTTTATTGGAAATATTTAATTGTTTATTTAGCACATAGTTTTTTAAGAATGTTCTTCTTTTCAAAACAATGGGATATCTAATTTGTTTTACGGCACACTATTAAAAAAGAGTAAAAGGAGAACGTTTATGCTTCATACTGCTTGGAAAGGTAAAATCAGCTTTGGATTAATTGATATCCCTATTAAACTGCACGGAGCAATTGAAGAAAAAGATGTAAAGCTGCGCACGCTACACTCCGTTTGCCATACACCTATTCATCAAGAAAAACATTGCCAAACGTGTGGACGGGAAGTAGAATCCGATGAACTGGTTAAAGGATACGAAACAGCGACCGGTCAGTTTGTTGTACTTTCACAACAGGAAATTGACAGTGTCAAAGAGCCCTTTGCAGCAAACAAAGCTGTTGAATTGTTACACTTTGTTTCGTTAGATGACATTGATCCCCTGTTTTTTGATAAGCCCTACTATATCTCTCCTGGAGAAACGAGCCTAAAAGCTTATTATACTTTATTAAATGCACTTGAAATAACGAATAAAGTCGGTATTGCCAATGTATTTTTATATTCCAAACAGCAAATTGCAATTATTCGTTCCGTTGGCGGCTCTCTTGTTCTTCACACGATGCATTTTGAAGAAGAGCTTCGTTCAGTCACAGATGTGCCTAACTTATCCAGTACTTCTTCCATTAATGAAAGTGATACACAAGTGACGGTGGAATTAATTGATAAGCTATCTACTTCTTTTAATCCATCTATTTACAAAAACAACTACCGAGACGCCTTACAAAACGTCATTCAACAAAAAATAAATCAAGGCGAAGTTACAAAAGGCAGCGGAAGCGAAGAACGAGATATTCGACATTTAATGGAAATGTTAAAAGTGAGCATAGATCCTTCTACTTTACACCCGACAAAATCAACAGCAGAGAAAAAAACTTCATCCTTAAAAAAGAAAGCATAAAAAAGCTAACGAAGAAATTCGTTAGCTTTCATTTGCAACAGAAGTCTTAGGAACAATAGTTCCATATGACGCCGGTATTTTTAAATATTGCGTTACTTGATCATTTTCTACAAAGACAATAAAGTTATCTTTTTTATCTTTTCCAATACCTTTTGCTTTTGCTTCAGACCACGTGAAGCCCAGCTTTTCATTTACCTCACTGCGAGTCGTTTCCGGTCCAAAAACATATACTTTATCCCATCTAAAATCACATAATTCATTAAAATCAAGGATGGAAGCTTCTTCTTTACTTTGATTTGTTTTTTTAATTTCATTGATTACAGTTTGCTGAAGTTGCGCTTGGTTGCGTTCGCTGTATACCCTGTCAATAAAAAAAGTTGCCAATAGCGCTACTAACGTGAATAGTAGAATCTTTTTCACTTCGTTGTCCTCCTGATACGTTCTCTGCACATGATACGACTTCTTTTCGATACGGTTTTATTCTCTACTATTCTAGAAAATTCAACAGGAAAATACAACTAAAATCTCGAAATGTCATCAAAACATAAAAAACTTAACACTATGTCAACGCATAAAAAAAGACTTGTTCACTTTCTACCTATTCACCTACTCAGCGCTGAAAAAATTTGGTTCTACCGTACAAATAGTTTCAATAAATTCTTCTACTAACCCTTCTTCTCCCGGCAAAAAAGGCAGCGCACCAACTCCAACACGTTCAATACTTTTATAAAAATGATGCTGCTTATAGCCTTCTGCTTTCCCTGGAAACAGCACAATCGCTGTTTGTACCGGTTTTATTCCATTTTCCTCTACAATAGCGTCTCGGTAACGATGCATGATATTAATATCTTCTTCTCTAGGAGAGGGCGTATCGTGATTTGGTTTGATACGATACTTAGCGTCAAAAAGATATACACTTTTTTTATCCCCTTGCTTTACTTCAAGCAGCAAGTCTGGCTTTTGAATAACGGTATGAGTATGATGGTATGCTTTCTGATACCATAGCGTGACTTCTGCTTTCCCCACTTGAAAACGATGATAAGACGGCTGCATCCTGACGTTCAACCCTTGTTCTGTCGTTGTCATGATGTTTTGTTCTATCCGCTTGCCGTAAGTTTGCAACTTCTTTAAAAGACTAACATACGTCCAGTATTCGTAGAGAGTTGCGATATCTTTTAATGAAAGGTGGTAAAACTCTCCGTTAAGAGCCAATCCTCGCGTTAAGAACATAAAGTATCTGCTTGCTTCCCGGTAGCGGGGTGCCGTCCGTAGTGTAGAAGGAAGAGTTGAAGCTTGTAGGGTCTTCACCCGTTGCCAAAACACATTATTTAACAGTCTTTTTAATTCGGTATGATTAGTTTCTAGAGCCGACACCGCTTCTTTTTTTACATATCTATCTTCTATTAATTTGTCAATTAGTGTAGTTAGCTTATGGTACAGCTGCATCATCATCCATTTAACACTTTGATTTTCCAGATTATCATAGGTAGACACATGCCTGGTGCCAATCGCTTTTGTGGGTACTACTTTTATATTTCGATTAATTTTAATCCCCCTGCTTGAAGGTGCAAGATAGGTAGGGTGTGTTCGGACAAATGATATAGCACGGTTATCTTGTTTTTTTATTTGATCTCCTCTCATGAGCTCATGTTCAACTTTCACCGATTGAAACGGCTGATTTTCAATCTGACGCACAGAATGAAGAAAGGGTTTCATATAGTGAGAGAGAACATGATAAAATTCCGTCCATGTTGCTTGCTTAGACCAAACAGATTTTGCTTCAATATATGTTTTACGAAGCATATCGTATGCCAAATCATGAATGTATCCGTTCACTTCATCAACCATGTGTACATAATCTGTCTTGTAGCTCATCTTTGATGGGAAAATTTCAAGAGTAAAGGACAGCTCTTTTTCTCTTTCACTGTAAACATGAAACGTAGAATACCCTACTTCATTTTGAAAGCTTATATTTCCCGTCAAAATGTAGGGAAATCCTACGGTTTGAAAACTTTGTTCAACTGCTTTTGAATCGTGGTTAACAAACAGGCTTGTTTCATTTTTAGAAACAACTGTAATTTGATAGGTTTCATTTTCAAAAAATAAAGGCTCAAGCGGCGGTTTTGAAGTCATCATGCCTTTTATTTGATTTAATACTTTTACATGTGTAATTCCTTTTCCTGTACAAGAAAAAAACATCACTTCTTCTGCAGATTTTATTCTTTTCTTATTTTTCCCTTTTATAACCACCGTACATGTGTCGGTTTCAATTTCAACGTACGGTATTAATCCAAAATGACGTGTATCCGTATACTTCAAAACGTCTCATCATCTCCATTATTTTGCGTGCGCTTTTAGGAAATCTCATTCCATCTGCATTTACGACAGCTGTCTCAAATTCATCATCTAACAGTGTATTTGTACAGTAATAATAAAGGTTTTTTAATAAATCAAATGTGTACCCATCGCTTCCTGAAATACGAGGCAAAACTTTTTGCAAAATCTGAAAATCAAACGCCTGATCAAACGTAAACATCCCGCTTTTCACTGCGTAAATTAAATAAAAGCATATTTCGTCGCGTACGCGGTAACCTATTTGTAAATCGACTTCTATAAGCATCTCGTTGACGGTTAGCAGTTCATTTGTTACTTCGTGAATAAGCTCAGCATGTTCAACATACGCATCTTTTAAGTGAACATATTGACTTTGAATTTGTACATTTTGAATGCTGTGCTGAGATGGATCTCTATCATCTAAAAAATCAAAAGAATCTAGTTGAATCTTATTTAACTCAATGGTGTTGGTACGATCTAACAACTTTTGACTAAACCCATGAGTTGTTTCATCCATATTAATTGTACCTATAATGAGAAGATTAGATGGCAAATAAATATCTCGGAACATCTTATGTCCAGGAAATAACGGAGCCGTTTTGATTTTCCCTTTTGACCAGCTCCTGCTTTCCATCACGCTTAAAATATCGCTAAAATAATGTTCAACTCGAGCTAAGTTCATTTCATCCAATATGGCAACATATGTGTAAGCTGGATGCTGAATGGCTTGCTGCATAATCGACAGAAACGATCCTCTGCGAAAATCTCCTCTTAAATCAATATATCCTAATAAATCTGAACTATCGTGCCAATCGGGTCGAACCGGAATGAGCACTTGTCTTCCATTTTCAATCGTGGCACCGATACTATCTGCTAAGAGCTGAGCAAGCTTTGTTTTTCCTGTCCCGCTCATTCCTGATAAAACAATAAACGGTTTGGTCTTTAAAGCAAAGTAGGCGTTGGCTATATCATGTCGTTCATATGTAAATCCAGATTTCCTAATATACTCATGAATATGGACGATGGCGTCTTTGTCCCCAATCATCTCTTTGCTCATTCCGTATGTTTTTATATACTGTTCATGCATACTTAGCAGTAAATGCAAGTCATCTTGAAGCTGATCATTGCTAGGTAAATCTGCTATATTGTAAGGAAGGTAAAGAGCTACTCTATCCTCAAATCTTTTCGCTTCCATGCTTGTACCAATGACAATATGATTATCTTTCAATACGCGGGCATGTTCAGGAGTAAAAAAACGAATGTCTTTCAGATCAGTTCCTTCTTCTGAGTCTGTTCTCATCATGACTAAGTAAATGCGCTGACCGTCTTCACTGAATAAATACGCTACCTTCACGTCACTCTCTATATTCTTATTCTGAAGGGTCACGTAAGGAAATGTTTCAGCGTGGTGTCCCGATATACGCATTTCTTCTCGATTTATATGCTCCAATCGATAAAGAGAAATCGGAAGCCTGCGTGTAAGCATATTTTCTATTTCATGTTTTACAAGTACGTCTCCACCCATTTGTTTATAATGTTCCGCTACATACAGCAGCCGCTCGCGCAAACTCATCGAATTCTCTCCTTTCTGCCTTCACTGCAGTTTGTAAAAATAAAAAGCATCGTCAGCTGACCACGCAAAAGGTTCATTTCTTTTATTATAGACGCTTTCTTCGTATAGTAAGCTATTTTATAACGTTAGAAAACACTCGATTATTCTTTTCTCTACATATATGTTTATGTTCATTTTAATGAAACATGACAGAAAAGAAAAGCGTTAGGGGCTTAATGAATGAAGAGGCAATGATACGAACAGAAAAATAAGCAGCTTGTGTGCCCAGGGATAAAACACCCATTATGCTACATGATTATTTGACGTCTGATGCTTTTGGCTGAGTAAAGAAAAAAATAAAAATAATAAGCGGCAGGGCGATAAGAAAAATACTCGTCTCTGAAGGCCTTACTGTAGGTATATCCGTTAATGACATCTTAATCAGTCCTTTGTAAATTTTTCAACTAAGTCAGGATTTACATAAAAATGTTTTGATACGGTACGATGAAAAAACTGAGAGGATTGATTCAGTTCACTTAATGCAGGTTCTGTTTTAGGAACGCCAAAAATAGGCCCACTTACGTTAATGGTAAACCTTCCAGAAGAAATAAAGGCGCCCGACACATTAATCTGGTTATTAAGCAGCAAAGCCGCAAGAAACACATCAATCATATCAATAATAATATTAATTCCCACATCTCCGTCTTTTCCTTCTATGCGACTGGTTCCCGTAATAGGTCCGCCTACTGAAATACGAAAAGCTCCGGGTGTCACAAATACTCCTATAATTGTTATTTGGCCAGTTAATAATAATATGGCTGTTACTACATCCAGATTTCGTTGAATGGCAAAGATAAGTTCCCTTTCTTTGTCAAAGCCGCTTTTCCATTCCACATTCTCCACACCCTTAGCACATACTATTCTAAACACGTGTAAATGTTATTCTATTTCTTCTTTTTCCTTTCTCACTCGCGCTCCGAAAAGTGTAAAACAGATTTTACTGCGTCTTCAATTTCTTTATACCCTGTACATCTGCATATATTGGAAGCTAACCATTCCTTTATAATATCGTCACTGCCTGAAGGATGGTGTTTAGAAAGCAAATGAGCATTCATGATAAAACCCGATGTGCAATAACCGCACTGAAAAGCAAAATGTTCAATAAAAGCTTTTTGCATAGGTGAGTTCTTCAGTCCTTCTATAGTCATTATTTCTTTCTCTTCTGCTTCCGCCGCTAACATGAGACAGGATTTCATTGGCCGCTGATTTATCCCTACTGTACAAGCTCCGCAGTCTCCATTTAAACAGCCTGGTTTTGCTCCGGTAAGGCCCAGCTTTTCTCTTAATACGTAAAGCAACGTATCTGCTGTTCGGATATCGATCATTTTTTCTTCCCCATTAACCTTTAGCTTAACTGTTATTCTATACCGTTCATCTCTTAGCACATTACGTTCCTCCCAGCTCTTTGAAAATATCAAACAATAAATTTTTAATCACAAATTTGCGATATCGATCCGATCCTTCTCCATCATTTAAAATTGGAGCAGGTATATACTCAAGAGCAGTTTGAATTCGAGCTTCTAATGGAGTGTCTTTATGGTTTAGCACTTTTTCTATTTCAGCTGATCGAAAAGGAAACGAACATACTCCGCTGAAAGCTACTCGAATGGTTCCTTCTGTTTTTAAAGCGGCTACTGTAACTAGTGGATATCCTGTATCCCACTGCTGGCGCTCTTTTATACTCATATACGGCAGGTCAGCATACTTTGTTTCAACAAACACCTGAACAAGCAGCTCTCCTTTTTCCAGCTGCAAACGCCGCTGAAAAAGATCGTGAATCGAATGGAGGTTTATTCCACTGAGATCTGCCACTGCGAGTTGACTATCCGCTAAAAACAGCGGCAATACGGCTTCTCGATAAAAGATATGCCCACAAATATTTCCTCCTAGGGTTATTTTATTTCGAGCCGTGTGATCAGCCACTTCGCTAGCAGACTTACTTAATAAAGGAAATAAGTTTTTCTCTTCCAGTTCAGTCAATGTTACACCTGCACCAAAAATCATCCAGTCTTCATCAGCTTCTGCTTTTTGAAACTCGGGTATATTTTTTATATCAATGACAGCATGGGTAACAAACAAACCCAATCTGCCCAATGTCAGAATTTCAGTGCCTCCAGCATAATAACGCGGCTGTTTGCCTTGATTCTCTAACTCTTGAAATAAGGCAACTGCTTCTGAAACGGTTGCAGGTTTGTGATATTCAAAGTCAAATGAAATCATCAGCATTCCCTTCTTTCATCCTCCAAATCAATTCTGGAATAAGCGGAAGTTGGTTTAATTCTGTTTCTGCTGCCACCGTTAAGCTGTTTCCTAAAGAAGCCGGCATACCAAGCAGCCCGTGTTCTCCGACTCCTCTAGCTCCGTAGGCCGCATCTAATTGAGGCGTATGAACAAAATCTACTACGTACTCTGGATGCTCTCCGTAGCGAAGAGGACGATATTTCCGAAGCTGAGGGTTTAAAATTCGGCCATTTGAATCAAACCAAAATGTTTCTCTGCCTGCAAACGATAGTCCCATACTCATCGCACCCATGACTTGCCCTCTTGCCATTTTCTCGTTTAACACGGTTCCTATGTCAATAACAGAGACAGCTTTTACAATACGGTATCTATACGTTCTAGGGTTATATTCCACTTCAACTCCTTCAGCTGCTACCGTCCATTCAGGACCGGGACGCCCAGCTCCCGTTTCTTTATCCAAGTAGGTCATCCCTCTTAAAATATAATTGCCTCTCCCTATGATTTGCCCTCCAATTGCATTTCCGTTCGGATATTTATAGCCATACACAATTTCTTTAAAGGCCAAGGAGGTTTCAGGCTCATCCCGTAAAAAAACTTTTTCATTTTTTATTTCGATATCTTCCTCAGAAGCTCGAAATATACAAGAAGCTATCTTTTTTAATTGGTTAATCACATCTTCAGCCGCTTCTAAAACCGCTCTTCCTGCCATAAAAGTGCCTCTGCTAGCCACCGTTTTCCAATGTTCAGGAGTCGTTTGAGTATCTACTTCCATTCGCACATGAATACGTTCCACGCGCATCTGCAATTTTTCAGCCAGTATTTGCGCGAGCACTGTTTTTGTCCCCGTACCTAATTCAATAACGCCAGACATTAAATTCACGCTTCCATCAGGGTTGAATGTTAGAATAACACCTGAACCTGCGTTTGTTTCAATAGTGGAGGTTTTCCAGACGCAGCTAATCCCTTTGGCAGTAATAAGGCCGTTTTCATGAACCGTTCTCTGTCCTTCCTCCCATTTCATTAGCTGCTTCAAGCGACGAATACATTCCGGTAAGTTACCAACGCTGCTAGAAGTTAAACGTACTTGCGTAGGCGTAGTATCGCCCGGCAAAATAGCGTTTTTTTCTCTAAACTCCAAAGGGTCTATACCTGCTTTTTTAGCAAGGATGTCCACCGTGCGCTCGAACGCAAATAATAGTTCCGAGTGGCTAAATCCTCGAAAAGGGGAAGCGTAAGGGTGATTTGTATATACACATAATGAATCACAAAGAATATGTTCAAGACGATAAGGTCCCGTACAGTCAGCTGCTGCAGCTTTACTCAAGTCCGTTCCTTTATCCGCATAAGCACCGCTGTCAAACAAATAAAGAATGTCAGCAGCCTGCAAGAGTCCCTCTTTAGAACAACCTAGCTTGATTTTTGCATCTAGACCTACGTGAGCAGGCGAAGTAAGCATATCTTCTTCTCTTGTGTTCAATATTTTAACCAGCCTTCCACCCACAGCTTTTGAAGCTAGATAAGCAAGCAGCTCCAGCTGGACAGCTGCTTTTCCTCCGTATCCTCCTCCTACTAGCGGTGTTTCAACGATCACTTTTCCCGCTTCAATTTCAAAGTACTCACTGATTAATTTTTTCACCATAAAAGGAGCTTGAGAAGAAGTGATAATTTTAACTAATCCAATCGGAAGGATTTCAGCAGCGGCACTTCTTGTTTCCATTGCCGCGTGATCTGAAGGAGATAGAGAAAATGTTTCTTCAACTATTAACTCACTTTTTTCCCAACCTTCTTCTATATTGCCTTTTCGTATTTTGACTCTGTTAGCTACATTGGTCCCTGGCTCTGGATACACCGTTTCATCATGCTTGTAGATGTGCATATTTTCATGCACCAAAGGAGACTCAGACTTAATTGCTTCGCTAGGAGAATGAACCACAGGTAACGGCTCATATTGAATATGAACAGAACTCGCCGCACGCTCAGCGAGTGCAGGGGTTTCTGCTACTACCAGGACTACGGCTTCTCCGTGATACCGCACTTTTTCAAATGCAAGCGGTCGCTTGTCACGAACTCCTTCTCCGGTTAACGGCAAATGCTCACCCGTCACAACCGCGTGAACACCGGGAGTAGCAATCGCCGCTTGGACGTCTATTGCTTGAATTCTTGCATGTGCGTAAGGGCTGACTACTATTTTGGCGTGCAGGGAGCCTTTAAACATGTAATCATTTGTGTATCGAGCCGTACCCGTTACTTTTTCTAATGCATCTTTTCGAATAACGCTTTTTCCAATGACATCCACTCTTTTCACCTCCATCAATCAAAACAGTCGACGTTTCTCTTTGTATATCTTTTTAATGCGTTCATACGCTTGTTTTGTATCAACATCCATAAAAAGGGAAGCGTCGGTACATTCATAAAACATTCCATTTTCAGGCCCGCTTTGTCTTATGATTTTTCTTGCCCCTTGATCTCCTTGCAACTTATCCAAGCTTGAAAACATTTGTTTTGACAATAAAACCGGTGCTCTGGCAATTCCTTGATAAAAAGATGAAATAAATGGAACGGAAAAATATTTTTCAAAAAGAGAAACAAATGTATCTATCAGCACGATACTTATAAGAGGCTGATCTGCCAGCAGCACAATAATAGCATCAGCGTTTAATTCTTTTGCTTTTTTTAATCCGCACTTTAAAGACGCAGACTGACCTTTTAAAGCGCTACTACAAGAAGTATGACTCCACTTCTGCTGATATGCTTCTGAAAAAAGAATAGGGTCAATCCACTCAAGATGATCTCCTTTCTTTGTTACTACTATCGTATGGTTTACTTTTGAAGAAACCGCTTTTCGTAAAGCTTTACTCCCCAAACATCCATTCCCTAAAGGCAGCAACAGCTTATTGCTGCCCATCCTTTTACTAGCTCCCGCGGCAAGATAAACAGCAACAATATTTAACCCGGACATTTTTATCCCTTTTTTTCATCATACATTCGGAGGTTTTGAATTAATTCAGCCAGAATACTAACGGCAATTTCCTGCGGTCCTACCGGGGAATGAATGCGTGAAGAAATATCAGTATTCAATAATCGAAGTGTTCGCTTTTTAGATCCTAAAACTCCTATATACTTTACAGGGTTTGATTTTAATAGCGAGAGAATTTCTTGATCGCGATAAAAATTATGCGTCATGATCACAACAAAATCATCGCTTTGAATGGACAATTGTTTGTCTACTTCCTCTGGAAATCCAATATGTATTTCCTGTGCTAGCGGAAAATGTTCCTTATTACATAAAGCCGGTCTCCAGTCGCATAAGGTAACAAAAAAACCCGTATTGGCAGCAAGTGATACTAAATATTTTGCATCGGCACCTGCTCCCCAGATAACTAGACGAGGCTTGGGTTTATATAGATGAGCATATGTGAGCAGGGAGCAATTTGAAAATTGAATACCGCTCTTTCTCCCATTCCAATCATCTGTTGCAAAAGATGATTCGTCGCTATTTGCACCAAATGTTTCGCCCGTCTTTTCTACATAAAAAGAGGTTGTTTGAATAAAGTTTTTTTCTAATTTTTTAATATGTAAAACAGGATTTCGGTTATCTAAATGACGTTTTACCCGCAAAAGATTTTGCTTCATCCTCGCAGTTACAGGTTCTAGGAGAATATAGAGGATTCCATTGCAGCCTGCTCCTTGTCCCCATCCTGCATCACCTTCTTCTTTTAAATTATACGTAACGGTTAATACGTGCTCAGTGTGGAACAACTCTTTTACGCGCTCAGCAAGATCTGCTTCTACACAACCAGCGCTTAACATCCCAATGTTCTCCCCATTTTCTTGAAACAGCATGGACGTTCCTTCTTTTAAATATGAGGATCCTTCTACATGAACAATCGTTGCCAACACACTTTTTACTGTTGATGTGTTTACAGCATGTAAAATATCGTGCATTTTTATTATTCCCTCCTTTTCCTGTCGAGGTTTTAAAATCTTTTCACGTTTTACACAGAACTACAATACGCTACAGTAGACCACTTCTACTCTCTGAATGAATCCATGTATTATTCATATTTTCAAAGAAGCTACAATAAGCTTTTAAAGACTTAGAAGAACTGTCGCTTTTTAGAAAGGGGAATAGTATGCTATTCGACTCAACAAAAATCAACCTAGGAAAATTGAACATTCGCAGTGCTGATCAAGCAAGCAGTATTTCTATTGGAAATACGTTAAAAGTTACAAGATATGTCACAGCAAAGAAAAATCAGACCTTCGGACAGCAACACGCTGATCAATGTTTTACAGCAGGATCTGCTCAAAAAACTGTAGATAATGATTATGTGGATGCATTTGCAACAAAAAATGATAAATAAGGAGGAAACCATATGATTTTTTCGCCTATGGTCATTAACTTACAAGCCTTCAAAGTGAACGTTTTGGATAATTCATCTGTTTTAAGCATAGGACCTAATCAGCAGCTTGATGTGTTCGTATCTTATAAACGTAATCAAGGACTGGGAGAATCAAACGGAGATTTTTCTCCGAACGTAACTCCGTTCTCATGGATTATAGACTCAGATGTAAACGATTCAAACTCAGTTAAAAATAGCGTAATTTAAATTTCTTCATCTCCTCTACCTCTACTGCACACAACTAGCAGCATATCTTCATCTATTCGTCTATTAGCATTCAATCAGAAGCCTAATAAATATAACCTGCATCTGAACTGGCTATATTTATTAGGCTTTTTCTATGAAATGGGCACTTTTTGAAAAGATGATGGGCTGTCAATTTGATCTCGATCATCGACACAGCTTCTCGTTCCTATAAAGCCGCTATCATCACCAAAATTTTGCCCAAACCCCTGTGTTTTTTTATCTGAATTATTCCAGTCTGCTAGTAAATTCTGTCCGATATTTACTGCAGACGCATTTTCAAAGGAATTTATTTTTAGCATTAAAATATTAATATTTATAGATGCACCTGCCATTTAAACCACCCCCTTTTCAAACTATATTCAAATTCCATCTTTTTATGATGTGTGGTAAGGAGGAAACCATATGGACTTTGATAAACTTATGCAGTGGATGGAATTTGCTAAAAAATATCAAACAAATGATTTTTGGAACGGTGTTTTTGATCAAACTGCTTTTAACGAATTTATGAAAGAAAATATGGATATGAATGCTCCTGATTCATATCAGGCACCTCAGGCTTCTAAAAGTAATTTTCCACCTGTCGACATTTACGTTACCCCACATGAAATCATTATTATCGCTGACTTGCCCGGCTATCTAAAAGAAAATTTGCACGTTTCTGTTTCAGGCAGCCGGCTTCTATTAAAAGGCTCACCGCACCCTCTTATCACAGGACAGCCGGTTGTACAAGAACGACCTTCTGGAGACTTTAACCGAATTGTTGAATTGCCAGAGCCTACGGATGCGCATCATCTGCGGGCGAAATTTGAAAATGGACTGCTTATTCTTTCTTATCACAGGCAGTTTTTCCAAGAAGAACGTATTCACATTGAATAAGGCTTAGTAGTTTTATGAATGAAATTTAATAGTGCACATAAGCATTTATAAACGCAAAGAATTTAACGTTAATTTCCAAACTGGACCAATATATATTTATTTAACTGTTATTACATCGGAAATAAGCCCAAGATGAGGAGAAGCGAAATGTCTATGAAAGGATTTTTCAACCCCAAACAGACTAACCAACATCTTCACACTGAGCTAGCGGACTTCAAACATCAAATCAAGCGCATTAATACGCTTGAAGTTCACATGAACCGTTTTTTAAAACTCGAACCGCAAATGGGTTCTCTTATAATGCTTAAAAAACAGCTAGAAGCTCAGCCCACGCTTTCCAACGATTCTTCATCTTCACAAAGAAGAGCTCACAAAGAGACAGAACAATCATATACAAAAGACATGCAAGAGACTGCTAGGCAGCTTCATTTTTTAAAAGAAAAAGTAGCGCACTTGGAACAAATTATCTCTACACAAAACCCTCGCGATAAAAAGAAAGAAGCTATGTCTTATCCGGATATAACTAGCTTAGTAGAACAATCTGTAGAGAAAAAAATGGCTCCTTATCTCGAAAAAATGACCGAACTAGATGAAAGAGTTTCAGCATTAGAGCGCAGCATGTCGCTTTTAACTGAAGTACAGGTGGACATGCTAAAACGAACGTCTTCCCTTCAAGAAGAAGTAAAAGCGATTCACCAAAGAGCCGCACTCTTAGAAAATGCTCACCCTACTATTCATATTGATAAATTTTTTCTCGATAAATATGAACAAAACAACAATATTGGTCAAGTTGGCATTAAGGAGCTCAGCGGTGCTTTAAACATCGGAGCTACATACGGAAGTGGAGCTATACCAAAGGATTTCACGGACCAAATCCAAAAAGATATGGAAGAGTTAAAAAACGCTAAATCAGATATTTCTTCTGGTAAAACGAAGCCTGCACAAGAGGAAAAAGAGAATTCTTCTTCCGCTTTCGAAAAAGAAGAAACGTATACGGAAGTTCCTATTTTTGATGAAGATGATCCAAAGGAAGAGTCAGTCTAAAAAAGTCATAAAATTATATCTAGTTATGACTAGAATTTTTGCAAGCTATTCTTTACACTATAGGTAATAACTTCAAAAAAGGAGATATGCTGATGCCAAAGCTTTTATGGAGAATAGGTGCTGTCATGTTGCTAATGTGTGGAGGCTTTATCTTTTTATTTATTGCTGCTTCGCAAATGATGGTTCAGCAATACAAACCTTTTTTTAGACGCGAGAGTGCATAACTCTCGCGTTTTTTTATTGAATAGCATCCTGTTTATGGTAATATATATATCAAAAAGATATATGTGGGGAAAGAAATGAAGGAAAATCAAACAAAATATGCAATTTTAGGACTGCTTACTACTGAATGCAGAACTGGTTATGAAATTAAGCAGTTAATGGATCGAAGTTTAAATCATTTTTGGAAAATCAGTTATGGCCAAATTTATCCCACTTTACAAAAGCTTGTGAATGATGAACTAGCAACGGTCAATTCCGTTGCTCAAACTGATAAACCAGATAAAAAAGAGTATGTAATAACAACTAAAGGAAAAGAAGTTCTGCAAGATTGGCTGCGTGAACCTATTAAGCAGCTCCCTTCAGAAAGAAATGAACTTTTGTTAAAACTCTTTTTTAGTAGTCAGCAAGAAAAGCAGCTCACAATTTCGCAGTTAAAAAACGCTCAGCAGAAATTAACTGAACGTTATCACATGTATTGCGGAATAGAAGACAGCATTTCTAACAGCCCTTCTCCTGACCGAACGTATTGGCTTATTACCCTAGACTACGGTAAACGAACAACGTGTGCTTCGATAGAATGGTGCAAAGATACGATTAATAAATTATATGATGAGGAGGCGCATAATTTATGATTCATTCCAATCGTGTGATGGCTAAGCCCGGTCAGGATTTGGTCGTCTTTGTTATAGGAATGCGTATTAATAAATGGACAGCCGTACACAAATGGTTCCCTGTATTTAAAGCAATGCCTCCTATGATTCGCGAATTGTATGCAAATAAAAACCTTGGCTTTTTATCTTTGCAAGGATCTTTTAATTTAAGAACTATCACGCTGATTCAATATTGGGAGTCAGTTGATCAATTAACCTCCTATGCCAAAGGCCCTCAGCACTTAAAAGCTTGGAACTCTTTTTATAAACAGGCTTCAAAAACGAATGCAGTTGGCATTTATCATGAAACGTACGCCATTTCTGCAGGAAATTACGAATCAGTATATGTGAATATGCCTTCGTTCGGCTTAGCTAAAGCGCTTGGATCTGAAACCATAACAAAGCATACTCAAACTGCCAAAAAACGATTGAATGTTAAAAAGCCGCTTTAACTAAAAGCGGCTTTCGCTATATTTGTTATACATATATTTTCAGCATTTGATTGGCACCTTTTTGAAATTCATACGGGACGTCTGCTATTTCTGTTCCTTTTACTAGAGGCGCAATCTCTTCTAACAGCTGCGGCAAATAGGTAGAAATCTTGCCGCTCAAATTCGTTAAAGGAAACAAACGTACTTCCTCTTTTGTAACGCGTATCAGTTCTTTTAAAGCCTCTAAATGAAACGCATAATCTAACCGGTCGCTGTACATAAATAAAAAGTTTGCACAAAGCGTTAAATCAAATTCGTTCTTTTGAAACGGCAGATTAGGAAGTGCTCCGTACTGATAGGCTTCGGGGTTCTTTTTCATATGAGCGATACAATCTTTTAATGCTCTTTTTCGATGTTCAGTTAAATCATCAATAGACGAAAAATACTTCCACACATACTGCTCCTGTACGTGCTGCATTTGATTCATCGTATGAATTAAATCCAGGCTTCCCTTCTTTTCAAGCTCTTCTGCCGTAAATTTATAGGCAATATCACAGCTAGTAGCCGCCGTACCTTGCTGCAAGGCATGAGCAGTAAAAGAACAGGCTCCGCTAGCACAATCTAACACTTTTTTTCCTTTTAAACGCTTTTCATTCAAATTAAACATAGCTCTATACTCTTCAAACGTTCTGCCGATAAAAACAACTCGGTCAATTCCTAACTTTTTCTCTGCTAAACTCAACTCTACTCAGCTCCTATCTTTTACTTAGACTTCTATTTTACAGAAAATTGGATTAAATTCCAATAGCTTATGTATTAATTAGTTTAATCACCATCTTTTGAAGCACTAAAAACATGCCCCAACACATAACTCCTATCGATAAACTCATAAACAAATGAAGGGAGTTTTTTAAACAAATATAGACGACAGCAAGTAGTAAAATAGTGCTTGGCAGTCCATAAAGAACGCCGAGCGTAAACTGACTGACCACTTCCTTTTTTTCTCCTTGCACGGATAACCATACAATACTTAGTAAGCTCACAATTGGAAGGGCAGCCACAATTCCACCGTATGTCGGAAATCTTTTGGCCATTTCTGTTACCCCTGCAATAATAAGAGCCGACATTAAAATTTTGATGATACTATACATGTTTTGCATGCTCGCTCAATAACTGAAAAGCCTGTTGAATCAGCTGTTTTTCAGATGCTGTCATTTCACGTAAAATAGCTGATACTTTTTCTTCATCCAAGCTTGAATTCCGTTTTAATAGGTCTTTTCCTGCTTCTGTTAAATGCAGAATTACTTTTCTTTCATCATGTATATCTCTATTTTTATATACATACCCTTTATCAATATTTCTCTTTACATGTTCAGATGCTGTATTATGTGAAACGTGTAAATAATCCGCAATTTCTTTTATTCCAACTGAAGATGATTTATCTATATGCTGTAAAAGACGTATTGTTTGGTGTGTAATTTTCTCTTGATGCGTATAGTGCAAATGATAATAAATAGACGTCCAATAGCTGTTTAACTCCTCTACTTTCATGATCCTGCTCCTTTATATCGTATTTTCAGTTATTATCGTATTATACGATATATATTACAGGAACGGCAGCCAGGTTTCAATACTACCTTCTTTTTATCTGGCATCTCACATAATAATACGATTTAACAGTTACACTAATCGTACACACTGTGAAAGGCGGTTGTATGACATTGATTCTTCGACTGTTAAAATGGGTTCCGAATCTATTTACGATTGGAAATTTGCTAAGCGGCGTATTTTCCATAGCCTTTAATATGAATAGCTACGAACGCTTAGCTGCTCTTTTTATTTTTCTAGCCGCTTTTTTCGATTTATTTGACGGCAAAATTGCGAGAAAGCTGAAAGTTAACAGTGAGTTTGGTGTAGAGCTAGATTCTTTGGCTGATATTATAAGCTTTGGCGTAGCGCCTGCAATGCTATTTCATACTCTTTCTCCCCACTCTTGGCTAACCGTACTCGCTTTTATGATTTATCCAAGCATGGGCGCATTAAGATTAGCTAAATTTAGTGCAAATCCAACCATAGGTTATTTTATAGGGCTTCCTATTCCTTTTCCAGCTCTAATTATCGCACTGCTTGGCATGTTTTATTACGTAAACCCTTACCTTATGATTATTTTAGCTATTTTGATGGTTAGCCCTATTCGAGTAATGAAAATTTAGATGCAATAAAAGACAGACAAAATGCCTGTCTTTTATAGTGCTGTCCATTCTTCGCACAGCATTTTATGCTTGAATTTCAGCTCATGTTCTCTTTTTTCAAGCTGAGCTTGTAAAGAAAGCCACTCGCTATTATCAGGTGCTGAGCATAATTTTTCTTCAAGGGACAGTAAAGAATCCAGTACGTCTTCAAGCTGAGCAGCAACTTCTCTTTGCTGTTTTATGTTCATTTTTTTCAACAGTAGTTTTTCATTTTTCTTCATTTTTTTCACCTCTTTCTTTTCTTTACCCAATGTTGAGTGTTTTAGTATAAAAAGTATATGGTTAAAAATATTTCTACTGTAGTAAAGATCCTTTAATGGCTTATTTTATTTTTAATGATTATTTAGAACATAGTTTAATAAGATTATTATATCTGATACAATTAGTAATACTTTTACAAACCGTGATATACTAAAAAAAAGAAAGGATGATGAATAGAGAATTATGCTGCAAAAATTTGGTTTTTCTCAGTATGAAAGTCAAGTATATGAAGCGCTGCTTGCGAATGATGGCCCGCTGGATGCTAGTTCGATTGTTACGTATTCGCATGTTCCAAAAGCAAAAATTTATGAAGTGCTTAATCGTTTAATTGATAAAGGCATTGTAGTAAATACATTGTCCGGGAAAAAGAAACTTTATTCAGCGGTAGCCCTTCAAACCGTCATTCAAAAACTTACTGCTGATTTTGAAAATGACATTAATGAATTAAAAACATATAAAATAAAAAAAACGTTTACAGACGATCATGTTTGGAGTTTAAAAGATAAATCCTCTATTTCTGCTCACATTGAACAATTGATTCATGAAGCGGAATCTTCTATTATTTTATCCGCTTGGAATGATGAGTTGGAACATTACCGCTTATTGCTAGAAGAAAAAGAGAAACAAGGCGTAAACGTCGAGGTCTTAACCATAGGAAACTTGCAGACTGCCCTCAAACATTTACATACATTAAATCCAATAGATGATCATAAAAACCTTGAGCCGTCGCAGTTGATTATTGTTGACGATGCTTACCTTTTATTTGCCGGCATTGAACATGACACATGGAAAGCAATAAAAACCATGTCGCAGCCGCTTGTAAAAGTTTTTGCTGATTTCTTTTATCATGACGTCGCACTTACCCATATTACAAAGAAATATCAAGAGCAGCTTCTTCAAGATTCTGAGATCATGGAGCTGCTTACTCGACTGCGATATTAAAAAGGTTACTAATTCATTAGTAACCTTTTTAATATTACCTATTGAAATCCTCTCTGAAAAAGGTTACTATTCTAGTTGTAACTTTTAGAAGAGGGGGTTTTTTGATGAATAAAAAAGTTTACATACTTGCGATTGCTTCCTTTGTTGTTGGAACGGTCGAATTAATTCTAGGAGGCATCTTAGACTTAATTGCCGATGCATTTCATGTATCATTAGCAAAAGCAGGTTATTTAATCTCTATTTATTCGTTTGTTTATGCCTTGTCTGCGCCGATTTTACTAAATGTGACGGCTAAGATAGAGCGTAAAAAAGTTTATATGTGGACATTATTTATTTTCTTATTGAGCAATGTATTTTCAGCCTACAGTTCGGGCTATTATATGCTACTGATTGGACGTATTCTTGCTGCCGCGAGCGGTTCTTTTATCATTGTATTATCTACCACAATGGCTTCTAGAATGGTAAAATCTGAATATCAAGGCAGAGCAATTGGGGTTGTGTTTATGGGGATTAGCGGCTCACTTGTTTTAGGCATTCCTCTTGGTATTTTGATTGGAAATGCGCTTGGCTGGCGTCAAGTATTTGTTATGATTGCAATTTTGACTGCCATTATTATGATTACCGTTTGGTTTACAATGGAGCGTCTAGCTCCTGCTCCAATTGTACCGTTAAAAACTCAGGTAAAAGCTTTACGCAATAAAAAAATGCTCGCTATTCACCTAGCAACATTATTTGTACTTGCGGGGCACTTAACGCTTTATGCGTACTTCACACCATTTTTACAAGAAACGCTAGGATTAAATACAACGATGGTGACCATTATTTATGGTATTTTCGGTCTTGCTGCAGTGGCAGGAGGAGGACTTGGAGGAGCTGTTTCTGATAGATGGAACCCTTCTTCCTCTGTTATCACCATGGTTGCTCTCTTTTTTGTTAGCATGATTGCTATGCCTTTTGGCGTTCATTTGCCATTTGTTGTTTTCTTGCTTCTTATGATTATTTGGAGTGCGCTCAGCTGGGCGGTCTCACCGGCTCAAAGCAATTTAATTATTCATAGTGCACGCGACACGTCGGACATTTTAATCAGCACCAATGCAGCGATTTCACACGTAGGAATTGCGATCGGCTCCTATGTTGGAGGAATTGTCGTTAATCAATACTCTGTTATTTATAACGGCTGGGTCGGTTCTATTTTTGTTTTGCTTGGTCTTTTCTGCTCTCTTTATGCGGTAACACGAACAGAAAGCACAGCAGATACGCTTCACAGTAAATAAGATTTGATAAAAAAGCGTACACACATGGTGTACGCTTTTTTTGATTATGATTGGTCTCCATGCAGTTCAGCTACAAATTGAGATTCGGACATAACGATAAAACCATGCTTTCTTAACAACGCAGTCGTTACCCCTTCACTGGCTATTTTAACATTTGAAAATGCTCCGTTATATATATGTTCACTTCCACATGAAGGGCTGTTTTCTTTTAGTACAATAACAGTAGCTTTTATCTCTCTTGCGATGCTCAGTGCCTTATAGGCCCCGTCTATGTATATATCTGTCACGTCTTTTCCCGATAGTTCAATAACTCGCGCATTTCCGTTTATTACGTCCATTCCCGTTCCTTTTATAATTTCTGCCGGTTCTCTAGGCGTGTGAAATCCACCTAACAGTTCCGGACACATCATCACCGCTTCTTTATTTTTAATGAGCGCTTCAATTTCCTTAACTAAGGCACTGCTTCCATTATATCTGCAAGCTTGACCTGCTAAACAGGAACTAACCAAAATCACAGAATTTTCCCTCCCATAAAAAAACACTTCTCATTCATCATACAAAGAATGTATGATGAATGGAAGTGTTTACCTTTTATATTTTATTCAAGATCACGCTTTGACTCCTGCTCTTTGTCTCGATCCGTTTTCGCTTCAAATTCAGAGCGAGTCATTACGTCCTCTACATGCATATTTACTTCTACTACTTCTAATCCAGTCATATCGTGAACTGATTTTTTTACGTTATTAACAGTTTCAGAGAAAATGGCTGGAACATTTTTTCTGTATTCGACAATTACTTTTAAATCAAGGGCAACTTGCTTTTCTCCTACTTCAGCGTTAATCCCTTTTGTGATATCTTCAGTGCTGCGGAAGCGATCTGTTAACCCGCTCATAAATCCGCCGCTCATTGATAAAATCCCTTTAATTTCATTAGCTGCAATTCCAGCAATTTTTTTAATGACTTGATCTTCAAATGTTAACGTATTTTGATGTGTGTTTTCCTGAGATTTTACTGCTGTATTTGTTTCATTAACTGCCATAACTAACATCTCCCTTAAATTGATTTTCTATCTTCCTCTAGTAAAGAATTCTACCCAAGCATTTATGTCTAAATGACCGTCTCGCCACTTCCCAATTACATAACCAATTCCCATAAAAGCTACGATTAGCAGCGTGGGACCAAAACCAATTGTTAATAGCAAAATTGCCAACACTAAACCTGCCAGAATACCAAGTACTCGGCCACGGTATGGAATCAATTTATCTGGAGTACCCATTATGTCCCTCCTTCATCACACAACACGCTCTTTCTTTCGTGTTTGTGTATCTGTTAAGTCAATACGGACGGAGTGAACGGGAAGCTCGAGTAAGGCCTCCACGGCGCGTTTTGTTTCAAGCTGCATCTCTTTTCCTAGTGTTGGTAGTCCATCTCGTCCAAACAACGAACAGTTGATATACAGACTAACTTTTTCTTTGCGAGAATGAATAGATGCCTGGACTTCAGGAGAGCGTATTCCCTGAAAGCTTCTAATTGCTCGTAAAGCTGTAGATTCGATCGTTGCTTTAGAAATTGTTATTTTGCCTTCACCAGTTACAATTGCTAAATTCTTTTTAGGCGGTCTGCTAAATATGCCTGTTAAAAGAAAAATAATAAAAATAACAGCTAAAAATGCGCTTATTGACAAAATTGTGTAGTAAAACCACTCCTGATGCTGCCACTTTTCTAACCAGTTTGAAAGGTGAGGAACCCTATAAACCATCAGTGCTAACATACCGGAACAAATCAGTCCTGCAATTCCAATAATTGCGATTAAAAACCGATTAAAATTATTCAATTTTCCACCTCATCTCAACGTGAACTCCTACTGCTTTTTTGTTGTGTGTAAAGGAAAGGCAACGAGATATTCAATAGTTACCTGCAATATTTTTTTGATAAACTTTCTAACTGTAAAACTAAATATAAAAAAAACGACTAGGTTTCCCTAGTCATTTTCCGCGCCTCTATACGTTGTCTTGTGAGCTTTGATGAACTTATTACCGTTTATTAAACCGCCAATTAATAAAATAGCGGCCGTTAAATAAAACCAGACCATTAAAATAATAATACTTCCAAGCTGACCATAGATTTGTGAGTAGCTTCCAAACTGGACATAGTATCCAAATCCGGTAGATACAACTTGCCATCCTAGCGTGGAGAAAACAGCTCCTGGAAGTACATCTTTCCACGTTACTCTTGCACTTGGCATCAGTTTGTAAAAAAGAATGAAAAAGCCTAATAAAAATAATGTCCCAATTCCCCATCTAATTGTCGTCCAGCTTTGAAACCATATATCAGGAACATGGACTTTTGTTAGTACCAAATGGCGAATGACCTCTTCAATAATTGGTACAAATAATGAAATAGCTACCACAACCATAAAACCAAAAGTCAAAATTAAATCATTGATTAAACCGCGCAAAAACGTTTGTTTTCTTTGAATATGATACGCGTCATTTAACGAGCGAACCAAAGATTGTATAGCCATAGATGCGAGCCAAAAAGTCGCCAATAAACTAAAAGATAAAACTTTTTTCCCGCTATTGTTAACTGTTTCAATTGACCGTTCAATTACGTCGTAGGCACTTTTAGGCGTAAATGGTTCAATAAATATCAGCAAATTGTTTGTATCAATTGGAAAGAAACTCAGCAGAGAAAAAAGAAAGATAATAAACGGTACAAAAGATAACAAAAAATAGTAGGCTGTTTGAGCAGCCTGATCAAAGAAACGCTCCGTAAAAAAACGAGCGGCAACGGTCTTAGATGTTTGAATCATAACAGCGTTCTCCTTTACTTTCGCTTCACCCTGTAGTGAAATTCATATTCAATTTTTATGTTCAACATGTATTGGATAAGTTTCGGCTTATAAAGCTTTCCTTTTCCATTATCCGCGGTTAACAAAGAATTTAACCTCTAAAATTATACAGCCGGTTCATAAAGAAGATATTATTATAATTACATCTGCCATTACCACCATATCAATAGATCTTCTTTTTCTTTCATAAAACCGTAAATTCTCTGGGACTGCTTTCCCTTTTTTCTTACATCTTAAACTTTTTTACGCTATGTTAAAAAAGTAAAACATAAGAGCGCCGATCAGCATCAGCATAATCATTGAAACAAAAATAACCAAAGCGTGAGAAGATTGATACGTTTGGCTGTTAATTTTTTTGCGGGTTGAAAAATAATGATAGGTTGAGAAGAGAAGCAAACCTGCACTTGCAGCTAAAGAAAAGATGATAACAGCAATAATAAGAGTATCGGCTGCTTCACTTAATTTTTTTCCGGAATTGAAATGTAGGCCGCCTGCAACAAAGCCAATGCCGAGTGTGGCAATAGACGTTCGAATCCACGCTAAATACGTTCGTTCATTCGCTAAATGCTGCTGAATATGAATGGATTCATTTTCTTTTTTAGTCATTTACATACCACCGTCCTTTTATATGTCTTCTATTATAAATAAATGCTCAAACGAAAATAAATTGAGGACGCTTCACGCCACATTATACCCGAAAAGAACGAATCATTACCATCTTCAAGCGGTCAAAAGAGCTTCTTCATAAACTAAAAAAAGCCAACGGGATAACCCCAGTTGGCTTTTTTGATTTATGAAACATTTTCTTTATCTTGATCATGCTAATATTCCTCGTCCCAATAATCAGCTTTTGGAATTCCTAATTTCTCTGGAGAAAAGATAGCGTCTATCCCTAGTTTTCTCTGCTGGCGATAATCTTTTAAAGTTACTAAAGCAGGCTTAGCTAGAACCTATAAAAGCAATAAACCACATCCGAAAAACTGCTCCTGGACCACCGAATGCAATTGCTGTTGCAATTCCCGCAATATTTCCAACTCCTACGCGCCTTGATAAAGCAAGTGTTAACGCTTGGAAAGACGAAACGCCTGATTCAGAACTTTTTCCATTAAACAATAAAGTAACCATATTTAATAAATAGCCAACATTTGCGGAGACAACGTATATTTTGGACACCTTATCTGACACGTTTTTCGATACAGCGTGAGTTCTTTACATATTCCCTACTGTTACAGCATAAGGTAATGAGTGAACCAAGGGTCACTTTATGTTCTAAGCCGAGCGTAAATACAGCACATCTTTCTATTTTCATTTCACGTTAATAGTTCACTAAGTGAATCATTTTATTTTTAAATATTTCTGATATATGGTATAATTTAAACTGATAAAAAGATGCTGCATGTATGCTAAAAGAGCAGGCCGTATGGTTTCGCTCTTTTGTTGTTTTCACGCCATGCGGCACAACGAAAGAAGGAAATAGAATGGAATTATGGAAACGAAACTTGTACATTTGCTGGTTCGGTTCTTTTTGCACCACAGCCGGGATGAGTTTAGTTATTCCGTTTTTACCGCTTTATATTGAAAAGCTGGGAGTTCACGATACAAGCTCCATCAGCAGATGGGCTGGTATTGCATTTGGAGCTACCTTTTTAATGGCGGCTATTGTTTCTCCTTTATGGGGGAGTTTGGCCGATAAATATGGGCGAAAGCTTATGCTCCTTCGCGCAAGCTTGGGTATGGCAATTGTTATGACTTCTATTGGTTTTGTGCAAAATGTCTATCAGCTTGTCGGACTGCGCTTTTTAATGGGGGCCGTTTCCGGCTTCATCTCTGCAGCCATTACGTTAGTAGCGACTCAAACACCTAAAGAGCACAGCGGTAAAGCATTAGGTACGTTGTCTACGGGGGCTGTATCAGGATCTTTATTAGGACCGCTAGTAGGCGGCTATTTAGGAGATACAATTGGGCTACGCCACGTCTTTTTCGTGACGGGTGCATTTATGTTTTTGTCTTTTTTAATTGTAAATTTAATTCAAGAAGACAAAAAAGAGACGGCGAAAACGACGAAAGAATCTAACATTGGGTTACTGTCTCTTAAGAATTCAAAGGCCGTGATTGGTGTATTTGTTACAACTTTTTTACTGCAGCTTGCGGTTATGGCTATTCAGCCAATCGTTACACTGTATGTAAAACAACTGTCTACTCATACCGATCACCTTGCCCTTATTTCAGGCTTTGTCGTGGCGGCAACAGGAATTTCAAATATTTTAGCTGCATCAAGACTTGGCAAAGTCAGCGATCGCGTGGGTCCTCAAAATGTGCTTCAAATATGCTTGCTTATCGTAGCGGTTATTTGCGGCTTGCAGGCCTTTGTGCATAGTACTTGGCAGCTATTCTTACTTCGTTTTTTACTCGGTTTTGCAATGGGAGGATTATTACCTTCTATTAATTCTTATTTAAAGAAAATTGTACCGGACTCTATTACAGGTAAAATGTTTGGCTATAATCAAACAGCGCAATACTTTGGGAATTTAGCCGGTCCAGTCATTGGCGGACAAATTGCCGGAGCTAAAGGAATTCCTTACGTATTCTTAACAACCAGTGTTCTTCTACTATTGAATGCTGGGTGGGTGTATTATCAGCGCCATCACGGACAACAGCTAGACGGTAAAGCCGCATAAAAAAAACTTCCGTTAAAACGGAAGGTTTTTTTATTACCACAAGGGTTCTTCTTCGCTGCTTACTTCATAAGAAAGTGGCATCATAATAACCGCTGCTATGAAGAAAATAAGCTCCGCGACAACAATGGACGGAAAGGAAAAGTCAAATAGTGAGAGAATAAGCCAAATAATAAGGGGTGCAAATGAGTAGATTGATAATCGCTTTTGGGATTTTGCAGAGATATACTGTTGTTTGTCACAGTGTGGGCATTCTAAAACGTTTCTAAATGTTAACAGTTGTTTAAAGGTTGTCCTCCAGTTCCATTTATGATTACAATTTTGACAGGTGGCCATGGGCATCACGCTCCTAAAAAGATTTATGTACATATAAAGTATACGTACAAGTTGGTAAAGAGTTTCATTTTTATGATTAAAAACGTTTTTACTATTATAACATAAAACAAAATAAAAGGCTTTTTACAGGAAAAAGCCTTTTACTTCAATGTTTATTTAGATACAGCTTCATTCGTTTGAGAAGTTGTTTTTACTTTTATAACCATAATAACAAAAGCTAGCAATCCAAGAATCGCTGCTACGAGAAAAGGAGCTTGAGGCGCTACGGCATTGCCGATAACTCCTGATAATAAAGGAGCAAACGCTGCACCTAACCATCTTAAGAAATTATATCCTCCAGATGTAATTCCTCGTTCATAAGGAGATACTTCCATTACATGACTCGTAAATAATGCATTATTAAGTCCTGATACAAGACCTGCTGCCATGATTAAAACAATGCGCAACCATGTTGCATCAAAGGCAAATAAACAAATTAAAATAAGTGAAAAAACAATTAAGCTGACATGTAACACTTGTTTTGGCTGATATCTTTTTTCTAACTGATGTGCTAAAACCGCTGAGCCATAAGCTAAACATAATCCCCATCCAAAGAAAACAAAGCCAATTTGAAGAGCTCCGATCGATAGAATAAGCGGCGTATAAGCTAACACTGTAAAAAATCCGTAGTAATAAAGCATGCCTGATACAGCGCCTTGAGTAAATGGTTTTAATTTATAAAGTTTAACCATGTCTTTAAAACCTGCTGCTTTACGAGGCTTAGTGCTTGTAGGCTGTTTAACAATCGTTAATACTAAAATAAAGGCGATAAAAATTAAAGCACTTGTACCGAAAAACGGCAATCTCCAAGAAGCATTTCCTAACACGCCTCCTACAAGCGGTCCTCCGGCCATTCCCAAACCAATCGCAGCTTCATATAATCCTACTGCTTTTTTTACTTCACCTGATAATGCAATAAGCAGCGTCATAGCTGTTGCAAAGAAAAACGAATTACCAAGTCCCCATCCTGCTCGGAAAATGGAAAGCTGAGGAATATTGTTAGAAAACCCGCATAGGGCTGCAAAAATCGTCACAATGATAAGTCCTGTTATCATCAAACGCTTGTCTCCTACACGTGATGCTAAGATGCCTGCTGGAATCATCATAATAGCCATCATTAACAAATAGGAAGTAAATAACATTTCTACTTGCCAATGAGAAGCTCCAATTTGCTTAGCAATCTCCGGTAAAATCGGATCTACTACCCCGATTCCCATAAATGCTAAAAAAGTAGCTACTACCGTAATAATTTGACCTAATCGGTTATTTGAATGCTGTCCTTCCACTCTTTCATCTCTCCTTTTGTTTTTTCATGTATTTCCATAGCAGATTCTCGCATTTCTTTTAATTCTGTTTTAAATGCCTGCATTTTAACTACTTTAAATTCAATCATCTTGATTTGATTTTCCAGTAAATTTTCTATTTTAGTTATCTCTTTCGCTGATAATCCTTGCTGCTCACTTCTTTCTTCAATCATTCTTTTGAGCGACATAAACTGCTGCAGCTCCTGTAAAGAAAAACCGAGAACTTCTTTTGCTTCTGCTACTTTTCTTAGTTCTTTTACCTCTTCTTCGGAATAAATCCGTGCATTTCCTTTTGTGCGCTGCGGGGGCAAAATGAGTCCAATCTCTTCATAATACCGAAGAGCACGCTTGGTCAAACCGGTCATTTTCGTCACGTCATCGATTAGATACATGCTTTCCCCTTCACCTCCCTTTAACATTAACGTTAACGTCAACTCTGTATTACTATTATAGATTAACGTTAACGTTAATGTCAATGAAATCAAGACATTTTATGTAAATTTAAAAAATATGTGCACAAAACAACCTATTGATAAATCAATAGGTTACATCAATATGTCATATAGCTGCTGTGCTGTTTCTCCTGTTACTTTACCATATACTCCTCTTCTTTTAGAAGTAAGTTCCGCACTCTCGGAGGTGAATCGTACATTGTATACGACGCCTTCATAATTAAGCTGTACATCTGGGTCAAGAGCGATGCTGTAATCAGCTTTTTTCCATTGAATTTGTTTCATAATTGATTCTACAGTTAAAGCATCTTCTGAACTTAACGTTTTATCTCCTGCTTTTATAGGCTTGCCCTCCCTTTTTTTATTAAATTTTAGTTCAGAATGAGAAAATGAAAATTCAAGTTGATTTTTATCATGCGCTATGAAATCTTGGGGTAGTTCTACATAGCGGACAACTTCTCCTTCGTGTACAAACACAAGCATTTGATTAGCAGCAGATATTTTTTTCATCACCTCTTCACTGACCGGTGCGTTTACAAGTTTTTCTACGTCGGCTTTCTTGCTTTTGTTTGTTAATAAATATCCTTTTTCCCATTTAAAATCACTTAACTTCGATACATCCACTGAGCTTACACCTTTTTTTTCAAATGATTGCTGAATATTCTCCCCCATTTCTTTGTCGTTGGTGACTTGGGCATTAGAACTGCACCCTACTAAACAACAGAAAATAATGCCTATTGCTATAAGAGCCTTCACTTTTGCCTTCCTCCTCTCTACCATTCTTTTAGACAATTCCAACTTCGTACCATTTTAACATATAATTCCTATTTTTTCGTGAAAACAAAGAAAGAATACGCTTACATAATTTCACGCATATAAATTTGATTTATTTATAAGTTTTTTCTGAATATTTTAAGAAAATTTTAATATTTTATTTAGTTCGTTTTTAAACTTTATCTTTAGACTAAAAAATAAGTTAAAAATAAATAACGCAGGAGGAAAACAATGACTTGTCTATCTGAAGTTTTAAAGTTTAATGAAAAATTTGTAACAAATAATCAATTTGAGGCTTTTCAAACATCCAAATTTCCTAACAAAAAAATAGTGATCTTAACTTGTATGGATACACGTTTGTTAGAATTACTTCCTAAAGCCATGGGGCTAAAAAATGGAGATGCAAAAATAGTTAAAAATGCCGGAGCTGTTATCTCCCATCCCTTTGGCAGCGTCATGAGAAGTATATTAGTTGCCGTCTACGCTTTGCAAGCTGATGAAGTATGTGTCATCGGTCATCATGAATGTGGAATGACGGGCATGAAAGCTGAAGCTATTTTAGCCTCTGCTGAACAAAGAGGGATTAGCACGGAACAGATTCGTAATCTAAAATATGCTGGTATTGATTTAGAATCATGGCTGACTGGGTTTGAATGTGTAGAAGATAGTGTCGAAAACAGTGTGGATATGATTCGAAATCACCCTTTATTACCGAAAGACGTGCTTGTTTCTGGAATGGTTATTCATCCCTCAACAGGAAAACTTGACGTCGTTGTAAACGGCTATTCCCAAGGCCGAGCTGAAACCGTAAGCTCATGAAGGAGGATTTTATTGAATGCTAAAAGATAACCGATTTCAAGGCTACTCAGCAGGGCATTTACAAAAAGACATTATCGCCGGTTTGGTTGTTGGGGTCGTTGCTATTCCTTTAGCAATGGCCTTTGCCATCGCTTCTGGTGTAAGACCTGAATACGGAATTTATACAACCATTATCGCAGGGATTATGGTTTCAATATTAGGCGGATCGAAATTTCAAATTGCAGGTCCAACAGGTGCATTTGTTCCGGTGCTGCTTGGAGTTGTCATGCAATATGGTTATGAGAACCTCATTATTGCCGGCTTTATGGCTGGAATTATGATTACGCTTCTCGGAATATTTAAGCTAGGGAAATTTATAAAGTTTATTCCGCGCCCTGTGACGATTGGATTTACAGCAGGAATTGCGATTATTATTTTCTCAGGTCAGATCGCTAACTTTTTAGGATTAAAAGGAATTGCAAAACATGAGGAATTTCATTTAAATATGATTGAAATCCTACGAAAAATTGCAACGATTAACATTTACAGCGTCATCATAGCCGCTATTTGTTTAGCTATAGTGATTACAACGCCAAAGTTTTTACCTAAAATTCCCGGTGCTCTTCTAGGTCTTCTTGTCTCCACACTTGTAGCCATTACACTGTTCCCAGGCAAAGTTGCAACGATCGGCTCTACTTACGGTGCCATTCCAAGTAAACTACCATCTTTTAGCTTCCCAGATTTAACATGGGATAACATTGTGATGCTATTTCCGGCTGCCTGCGTAATTGCAATGCTTGGAGGTATTGAATCTTTACTATCGGCTGTTGTTGCTGATAATATGGCCAAAACCAAGCATAATAGCAATAAAGAGCTTGTGAGCCAAGGAATTGCTAATATCGCTACCTCGCTATTTGGCGGAATTCCAGCAACTGGTGCCATTGCCAGAACAGCTACCAATATCAAAAACGGCGCAGCTTCTCCGTTATCAGGAGTCATACACGGCTTAGTTGTTTTATTGGTCCTTGTGATGCTTGCTCCTTATGCATCAAACATTCCGCTGGCAAGTATGGCACCTATTTTAATGTTTGTGGCTTGGAATATGAGTGAGCGTAAAGAATTTGCGCATATTTTAAAAACCAAGTCAGCTGATTCCTTTGTACTTGTAGCTACGTTTTTATTGACTGTTCTAATGGATTTAACGACAGGCGTTGGAGTAGGTTTACTTTTAGCTATCGTGATGTTTGTGAAACGAATGAGCGGATCGCTGAAGATTTCAAAGGTTCTGGCTGATACATCTGAAAAAGCACACAAACCTGAGGTCATGGAATATACCATGCAAGGATCTCTCTTCTTTGGATCTGCCGAAGTGATAGAAGATTCGTTTGATAACATTGTTGAAGCGAAACCAAAAGTTCTGCTTCTTCGAATGAGCCAAGTATCTTTTATTGATACATCTGGAGAAGCTTTACTATCAAAGGTTGTAGAACGTTTGAAAGATTCACATAGCCAAGTCGTTATTTCTGGGTTACAGCATCAGCCGAAAGAAATGTTAAAGTCAACCGGTCTATATGATAAGATTGGTGAAAAAAATATATTTTCTTCCGAACCACCCGTGAGTAAGATTAAGGCTCGTCATAGAATCGCTACTACGTAATAAAAAAAGCGGTTGGGACAAAAGAATTTTAGCTGAAGGAAAATCCGAACGATGAATCGTTCGGATTTTTTATTGTGATGGTGAACGTAGATTTCATATATGGTTACTTCTAGCTGTTGATTGCAAGGCGAAGACTCCTGCGGGAAAAGAGGACTAGGTGAGACCCCGCAGGAGCGGAAAGCGAAATCTTGCACGGAAATCAACAGCGGTGTAACAAGCAGCCCAGCTCATTCATCTAATTTGTTCGTCTTTAGATTGGATTGATGTAGCTCTGTCTCAATCTCTTTTTTTAAATATTGAACCGATACCCTGCTCCCCAAACCGTTTCTAGGTACTGAGGATCTGCTGGGTTTTCTTCTAACTTTTCTCTTAGTTTTCGAATGTGAACTGTTACGGTTGAAATGTCTCCTGAAGAATCAAATCCCCAAATTTTTTCAAATAGATGTTCTTTACTTAATACTTGATTTGGATGAGAAACGATAAACTTCAGCAAATCGAATTCCTTCGCTGTAAAAAACACTTCTTTGTCATTCACAAATACTCTTCTAGCGAGCGTGTCAATCGCTAAGCCATGAATGCGAATCATGCGCTTTTCCTTCTTATCAGAGAGTCTTTCATATCTCGCTAAATGCGCTTTGACTCTGGCGACCAGCTCCCCAGGGCTGAATGGCTTGGTAATATAGTCATCTGCACCTAGCCCGAGCCCTCTAATTTTATCGATTTCTTCTTTTTTAGCTGAAACTAAAATGATTGGAATATCTTTTGCAGCTCGAATTTGCTTGCACACTTCAAATCCACTCACTTTAGGGAGCATAATATCCAAAATAACCAGATCAAAATGTTCATTTAACGCTTTTTCTAATCCCTTATCACCACTATATTGAACGTCTATTTCAAAATCATTAATTTCTAAATAATCTCTTTGCAATTCAGCAATACTTACTTCATCTTCAATTAACAATATCTTCTTCATGTGTATCACCATTTTCATTCATTTTTTGCAAAGAAAAGAAAATACTTGTTCCTTCGCCAAGTTTACTTAGTGCCCAGATGTCTCCCCCGTGGCGTTCAACGATTTGTTTTGCAATGGCTAGTCCAAGTCCACTTCCTCCAGTATTGCTATTGCGGGACTGTTCTGCTCGATAAAACCGGTCAAAAATATGCGCTAATGCTTCCGGTGAAATCCCTGCGCCGTTATCTTTCACTTCAATAATGAGTTCACTTTCGGTAGCAGAAAGAACGATATCGATTCTTCTTCTTTCTTTATCCATAAATTTAATACTGTTGGTTGTTAAATTTATTAAAACTCTTCGCAGCTGCTCAGCATCTGCCTTTGCATACAGTGTCGTTAGAGAATCATTGGAAAATAAAACATCAATATCATGTTCGCTCATTTCAAACTGAAGCTCTTGCACATAACTTTCCATAAATGCAGAAATATTAAGTTTTTTAAACACAAATGGAATTTCGTGCAAATCCAATTTAGAAAATAAAAACAGCTCATCGATTAACGCATTCATGTCTTTTGCTTTCGTTGAAATCGTTAACAAATATTTAGAAAGCTTATCTGGCGTATTAGCTACTCCATCTTGAATTCCTTCTACATATCCTACAATGGAAGTAATAGGAGTTCGTAAATCGTGTGAAATACTTGAAAGCAGCTGCTTTCGGTTATCTTCATATTGAATTTGCAGTTCAACAGAAGATTTTAGTTTTTGCCTCATTTCTTCAAAAGCTTGCGTTAATTCGCCTATTTCATCCTTTGAATTAGCAGAGATCTCAAAGTGAAGATCACCTTGTTTTATTTTTTCAGCCGCTTCTTTTAATTCACGAATGGGTTTAATAATGCTTCTTGAAACAAGATAGTTTAAAAATCCAATAATCACAATTACTAAAATTAATAGTAGAAAGATTAAAAAAGGGAAAATTCGATTAATAATGCCTACATAAGGGCTGATTTTTCGCAAAACGTAAATGCTTCCTTTTTCTTGATTCGAGAAAGGAAAATCAAGGTTGATATATGTAAAGTACTGCTTGCCTATGCGCAGCATATCCTGCTGATACGAATGATTTCCTTTACTTTTTTGATGCTTTGGCAAGTATTTACGAAGGTTTTCTCCTTTAATGGATTCTGAAGCATATACAATCTCTGTGTTTTTTTGAATCACAATATCAATATTTTCAAATTCATATTTTTTAACCGTCTCCGGCCGCAGCAGCTGTTCTGGTTTTTTTTCACTCAATAACTTTAAATCTAAGAATGCATTTTCTTCTTCTGGCGTTAACAATTTATACTCATAGGAGTGACTGTACAGTTTTCTTACAAAATCGGCGTCTCCAGTAATGGAGAAGAAAATGAGAAAGCCCGATAAAAAAAGCAAAATAATAAAGACAAACACAATACTGATATACGTTAAAATAAAACGCAGCTGAATTGACATTACTTACCCTATGCCCCTTTGGCTTTAACAAAACTATTTGATAGACTAGTAAAGGTGAATAACAAATAGATCGTTAGACATTATACATATAGCAAAAATTAAAACAACAAAACAAATGTATATTCTCACTTTACCGTGATAGAGTGAGAATGAACACCACCTTTTTTACCATTTTATGAATTACTGGAAAATTATGATCTATTTTTCATAATATTCTTAGGCTGAAAGTTATACTATATGCCTTAATATTTTAAAAAAGGAGACTTTTTAATGAAAATTATTAAAGCTACTTCCTCTCACATCCCTTCCGTTGCCCGTTTATACGTAGACAGCTGGCGCATTACATACAAAGGGTTAGTACCTGATGCTTATTTAAAAAACTTGTCTTATAAGCAAAGTGAAGAAAAATGGTCCCTTTTTCTTACCGAGCCTTCTCATTTTATTTTGCTCGCTATTGATGAACGAGAAGAGATTGTCGGCTTTTCAGCAGGTAAGCCTCATTTGTCCCGTGCTGAAATATACGCGCTATACGTTTGCAAGAAAGTGCAAAAACAAGGAATTGGCCATCTTCTATTTTCTCATTCAGTAAAAGAATTTGCTGATCAGCAATATACGTCTATGATTATTTGGGCTATGAAGAAAAATAAGAAAGCCGTTCAGTTTTATAAAAAATCAGGCGGCAAAAAAATCTTGAATCGCACAAGTCAGTTTGGAGAAACTAAAGTTGAAGACGAAGCATACGGTTGGGAACGTCTTCCTTCTATATAAATAAACGAGCACACTAGTGTGCTCGTTTATTTAATAGGAACTCCTACCGAAGAATTTTCTGGAGCTTGAGTTCGTTTTAGAAAAAAAGATAAGACGAGGGCAATCGTTCCAACAATAGCAGCAATAAAAAATGCTTGCTGCAATCCGGAAATCAGTCCATTCACTTGTGCTAAAGCTGTATTTGGTTCATTTACCCCTTTTAAGTAACTCTCTTTTCCAGAAGACATAATACTGACAAATAGCGCAGTTCCAATTGCCCCGGACACTTGTTGTAATGTATTCATTATTGCTGTGCCATGGGGATACAGCTGCTTAGGAAGCTGATTTAACCCGGTAGTCTGTGCAGGCATCATCACCATCGAAATACCAATCAACATCATCACGTGCAGCGCAACAACATAAGCTACACCCGTAGAAGCAGAAAGTTGACTAAAAAATCCAAGAGATAGGATAACGAGCACAAGACCTGGAGTGACTAATGCTTTAGGACCAAACTTATCAAATAGCACTCCTGCCACCGGAGATAACAAACCATTAATTAAGCCACCTGGCAACAGCACAAGACCAGCTGCTACTGATGTTAAAAGCAGCGCCCCCTGGAGATACATAGGAAGCAAAATCAACGTAGAAAATAGCGTCATCATCATAATGGTCAGCATAGCAGCAGCTACTGAAAACATTCGGTAGCGAAAAGCTCGAATATCAAGCATAGGTTCTTTCAAACGCAGCTGACGCCAAATAAAAAAGAGTAGCCCCACCAGTCCAATAATAAGGGAATAAATAACCACAGGATTCCCCCACCCTTCTCCTTCACCTGCTGTGCTGAAGCCATACACGACTCCTCCAAAGCCCAAGCTAGACAGGATTATAGATAAAAAATCTACTTTTGGCTTCGTGAGCTCCGATACATTTTTCAAGTAAACAGCGGCAAATATAATGGAAAAGATGACTAGAGGCACCACTAAAAAGAAAAGCCATCTCCACGTAAATGTATCAATAATAATACCTGAAAGTGTAGGTCCCAGTGCAGGGGCGAACATAATGACTAAACCAATCAGCCCCATGGCTCCTCCTCGCTTTTCCGGGGGGTAAATCGCCAAAATGGTATTCATTAAAACTGGAAGCAACAGCCCTGTACCCAAAGCTTGGATAATTCGCCCAACCAGCAGGATCGAAAAAGTAGGCGCAAAGCCACAAATCAACGTTCCAGCTAAAAATAAAATCATCGCACTTAAGAACATTTGTCGAGTGGTAAACCATTGACAAAGAAGCGCTGTGACAGGGACCAATATACCAATCACAAGCATATACGCTGTTGACAGCCACTGTACGCTAGATGGTTCAAGGCTAAACTCTTTCATTAAATCGTTAAACGCAATGGTCAAAAGCGTTTCATTTAAAATAGCTACAAATGCACCTATTACTAGTGATGAAATAATAGGACCTCGTTTTGTTTCTGTACGACTCATCCACATTCTCCCTTTTCATTTTATTTATATAGATGCTTACATCACCTATACTTATCAACAACTCAGACATTAGACAATTGCTATACAATCATACTCATAACCTTTTAGAATGGCTGCGCTGTTCTAGCTTATGATGACTACACAAAAAGCAGAACGATTACACGCTCTGCTTTTAAGTTCGAGAAGATAATATTATTGAGCCGTCGTCTTTTTATCCGTTGAATGAACTTTGCTACAAAGCTCATTCCAGTACCAAAAACAATTCCCTTGACTCACTATAAAACAATCCAGCCATTTCTGAAAATTCATATGTAATACATGTGCATCTTGAAACGATGCGTTCCGCTTTTTTACTATCATATATGCAGGATGCGCTGATTTTTTGGAGTCAATGATAATCTCTTCTTCTCCAACAGACCCAATTGTCATATAGAGACTCTGACTTTTATAAGCTGTTTCTCTTACATCTTCTAAGCTATAAAGATTCCCTGTTATTTTTTTGTCAGCATCAATGAACAAATTACACCCATTTGTTAGCTGCAAAAACTGCTTGTAGTCTTCAGGGAGTGATACATGCATTTCTTCTTCAAAAACATTCAGTTGGTTCTTGCTTACTCCATCAAAAAAAGTACAAGTGGTTCTGTATACTTCTCCTTCATTTTTACACACTTCTATAACATTATTGTTTTCCCACAGCCGCTTTCGAAGTGAATTTATTATTTTTTCAATCATACTCTTCCTCCAAGCGTTGGATTTAAAACGGTTACATTACATTAATTAAACAATAATGTGCTAATTCCTTCTTTCCTACTAAATTATACGATAAACTTTAGAAATTCATGTTTGAATAACATAGAAAAAAGCAGCGAATATCGCTGCTTTACAGGTTATACAGGTGCTTTTTCTTCCTGTTCAGGATGGTGATCGTAATCAATAAGCGCTTTTGGAAGGCCCGTATATTTAGCCCAATAATAAATCCCAATGGATACGACCGCTATGATAATTAAGTCTACAGGCGTATCGATCAAACCCTTCCCTCCGCCGAACGAACCAATATAAGAAATAAAGAGCATGATGATATAATAAGCAACTAACCACCAAGTTGACTTAATCTGCTGACGAAGACTTACTTCTTTTGTAGGCACATATTTAGCAAAAATCAAGTAAATAACAAACATAACCAATTGAGAAGTTAACAGCCATGAAATAGTCTTCCAGCCTGACCAGTAGACAATAAAGGAAGAAAAAATAAAGGATAATGGACCAATTATACTCATTCCTCTTAATTTAAAAGGCTTTTCCAAATCTTTTGCGTTCACCATAAAGGCCGCTGATGAAATTGGTGCAATCGCGTAAGAAAGAATAAGCGCAACAGAGCATACGTTTACGAGTGCATTCCACGAAGGAAATGGCAGCGTCCAAAAAATCGAAAGTCCTAATGAAAGCCATAGAGATGATCGTGGAATCCCTGTTTTTTTATCCACATGAGCAAACGTTTTAAATAGCGTACCGTTACGAGACCAAGCATAGATAAGTCTAGATGTTGTATTCATAAAAATATTACCGTTACCACCCGGTGATAAAATAGCGTCTAAAATAACAAGTGTTGCTAGCCAGCCAAGGCCAAGAACAACAGCGATGTCTTTAAATGGCAGTGAGAATTTATCTTGAATGCCGGACCAACCGCCTTTAATCATGTCAGATGGAATAGCTCCGATAAATAATACTTGTAGAGCAGTATAAATGAGAGCTGCTAGAATGATACAAATTACAAGAGCAATTGGAATATTACGCTGAGGATTTTTCACCTCTCCAGCTACTGATACAATTGGATGAAGGCCTAAGTAAGCAAACATAACCCCGCCTGTGGCAATGGCGGCCTGGATACCATCAAACCCCCCGGGAGCAAACTCTCCCATCGTAAAGTTTCCTGACTTAAAATAAAATGCCAGCGTTACGATTACCGTAAGCGGTACAAAATATTTAAAAATAGAAATAATAATATTCGATTTCGCAAATGCTTTTACACTCCAGTAATTGAGTAAAAAGAATAAGCAAAGCAACACAAATTGTAGAATCCATCCAGATATCGTCGGTGAATCAGATCCAGATTTTGTTAAACCCGGAAACCAGTAGGCCACATACTGTCTCACTGCTGTTACTTCGATAGCGATTAAGCTAGTGTAAGCTACAATAGTAATAAATGAAATCATATAGCCTACAAGATGACCGTGTGAATAAACAGGATATCGGATAATTCCTCCTGTACGAGGCAAGGCAGCCCCTAGCTCAGCGTATACAAGGCCTATTAATAAAATAATAACTCCACCAATAACCCAAGAAAAACTTCCTGCAGGACCTGCTTGCGTAGCGACATTACTAACGGCAAACAGCCAAGCGGAGCCAAAAATAGCCCCTAATCCAATCAATGTTAAATCTAATAGGGATATCGTCTTTTTAAACGGACCTTTATTATCCATAAGCTTCCTCCTTTGGATGAATCATCACTTTTGTTGTTTTTTTTGACAACATTCATATATATTCGATAATATGTGTCAAAATTTTTATTACTATACCCATTCAAAATTACTTTGAACCCCTTTTCTTTATTTCTACAGATTAATTAACAGAAAATTTTAAAAAATTCACTCTTATGTTCAAGACACACTAAAACTTTTTCTTCTCTTCTTTAATAGGTAAAATACTCAATAAATGAAAGGAGTTAGATAAATGACTTTACCAGAGAATTTGCCTGTTGATTTTACAGCTTACAATCACTTAACATTCCTTCCGCTCGGACGCAAGAATAAATCGATTCGGTCCGTAGGAAGTAAACATACTAAAGGGCTACTTGGACGTTTAAATGACTACTTTGAGCGAGCAATGAATGAGTTATCTCAAGAAGATATAGTCCTTTTTCAAACGTTCTTATATGGAAGTTATAGGGGCGGTTTTCCCGTCGCAATTGATAAAAATGAAGACGTTTATCCTCACTTTTGGAAACCAACTTCATTTCTATGGAAAGAATATAATAAGAATCGCGGCATTCCTATTCATCATGATGAGTTTTATTCTCAAGATTTTACGGTTTTGACTAAAAATGAGTTGGAAAATTATCTTGGAAGCATTATGAAAGATTACATGTTTTGCGCTAGAATACATGATTCTTCAAAAGAAGAATGGATTCAACATATTAATAAGTGTTTCTTCAAACATCCGCTCATTTCCCTTTATCATCGAAATGCAGATGTGATTGAAGCAATTGAACAATCAAAAAAATCACCTTTGCTTTTTATTATGAAAAACCCTGAGCAAATTGCTTTTTGGCGCAATCGGATTGAAATCATTATGAGACCTTTTCGCTCTCTTTCTTCCACCGCCTTTGAGAGAGGATTTTCAGATACGGAAGATACGGTATTAACTGTTCACGGAGAAAACGAGATCATTCGCTTAACTTCAGAAAACAGAGGTCTCACCGTAACATATGATGTCACAAATGATGCCATTTCACTCGATGATGAGTATAATGTAGTGCTAGCAGCCAAACGCTTATCTACAACTCAGCGGCAGTTCGAAGAGATTATAGATGAAAATGAAGAAGTGATTCAAAAACTGCTTGTCTTTTTTAAATGGAAAAGTCTTTTAGAGCATCATGAAGTGCACATCAAAGAAATCCAAGATAAATTGTGCAGCCTAACCACTTATCAACTTAATCAAAGACAAGTTTTACAGGAAAACGATCCCTTTCTTTCCTTCATTCAAAACGTATTACAAGTAAAAACACCGAATGCAAATCTCCAAGTTGGTTCCATTCAATGGTTTTCGCAATGGGATTTTCCAGATGTCACCCTGCTGCAGGAAACAAACAAATTTACATGTTATATGGGTCCAAACGAAATAGAAAAGAAACTGACAGAAATAAGCGCTAAGATAGAAAATGAACTTCATAAGCAGCGTCAGGACCTGCTTTCGACTCCGCTAAAAATCGGTCAAATAACTTTTGATTCAAACCAAATGCTACGGTTATTAACACTTATAGATACCTTAAAGAACACGGAAACTCAGCAGAGTTACGTACAAATTTTAGAAGGCGTTTCTACTAACAGTATTCGTCAAAAAAAGCTCGATAAAATACCCGCATTTGGATTGTTAAATTCCGTAAAGCGCAAGCGCATTGTTACGTATTTACAAGAATTACAAAACTATCAGCTGCTTAAAAAAGAGAAAAAAGGATTCCGCCTCACTCCAAAAGGCGAAGCCATCCGACGTCTATTTGAAGAAGAATCACGGAGAATATGAGATTATATCTCGCGTGATTCTTCTTTTTTGATTTTGAAGACTACTTTCTCTATTAAATGCTTATCATAATTAGAAATCTCCATTCATATAATCATTACTAGATTAGCAAAGTCCTTCATACCTATTAGCCTGATGCTGACATAGAGAGGAGATTTCGCCATTGAAATCTAGTAATCGCGCCAATTTTGTAGTGTTAACATATAAGATGGTTCTTGTTATTTTATCCATTGTTTTAATGACATCATCTATCATTGTTCTAGTGAGTTACTCAGCATTTAAAGAACAGTTCAATTCTTCTATTGTCTATCAAACGTTATCGAGGCATAAAGCAGAAAGCCTTTATTATTTGATGAGCCAGGAAAACCATCATTTTTCAACGGCTTTTGATAAAAATTACTCGCCTCCAGGTCTTTCTTCTACACTGCTAGAGTTATCAACAAGTATTCGAGCAGAAGACGCGAGAAGCTTGTTTGGTTCAGAACTTCCTGGATTCAGTATTTACGACTCCAATATTATCATCGCCGGTGAAGGCACAAATTTCACAAACTTCCCTAGAGAATCTGCACCACCGTTAGATGAAACGCTAAAAGAAAGAAATTCTACTACAAAAGTTCAGCAACCTAAAGAAAACAATGGTACGAATGCTCCAAATAATAATACAACTGGCGGAAAAAAGGTATTTTATATTTATCATACGCACAGCTGGGAATCTTACTTGCCTCTGTTAGGACTTGAAGGTGATCCAGATGCTAATAAAGCAGTAGATAGCAAAACAAATATTAATATGGTCGCAAATATGCTAGGAAAAGATTTAGAGGCTCAGGGAATTGGGGCAGAAGTAGATCAAACCAATATTGGACAGAAATTAAAAGAAAAAGGTTGGAACACCAATCAATCGTACGCCATGTCTCGCACAGTAATTGAAACGGCGATGACTGAGAATAGAGATTTAACTTACTTTATCGATTTGCACCGAGATTCGCTTCGAAAAGATAATACAACCATTAAGATTAACAATAAATCGTATGCAAAAGTTGTGTTTGTTTTAGGGAAAGCGAATCAAAACTTTGAACAAAACTTAAAAATGGCAAAAGCGCTTCATGAAGGTCTTGAAAAGAAATATCCTGGGTTAAGCCGCGGAGTTATTGGCAAAAACAAATCCAGCGGTAACGGTGTATATAATCAAGATGTTTCTAAAAATGCCATTTTAATTGAAGTGGGCGGAGTTGATAATAACTTTGATGAACTAGCCAACACAACAAAAGCACTGTCTGATGTCATTAGCCAATTCTACTGGCAAGCTGAAAAAGTAGATGCCCCTGCTCAATAAAAAAAGCCCTCTTCACTGAGGGCTTTTTAAAATTCAATTCCTTTTACAGCAGGAATTCCTTCATCGTAGTAATGTTTATGAGGCTTCATTTCCGTCACAAGATCTGCTGCTTCCATCACTTCTTTTTTTGCAGAACGTCCAGTGATGACCAAATGCATATGCTCAGGACGCTTTTGAATAAGATCAATCACTTCATGTAGCGGTAGCACATCATCAATAGGAAATTTATCGATAGCTAGTGCGTTATTTAACTCGTCTAAAATAACCACATCATATTCATCTGAAAAGACTTTTTCCTTCGTTAGCGCCCAGGCTTTTTTCAAAGCATCACGATGTTCAGGTGGTGTTTTTGTCCATGTAAAGCCGACTCCTGTTTGAATCATTTCAATTCCCATTCTGTCAAACATCAGCTTTTCGCCATATGTACGCTGAGGAGATTTAATAAATTGAATCATTAATACTTTTTGTCCGCGTCCCGTAGCCCGCAAAGCAAGACCTAAAGCAGCAGTTGTTTTCCCTTTTCCGTCTCCGGTATAAACTAACGTAAGACCACGTTTATCTTTCAATCTAAAAACCTCTTTTTCTTCGAATTTCAGTTTACAGCCATGTTGTTTTTTCTGTAAACGGTGTTCTAGCAGGCTCTTTCATTTTTGTAAGAGACTCTTCATTTGGATAGCCTAGAAATACGTTTCCTACTACGACTTTACCTGAAGGCCTGCCGATAAACTCATACAGCCTCTCGTCTCGAACAAGACCAACGCCTCTTGTTCTCCAAACGAACCCAAGACCTAGTTCTTTAGCTGCTAGCCACATGGAATGAATCGCGCATGAAACCGCATATTTATTGTCTTCGGTGGCTTCTTCATCTCCTTCAACTGTATCAGCTGTTACGACGATATGTACAGGCGTATTTTTCACTGCTTTTAACGAACTTTCTACCAAATGAGGCTTTGTAGGAAAGCGCTCCTTTAAATACGCTTCAGCCAGCGCTTCATACTTCTTTTTTGCTTCTCCTTGAATCACATAGAAGCTCCAAGGCTCTCTCATTCGATCATTTGGAGCCCATGTCGCTGCTTCAAGCAGCTGTTCGATTTTCTCTTGCTCCACTTCGCGTGCTTCATGATCTCGTACCGCTCTTCGTTCTTTTAGCTGTGAGATAATCGTCATATTGTCTCCTCCTTTTAATGTTAAAGCAGAATATTTTCCGCTCTTTCTTCGAACCATTTTATTTTTTCTCTAATTGTCACAACTTCACCTACAAGCACGATGGCAGGATGGGCAATTTCTGCTTTTTGTGCTATTTCTTCGATTGTGGCAAGCGTTCCCGTTACGGTGCGCTGATACTTTGTCGTTCCCCACTGAACAAGCGCTACTGGCGTATGTTTATCTCGTCCGTGGTCCATCAACTGCTTGCATATATGAGGTAAATTTCCAACGCCCATATAAAAGGCAATTGTATCTATTCCTTGAGCGAGCGCTGACCAATTTAAGTAATCTTTTCCTTTTTCTTCTCTTCCATGACCCGTTACAATGGCAAAAGAAGTGGCATGATCTCTGTGTGTAACAGGGATCCCCGCATAAGCTGGAGCTGCAATTCCTGACGTGATACCAGGCACTACTTCATAAGGAATTCCTTGATTAGCAAGCACTTCAGCTTCCTCTGCTCCGCGGCCAAACACAAAAGGATCGCCTCCTTTTAAGCGCGTCACTACTTTTCCTTGAAGTGCTTTTTCAACAAGCAGTTCGTGAATACGATCTTGGATGACTCCGTGCTTGCCCGGTAATTTTCCGCAAAAAATAAGCTCCGCGTCTTTTTTAGCATAGTTTAACAACTGTTCATTGGCTAAGCGGTCATATAAAATAACATCCGCTTCTTGAATACACTCCATTCCATATACGGTTATTAGCTTCGGATCTCCTGGTCCGGCTCCTACTAAATATACTTTTCCAACTGTCACACGGCATCTCTTCTTTCTTTTTTTACCGCTTTACACTGTTCCACCCAGTTTTCTACCATCTTTGTAGAAGAGCCGAAATGAAAGTGCGTATAGCCGGCAATTAAATTATGATTCATATAGCCTTCTTCTTTCATTCCTCGCATCCCTTTTGTATCATAGGCAGGCGAAAACTCTTTCTCTGAATGAAAGGTTGAATAATGAAATTCATGGCCTTTAGCTTGTATATCGCCTTTAAATAAAAAATTCCCCGGCTTTCCCGTCACTTCTCGATATCCTAAAGCAGCTAATTTTGTCTGCATTCTTACTTGTCCGGGAATAAGCCCCACCATTTCATGGCATGTATCATCTGTTGTGACAATACCATCTGTTAAAAACATAAAGCCTCCGCACTCAGCAAGTGTAGGCAGCCCTTTTTGGATGGCTGCTCGAACAGAGTTTTTAACGTCGATTTGCTGAGCCAGCGTTTCAGCAAATTCTTCTGGAAATCCGCCTCCTATATAAAGGCCATCAGCATCTTGTGGAACCGTTTCTCCTTTTAAAGGCGAAAATTCTACAAGCTCTGCTCCGTAAGCTTTTAACAATTCGAAATTTTCTTCATAATAAAAGTTAAAAGCGGCATCTCTCGCCACAGCAATTTTCACTTGAGGTACGGACGGCTTTGTAAAGATGGGATTATTAATTTCTATTTTAGGAGCTAAAGCCAGTTCATATACTTTTTCGATATCAATTGTATCATGAACAAGCTTCCCTAACTGTTCAAAAAACGGTGTTAATTCTCCTCGTTCAATCGACGGAATGAGCCCGAGGTGACGTTCAGGAATCGTAAGATCATCGTTTCTTTTCAAGTAGCCTACTACAGGGATATGACATTCCTGCTCAATCGCTGCCTTAACAAGTTTATAATGCCCTTCACTTCCAACTCGGTTAGCAATCACACCGACAATGTTCGCTTCGGGTAAAAATTGCTGAAACCCTTTTACAATCGCCGCTGCACTTCTAGCCATACTAGCACAATTGACAACTAAAAGGACAGGGCTATTGGTGATTAAGCTGATTTCTGCTGTTGTTCCTTCGTTCGTTAACGGATTTTTCCCATCGAAAAATCCCATAACTCCTTCCATGATGGAAATATCAGCATCTTCACTAGCACGAGCGACAATTTCTCTAACCATATCGTGCTCAAGCATCCAGCTGTCTATATTTCGAGACGTTCGTTCTGTAACAGCCGTATGATACGTTGGATCAATATAATCGGGTCCGCATTTAAACCCTTGAACTCTGTAACCAGCTTGTCTTAATGCTGCCATCAGCCCGATTGTAAGTGTTGTTTTCCCTACGCCACTTCCGGTACCGGCAATGACGAGTCTTCTGTTTGACATGTTGTTCTCTCCTTTAGTCATATGGAATAAGTGCCACTGAAATGGTTACATTCCCTGACTTTTTCTTCACAAGTTCAAGCTTATCAGCACCGCTGTATAACATAGCAGCAGGTTCACTAACGCCATATGCACCTGTATATTTAAAGACAGTATCTGAAGGCTGTTGGATACTTATGCTGTTTAGCTCTTGGGGCGAATAATAGACAAACTCCCAGCCGTACTTAGACGCCACTTCTAGTAGCCCTTCTTCATCTTTCTTTAACTCTATTGTACATAATGCTTTTACACTTTTCATTGAAAACTGAAGTTCAGCAAGCGTTTTTTCAATAACGGTTTCAATTTCAGCTGTACTTGTCCCTCGATTGCATCCCATCCCAATCGCTAATACTTTTGGTCGGTATAGAACACCGTTTTCTAAGATTGCTTCTTCCTCTTTTTTTAAATTACGATGCGTTACGACCAAAGCTGCATGTGGCGATGCTTCAAGAGCTGTCTGAATCGATGAATACGTTTTAATGTTAGCTGGAACAGGGTGCTCATAGTGCCACCAGTCCTTTTCACCTGATTCTTGAACCACTGCTATTTCTTCTTCATTCACCACAGAAGCGCTGACAGGCGTTAGTTTTTCTGCTGATTCCCACACCCATCCAAAGCGCTTACCAAATAAATCAACCGGAATTGTTTTTTGCACATCGGATGCCGTTGTAATAACAGGATGAGCTTCAAGAGCTGCCGCAACTTCACGCGTAAGCTCATTTGCTCCTCCGATATGACCTGATAGCACGCTGATGACATTTTCGCCTTTATCATCAATGACAACAACCGCAGGATCCGTTTTCTTATCTTTTAAAATAGGTGCAATCATACGTACAACTGCTCCCAGTGAGATAATAATAATAAGTCCTTTATACGATTCAAAAAGAGAAGGCAAAAGCATCCGAACGCTTCCTGAAAACAGCTGAATGTTCTGCTCTTGTTCGTCTCCTTTTTCAAACTTGCTCATGTAATACACATCAGACTGCTGAAAAGTGCGGCCTAGATTTCTTGCAATTTCTACGCCGTGCTTCGTGATGGCCACGACGGCATAATCCCCGCGCTGTGTAATGAGAGCTTTTTTTCCTTCTTGGAGTTGAATCATTCCGACTTCACTCCTCTTCGAAAGCCATGGGTAAATGTTTTATCATAAAGTTTTGAGCGATAATCTTTGTCATGAATGTGGGGGTCAAGTGCCCAGCCTGCCAAAATCATCGCCTGCTTGCGAATGCCGTTTGTTCGCATAGCATCATCCAGGTCCTTTACCGTCGTGCGAACAATTTTTTCATCTGGCCACGTTGCTTTATAGACTACTACAACCGGCGTGTCTCCACTCCAACCCGCGCTTATAAATTCTTTCATTACTTTTTTTGTGAGCGTCGCGCTTAAAAATAAAGCAATGGTACATTTATGTTTTGCTAAATCAGTTAATTTTTCAAACTCAGGTACAGGCGTTCTTCCTTCAGCACGAGTTAAAATAACTGTTTGAGTCAAATCTGGAATGGTTAATTCTGCTTCAGCCGCTGCAGCAGCAGCGAATACGGAGCTGACGCCCGGAACGATTTCAATATCAACACCTTCTCTTTTTAAAAGTACCATTTGTTCCATAATGGCTCCGTACATAGCTGGATCTCCGGTATGTACCCTCACAACCATTTTTCCTTCACGCATGCGCTCAAGCATAGTACCGACCATTTCTTCTAAATGCATACCCGCTGTTTTTAACACTTCAGCTCCTGGTTTAGACTTAGCAACTAGCTCTTGACTTACTAGTGAGTCAGCGTACAAGACAACATCTGCTTGCTGAAGTAATTTTAAGCCTTTTACTGTAATTAAATCTGGATCTCCGGGTCCAGCTCCGATTATGTATAACTTCATTTTCGCACCACCATTAGCGTTAAGTATTGTAAATCGGCTCCTTCTAGTTCTGAAGCCTTCCAGATAATTTCTTCATCTGACGTTACTTTTGTCACCACTGACGCTTTTTCAAGCAGATCAAGCTCTTTTAAAAGACCGACCATAAAATCGATGACTTTGGCCACTTTAATAAAAATGACGCAGTCGTTTTCCATTAATACTTTTTTCATTGTTTCATAATCTTCACGAGCAGGAACAATTGCTACGTGTTCATCACCGTCTGCTAACGGAATACCTAAACGAGATGCAGCTCCATTAATGGATGAAATACCAGGAATTACTTGAATCGGAGCTTCAGGGTGACGTTCTTGCATCAGACGCATCATGTGAATAAACGTACTGTAAAGCATAGGGTCGCCCTCTGTGACAAATGCTACATCTTTTCCTTCCTGGAGCTTTTCCCATACTCGTTCTACCGTTTCGGTCCATTTTCTTTCCAAAATAGCAGGATCTTTTGTCATTGGAAACACAAGGCCAAGCATATCTTTTTCATTTGCACTGAAATAGACATCAATAATTTTTTGGGCATAGCTTTTGCTTCCTTTTTGCTTTTTCGGATACGCAATAACGGGTGATTCTTTTAATTTACGAAATGCTTTTACTGTAATAAGTTCTGGATCTCCCGGTCCAACTCCAAGTCCGTACAATGTTCCAATCATATTCATTCTCCTCTTTTGGCTGTAATAATATAAATGGGGTTTAAAGCGTCAAATCGTGTTAAATGTAAAATGGGCTTGCTTCTTGAAATTTGTGCAAGGGTAACAGCAGTCTCAAACCCTCGTTCTTTAAAAGCTTTCATCGCTTCTGCTAAATTTTCAATCGTTACGGCATTTAATACGATGCGCCCTCCTGAATTTAATCGGCTGCAGCAAACATCTAAAATTGTTTCCATGCCTCCTGCTGTACCTCCAATAAACACCGCATCAGGATCAGCAAACTCATTGAGTCCTTCCGGTGCTTTTCCGTGCACAGTGTGGGCATCTACTCGAAATTTCGCTAGATTTTCCCTGCAGTTTTCTAAGTCTGCTTCATTTTTTTCCACGGCAAAAATTTGTCCTTCACGCGCAATTTTAGCCGCTTCAATTGCGACTGAACCCGTACATGTTCCGATATCCCATACGACGCTGTCTCTCTTTAGCTGCAGGGCGCTAATACTAAGTGTACGAACTTCTTTTTTGGTAATAAGTCCCTTGTCCGGCTTGCGTTGAATAAATTCATCGTCCTCTATTCCAAGAGGCCAGACTGAGCTTTTGTCTACCTGCTTTAATATCACGACATTAAGCGGAGAAAAGAGTTGATTCGCCGCCTCTTCCAACGAAAGCAGCTGACAGCGCTCCGTTTCTCCACCTAGGTTCTCTGCCACAAACATCTTGTATTCTGTCATGCCGAATGATAATAAGTAGTTTGCCAGAGCACTAGGAGAATTTTGCTCATCGGTTAGAATTGCCACTTTTTTATAGCCGTCAATGCGCTGAGCCAGCCCTTTTATGCTTCTGCCGTGCACGCTTGTAAAATAAGCGTCTTGCCATCGCTCTTTTAGACGTGAGAATGCAAGCTGAATAGAACTTAAATAAGGATATATTTCAACGTCTAGCTTCGTAGAAAGATAGCTCCCAATTCCGTAAAATAACGGGTCGCCTGAGGCTAACACAACCGCATTTCCTTCTTCGTTTTTTAAACGTTCAACAAGAGGAGAAAGCCCCCCTTCAATAGCTACTTTTTCTCCTTCGAAATCTTGAAAAAAATCAAGGTGACGCTTTCCTCCAATTAGCACATCACTTTCATACACCCACTGTTCATACATAGGAAGCAGACTTAACTTCCCATCGTCACCAATTCCAATAATTTTAATTGCCATGTTGCACCGCCTGTCCTAAAAAATCTCCTTTTAATGTGTAAAGAGACGTATCGACATCGATTCCGTCCCCTACTTCCTTTAATGCTGATAAACAGCAGTACTCGCACAGTTTTTCAAAAAACTGATGATGACCGCTTTGCGTCATTAAATCTCCCACTTGAGAAGCTGTGTTTGCACCTTTTATTTCCTCTACCAGTTCAGCAGAAGCGCCTGACTCAGAAGCTGCCTTTGCTAAAAAATTAAAATCAATGGGTGCACTTTTTGAATGAACCATCATAACGCCTTGCGCGACTTTTGAAAACTTTCCCATCATGCCTACGAGCGACACTTTTTTCATTCCTTGCTTTTTACATTGTTTTAAAGTAAATCCAACAAAATCTCCCATTTCGATAAATGCTTCTTCCGGAAGTTCAGGGAACTGTTTCATTCCATACTTTTCGCTTCGGCCCCCTGTAGTAATGACAACGTGCTCGCAATTACTCGCTTTAGCAACGCTGATTGCCTGCACGATACTTGCTTTATAAGCAGCTGTTGAGAACGGAACGACAATCCCCCGCGTCCCCAGTATCGAAATGCCTCCTAAAATACCTAGACGCGCATTTAATGTCTTTTTCGCCATTTCTTCTCCTTCAGGAACCGAGATGACAATCTTAACGCCTTTTTGTATATTGTATTCAGCTAGAAGCTGTTCAGCCGTTTCTTTTAGCATCTTTCTTGGAACAGGGTTAATGGCTGCCTCACCGACAGGAACTGGGAGGCCGGGCTTTGTCACACGGCCTACTCCCACTCCTCCATCAATGATAGTGTCTGCACCATTACACCACGAAACTTCAGAAATAATCAGCGCTCCGTGCGTGGCATCGGGATCGTCTCCAGCATCTTTAATAATGCTAGCTACAGCGCTGCTTGTGCGATACTCGCATTCTTCAAGATGAAACGTAGCAAAGCGGCCGACAGGTAAGTAAATCGTTGACTCATCTTGCACTTCTCCTGAAATTAGCGTAAGCAGAGCTGCTCTCGTAGCTGCCGTTGCACAAGCGCCCGTCGTATAGCCTTCTCTGAGTTTCTTAGGTTCTTTTGGTACTTCCTTCATGCGTTACACCTGATCTGCAAGAATTGAAATTGCATTTAATGCAGCAACCGTTACCGTACTGCCGCCTTTTCGCCCGATGTTTGTAATAAACGGCACGTCAAGTTTTGCAAGTTCTTCTTTAGATTCAGCTGCTGAAACAAATCCTACCGGCAGACCAATAACAAGCCCAGGCTTCGCTTCTCCTTCTTTAATCAAACGAATTAATTCAAGTAAAGCTGTGGGTGCGTTCCCAATTGCAAAAATTCCTCCGTCTGCTTCTTTGATGGCTTTTCGCATAGAAATAATTGCACGCGTTGTATTTAAGCGCTTTGCTTCTTCCATTACGTCCGGATCTGAAATATAAACTTTGATTTCACCGCCGTGTTTTTCAATTCGCTGCTTGTTTGTTCCTACTTGCACCATTTGTACATCTGCAACCACTTGCTTGCCGCTGCGAATGGCTTTAATTCCTGCTTGAATCGCATCCGGATGAAACAACATGCTGCGTCCAAGCTCAAAGTCTGCAGACGCATGAATTACGCGCTGAACAATTGGGTACTGTTCGTCTGTAAACGGATGAGGCCCAAGCTCTTCTGTAATCATTTCAAAACTTTTTCCTTCAATTTGCTGAGGCTGAACAGTTAACGGTTTAAATTCTGTACGAAAATCCATCTCAATCAACTCCTAGTTTGGTTTACTAAAGCATGAACCACTTCTTCAAACGTGGAATACACGGTCCCATACTCAATTTTCGGTCGCCCAATCATAATAATATCTAAGCCTAACTCTTTAGCTGCTTCCACTTTTTCATCCACAGATCCAACTTTTCCGCTTTCTTTTGTGACCATGACTGTCACTCCGTATTGCTTATACAGCGCTCGATCAAACTCTTTTGTAAACGGCCCTTGAATAGCAATAATATTTTTTTGCGGAAATCCTAATTGCTGGCACTTTTCCATATTATCCAGCCTTGGAAGCATACGAGCAACAAGCCGTACATCTGAAAGAGGAAGCAGCTTTTCTGTAAAAACCTGCAGCGTCTTGCTGCCTGTTGTCAGCATAATAACTCCTTTTTTCTCAGCTGCTACTTCTGCTGCTTCTTCATACGTAGAAACCATCGTCATATTATCATAGGTAAAAGCCTGCGAAGCCCGCTCATAGCGTATGTAAGGAATCGCTGTTTCAGCAGCCGCGCCAATAGCATTTTTAGATGCTTCTTCCGCAAAGGGATGACTTGCATCCACAATAGCTTTTACACTATGTTCGTTTACAAAATCCATCATATCTTCTTTTGTGAGACGTCCAATTTTCACTTTCACTTCTGCACGCTGTAATTCGATAGCTGCGTTTTCGGTTACAACCGTTGCCGTAACCTCATGACCTGCTTTTTTCACTTGCACGGCTAATGCACGTGCATCGCTAGTTCCGGCTAACAATAAAATCATTTTAGCTCGCCGACCTTATCTTCACGGTGGTCATGGTCATGATGGTGATGATGGTGATCGTGGTGATGGTGTCCGTGATCATGGTCATGATCGTGATGATGGTGGTGATCAATATGCTCCATAATGCCGAGGCGATATTGACACGTATCGCAGTTCATTTTCACTTCACCTTCTAATCCTTCTTCAGCACGTTCTTTTAAAATTGTCTGCAGTTTTGGATGAAAACCGAAATAGCCGGCTAGCTTAAACTCAATGTTTTCATGCTGCATTTTATACTGCTTCACCATTTCTTCCAAACGCTTAATTAGTACTCCTGTAAATAAGAAATACGGGAGAATAACCACTTTTTTAGCGCCCAATTTCAAACATCGCTCCACGCCTTCATCAATCAATGGAGCGGTCACGCCCATAAAAGAAGTTTCGACGATTTTATAATTTGTTTTTTCCCAAAGAAGGCGCGTAATTTTATATAAATCACTGTTTGCATCAGGATCACTTCCTCCTCGCCCTAAGACAATAACAGCCGTGTCTTCAGCTGGAGTTTCTAAATTCTCTCCTGATTCTTGTAATCTCGTTTTTAAAATTTCAAGGGCTTCTTCATGAACGCCAATGGGACGTCCGTATACGAAGTTTACGTGTGGATATTTTTCCTTAGCTTCATCTATAGCCGCCGGAATATGTATTTTAGAGTGGCCAGCAGGCAAGAGCATAATTGGAATTACAACTACATCTTGTGCTCCTTTTGCCACACATGTATCAATACCTTGACTTACATTTGGGCGTTCAAATTCTAGAAAACACGTTTCTACTAAAATAGATGCGTCCCAATCATGCTTCATAGTCGAAATAAATTCGCGAATTTGATCGTTCCCTTCAGGATCTCTGCTTCCATGACCGACAAATAAAACTGATTTCATATAATGCCCTCCCATTTTTTAATCTCCACACGGAGCTGGTTCTACTTTTATTTTTGGTGTTATATCTTGATAGTCGAATCCATAAACGTTCTTCACACGCTTAAAGAATTTATGAAATCGCTCATTAGGATGACCTTTTTCTTTATATTCATGGATAATGTTCTCCACTATTTCAACAATGTCATCCGCCGCTATGCCTTCCGCCACAATTTGACCTGAATGCGCATTGCGTCCAACCGTTTTAGCTCCTAAAAATAAATCAAACGCACCTTTTCTATAGACAATACCGATATCTTCTTGAACAGCACCATAACAGGCCATACCGCATCCATTAATACCAAGCTTTAGCTCTTTTGGCATGTCCATTCCCCCGAGGCGTTTTTGTAATTCTTCCGTATGTGGAATAGCATCGCTTTTTTCTCCGTCACAAAAATCACACGCTTTGATTGTGAAGACGTCTCCGACCGGAGATAGTAAAAAGGAAGCTGCTTGGAGCTTTTTAATAATCACATCTGGCTGAGCCGTTGGAATTTGCAGTTTGATTTGATGGTCAGGTGTATACTCCATCGTACCTTTTTCACCAACAACTTCTGCTAGTGTTGTCATTTGAACAGGCGTGAATTTCTTATTTGCAAGTCCTGGACTAACCGCCACTTCGAAAATAGACTGTATTGGCTGGTGTACGACCGCAGAAGTGGTTTCACCTAAAATTGCTTGAAGCGCTTCTTCTGCAAGAGCTCGTGAAGTTGCTTTTTCTTCTCTTGTGTTCTGAACTGCTTCAATAGCTGAAGCTGTTTGCTTTACAGTCTCTTCTTGATCGAGAGCCCATGGTTCTGCTTCTTTTCGAAGTCGCTGATGCGGTCTTAGCGGCTGCTCCGTTTGGTTGAGGGTATATTTCCGCTGATATCCTCGCGGTGTAATCATTAAATCGTCGTAAAAGAACGTAGATGAATTTCCGACAACAACGGTAGTCAGCATTCCAATCTCATGGTTTAACATGTCTTTTAAGTTGGTCATTACGACTTCTTCACGGTCACGATAAGCGCTTTTAACAAGACCAACAGGCGTATCAGGGGAACGGTACTTTAATAGAATCCTTTGCGCTTCAACAATTTGTCTTGTTCGTCTTCCGCTTTTTGGGTTGTAAAAAGCCACTACAAAATCTGCTTGTGCAGCTGCTTCAATTCTTCTTTCGATTAGCTCCCAAGGCGTAAGGTGGTCACTTAAACTAATCGTACAAGCATCATGCATCACGGGCGCTCCAAGGAGAGATGCGCATGAATTAATAGCCGAAATGCCAGGAATTACTTCCAGCTCTACGCCCGTTTCTTTTTTCCAGCCCTTTTCAATCAACACTTCATACACAAGGCCTGCCATTCCGTATACTCCTGCATCTCCGCTTGAAATGACAGCTACGGTTTTGCCTGCTTCAGCTTGCTTTACAGCTTCTTGTGCACGGCTTACTTCTTCGGTCATTCCCGTACTAATAATTTGCTGATTCGTTAACAGTCCTTGAATTAATTCCACATAGGTTTTATAACCAATGATCATATCACTTTCTTGAATGGCTTCTCTTGCTCGCTGTGTAATATGTTCAAAGCTTCCTGGCCCAAATCCAATAACTAACAGTTTACCTTTCATGCTAGCTCCTCCTTTATGCGTTACTTTTTACTTTGTCAATTCCTTCTATGGAGTCACTGTTTTCCGGAGAAACGAAACCATTTTGATCATATTCATAAATAAGCGATTCCTTTATACTGCAACCTCCTGCTAAATGCTCTTCGACAATTCGGTGAGCCACGGTTTCAGTGACCTGCTTGTACCAATCTCCTGAAGGGTACACAATAGCTACAGGAGCATCTTTGCATCGTCCGTTACAGCGCGTACGCGTTGTATGAACCCTTTCATCCAAATCCAGTTCCGTCACTTTATTTCGAATAGCTTGCGTGGCTTCTTCTCCACCTTTTCTCATACAGCTGCTTCCATTACAAATCAATACGTGATGTTTTGTTCCATTTAAGTTCCACGTCGTCACACTCATTCGCTCCTTTACTAAAAAAAGCGACTCTATCAATGATAGAGGCGCAGAAAATTCAAACTAAGTTTTTGCACTTCCACCTATATCCCGTAGGGTAAGCTTCGCATTAGAAAAAGGCTGGTTTCCTGACTTCGATTCATCACTTGATTGCGCCTTCCCCAATACAGTGGCATATGCAATCAGCTCCTCTTCACAGTGGCGGGTACCGCGCTGGCTTCACACCAGACTTCCCATTTAACGCAATGTGAACATTGCGCACCTTTTTTGCACGATATGTAGTTTTACGCTACGAGAAAAACCCGCTTCGCTAATATGCGAGCGGGTAAAACGTCAGAATAAGAGTGTACACGAATGCCACTTTAAACCAACGTCTCCCTTCCCGCTCCCCGGAGAAATAGAAACTTCACAATAAAGACAGGTCTCCTGACTTGTGTATCATTCTACTTGAGAACCTTCCCGTGATTTTTTCACAGTGGTTATACTCGTTCGTCCACACTTACAGTTGCGGGGACAGTACTGGCATTTCACCAGTTTCCCTATTAAGCCTTCTTGGCATCTTTACTGTTGCTGTTTGATATATATGAACCTTTTAAACTATCAGAATAATAGAAGTAACTACCATATCATAGCGTACATTTTTTTTTATTTCAACTCTATTCTTTTCGGAAGATACAAGCATCTATAAAAAAACAAGAGCATAAAATCAGCTCTTGTTTTTTCATTATATAGCTACTAATGTTAAATGAGGATCATTATAATACACGACTTCTGAAAGAACTTTACAGCCATTTGTTTTAGCAAAAGCTTCTCTCGCCTGTTTTTCAGTTTCAAATTCAAACATTTTCATTTCTTTTCCAGCATATACCGTCAGTACCCACATGAAAAGATTCGCCTCCGATTATTGTAGTGATCGCTATATCCACATTATGCCGAAACCATTTCCTTTTGAAAACCCATTCTACAAAACTTGTCACAAGAAACTTTTAAAAATTTAAAAACATTTTAACTTCTGTAAATGAACAAAATGTACAAAAGGTTTAAGCAGTATTATACCTCTTTAAAAAAGGTGCTTTTTTAACCAACTGTTGCTTCACCATTAAAAAAATATATAGTATTTATTTTAAAAAAAGAAGCTGGACAGCCGGCTTCTTTTTTAGGAAAGGAAAGTACAGACATCACAATCCCGTCCTGCTCTTTATTTTGCATAAAAATACACTAATTAAATATTCCTTTCTTAAAGCAGAACCATGTTCGACTGCACATAGTGATAAAGAAGCTTATACGTATGGTTCAATGAATCTTGATGCGTTCTCTCAAACGCATGAGAAGAATCAATTCCTGGACCAATTAAGCCGTGTACGATATCGTGTCCGGCACGAATAGCAGCAGAAGCATCTGATCCGTAAAACGGATAAATATCTAATTTGTACTGAATATCATGCTGCTTAGCTAGCTCCACCAAATGCTTTCTCAAACCGTAATGATAAGGGCCACTTGAATCTTTTACACAAATAGACACGGTGTATTCATCGGTAGATTGTCCATCTCCCATAGCACCCATATCAACCGCTAAGTATTCTACTGTTTGGGGCGTAATGTTAGAATTTCCTCCATACCCTATTTCTTCATTGTTTGAAATAAGAAAGTGCGTGGTGTATGGCAATTCTATTTGTTCTTCTTGAATCGTTTTCATGAGCTGAAGCAATAAAGCTACGCTTGCTTTATCATCAAGATGCCGAGATTTAATAAAACCGCTTTTTGTTATTTCTACACGAGGATCAAACGAAACAAAATCGCCGACTTCAATTCCAAGGGCGCGAACATCTTCTGCACTATGTACTTTTTCATCCATTCGAATTTCTATATTTTCTTGATTTCGCTCAGCTTTTCCTGCATCTTTATACACATGAACAGATGTTTGATGCATAAGGATGGTTCCTGTAAATACTTCTCCTGATGAAGTTTCAATTTCACAATATTCTCCTTCAATAGAATTGTAGCGAAATCCTCCAATCAAGTCGATTTTCAGACGTCCACTCGGTTTGATTTCTTTTATCATAGCACCTAATGTATCGACATGAGCCGTCAGCATGCGGTGGTGATCTGTATCTTTACCGGGAATAGTAACGACTAAGCCTCCTTTTCGATTGCGATACGTTTGAATATTTAGCTCTTTTACATAGTCTTCGACAAATGAAATCACCTTTTCTGTATTTCCAGAAGGACTGGGAATCGAAACAAGCTTTTTAATTAACTGAACAGTTTCCGTCATTATGACACTTCCTTTGTCTCTCATTTCTTTTATTTTACCATATGTTTCAAAAAAGATAACAGGCAGCTCCAAACAAAAAAGCCGGGCAGCTGCCCGGCTTTTTTGTTTTAAACTATGTTTGATTTCTTTAATTCATTTGTATAATTTAATGATTTTTGCTTATCAAACTCGCCTTCAGACTTCGACATTACAATTGCAGCTAAAGCATTTCCTACTACGTTAACCGTAGTACGCATCATATCAAGAATGCGGTCAATTCCTGCAATAAATGCCATGCCTTCAAGAGGGAAGCCCATGGATTCAAGTGTAGCAAGTACAACTACAAACGATGCCCCCGGCACGCCAGCCATTCCTTTTGACGTTAACATTAGGACAAGAAGGAGCTGAATTTGATCCATAATGGAAAGGTCGATGCCGTACATTTGAGCAATAAACAGCGATGCCAGCGCCTGATAAATGGTTGAACCATCTAAGTTAAACGTGTAGCCTGTTGGAATGACGAACGATGTAACCGACTTAGAACAACCGAAGTCTTCCATCTTTTTGATAAGAGAAGGTAAAACAGCTTCTGAACTTGCCGTTGTAAAAGCAAGAAGCAGCTCGTCTTTTAACACTTTTATCAGCGTAAACATGCTTGTTCCAGCCATTTTAGCAATAATTCCAAGAACCACAAGCACAAAGAAAATCATGGTGAAGTAAACGGCGAACACTAATTTTCCTAATGGAATAAGTGATCCGACACCAAACTTTATAATATTAACGCCAATAAGCGCAAATACACCTACTGGAGCAAATTTCATCACCAAATTAGTTACCCAAAACATTGCATCCAAGACGCCTTCAAAAAAGGCTAAAACAGGTTTTCCTCTCTCTCCAATCGAAGCTACGCCTACACCAAACAGTACGGAAAATAAAATGATTGGCAAAAGATCGCCTTCTGCTACCGATTGAAAGACATTTGTCGGAACAATATGAAGAAGCTCCTGAGCAATCCCTGTACTTTCAGACGTTTTTGCCGTTGCCTCATATTGAGAAATATCGCTTTTTTCAATATGTCCCATATCAACCCCTGCACCAGGGTGAAATAAGTTGGCGGCAATAATTCCCACTACAATAGCAATCGTTGTAACAATTTCAAAATAAAGAATTGTTTTTCCGCCAAGCTTACCTAATTTTTTGATGTCGCCTACTCCTGCGACCGCTACGATTAATGCTGAAATCACGATCGGTACGACAATCATCTTAATTAAATGAATAAATATGTCTCCAACTGGCTGTAAAATAGAAATGGCCGTATCGCTTCCGTAAAAGATAGCACCTACAGCTACGCCTAAAATCAGTCCAATTAGAATCTGAGTTGCTAGACCTAACCTTTTCACTTTCTTGCTCCTTTCGCACAGTTAACTTCATCCATCGAGCATATGCGGTTCCACGAACCGTGTATAAATATACACCCTTACAGCATCTTATGTAAACAGCTCTTTACTAAAAGAATGTAAGACCGCACATACGAATTTTTAAAAGTCACGGTTCTGTTTTATCATATCAAATAATTGTTGTATACTGAGATTTTTTCGCTAAGTATTTTTCTATTTTTGCTATTTCAGCGAATAAATTAAAAAAATAAAATTTTATATTGAAATATGCATTTTAGGTTAGTATAATACGATACATGTTTATTTTTATTATTCGAATATAAAATTCTGAAAATTTTAATTATTCATCACAATAATAAAAAGCATTTATAATTTTGGAGGTTTTAACGTGTCAAACAAAGTTCCTTTTTCATTTATAGTGGTTATTGGCTTTATGCTTTTTGCCCTATTCTTCGGTGCAGGTAATTTAATTTTCCCTGCAATGTTAGGTCAGTCTGCCGGAAGTAATATTTGGTCAGCAAATGCTGGATTTTTAGTAACGGGTGTAGGTCTGCCTCTTCTAGGCGTTCTCGCATTTGGTTTTTCCGGAAAAGAAGATCTGCAGTCTTTAGCTAGTCGCGTACACCCAGCTTTCGGTATTATCTTTACTACGATTTTATACTTGGCGATCGGACCGCTTTTTGCAATGCCAAGAACGGGAAGTGTTTCGTTTGAAATTGGCGTTAAGCCTTTTTTATCAGAAAATTCAGGTCACCTTCCCCTTATCATTTTCACGGTAATTTTCTTTACTATTACGTGCTTTTTTTCGCTAAATCCTGCGAAAATTGTCGATTTAGTAGGAAAAGTTTTAACACCTATTAAATTAACGTTTATTGGAATATTGGTAGTTGTAGCCGTTGTGAACCCAATTGGAAAATTTGAAGCACCAAGTGAAGCTTATACAACACACGCATTTTTTAAAGGCTTCCAAGAAGGCTACTTAACGATGGATACACTAGCATCATTTGTTTTTGGAATTATTATTATTAATGCAATTAAAGAAAAAGGAGCAAAAACTAACCGACAAATTATCACAATTTGTGCAAAAGCTACGGCTATCGCTGCCATTATTTTAGCTCTTATTTATAGTGCATTGTCCTATATGGGTGCTTCAAGCGTATCAGAGCTTGGACGTCTTGATAACGGAGGTACGGTTTTGGCTGAAGTATCAAATTACTACTTTGGCTCTTACGGAGGAATTCTTTTAGGTCTGATGATTACCGTTGCTTGTTTAACAACAAGTGTAGGCCTTGTAACATCTTGTTCTTCCTTTTTCCATAAGCTGTTTCCAAATGTTTCTTATAAGTTGATTGCTGTCATTTTATCAGCATTCAGCGCCGTTGTAGCAAACTTTGGTTTAACGGAATTAATCGCTATTTCGGTTCCGGTCTTAACAGCTATTTATCCGTTAGCTATTGTATTAATTGCTTTAACATTCTTACATCCTTTATTTAAAGGACGTTCCGAAGTCTACCAAGTAAGCCTTCTGTTCACGTTTATCGTTAGTTTATTTGACGGCTTAAATGCTGCTGGATTCAAAATTGCGGCAGTAAACGATCTGTTTACATCAATTTTACCTATGTATGGAGTGGGTCTCGGCTGGGTAGTTCCTGCTATTGTAGGAGGATTAATCGGTCTTGGTATTACCTTCTTTCGTACAAATGATAATACGAACAGAAACGCTTCAAGAAAATTGATTAAATAAAAAGAGGGTGCACTCGCATCCTCTTTTTTTTATGGCGTTTTATGAATAAGGAGTTTTTTTCTCCATTAACTTCACTTCTTCTCTTAACACATGTTTTTCATATAGATATTTATCCGTTCGTTGAAAATTATGTTTATCAGCTTTTTCTTTTTCAGATGTGGTCAGAAGCACTCGACTATCAGAAGCATCTGATACTCCAAACGTTGCATTTTGATAAGTAGCATACGGAGCTACAAAGAACACTTCTTCAACAGATTCTCTAGGAACTTCTTTTGTGAAAGTCGTGTCATTGTATGGAATGAATCCATTTGCTACGTCGCCTTTATCATAACTAATCAGCTTTACACAGCCGTTTTCCGTTTCATAACATTCGTAGTCTCGTTCATTATATGCTGCAAACAAACCCTTTCGAATCATAAAAAACAGTCCTTTACATTGGTTTAGCAACGACTGGTACAAATTGTTTTTCTTCCGCCACATAGGTAGCTAAAAGTACTTCTTCCCCATTTACCACTTGGTATAGTTCCGCTCCGTTTGCTGGTGGATAATAGTTATCAAATTTGAACTCTGGAACGGTTTCCCCGTTTCGAGATCCTGTAAACCCATTAAGCGTACATGGAGGTCCATCTGTTGTTTTCCCTCCGAACACAGTTCCGTAGGGAATATCAACGTGGCTTACCGCTTGCGATTTAAATTTGATTACACCGTACGTCGATCCTTCTTCAGGAAACGGCCTTTTGCCTGAACCATCGGTATAATCTAAACGTAAGCTTTCAACAAAATCTTTGTACGAAGTAATATCATGAACATCTTCAGCTTTAGCTACGTACCCTCCCACTGCTGTATAAGATCCATCTACATACTTTTCAATATCTTTAGCAGGGATCGTTTTTTGCAGCAGCGTATCTTTTGTAATGGGAGAAACAGAGTCACGAATAGCCTTCATTACTTCTATTTCATGAGAAGTTAATGTTTTAACATCCTTTAATTTTAGTTCATTAAACTCTTTTTTTGTAAGATTAACGCGCTTCAGCACTTCATTAATTTTTTGATCAAAATCTTCTAAGCTTTCTAAATCTGAAGCCGTATAATGAGCATCAACTATTCTTACATCTTTATGTACTTTTTTAACTTCATTTAATTCATACTGTTCTACTTCATCAGCCGTTTTAAACGTTTCAACGCTTGAAATGGTTGCGCCATTCGTATCAGCTACAACGTAACCGTCTTCAGCTTTGATCACGTATCCGACTTCTCCGTTACCTAACGTAATTAAGTCTGACTGTTGAAGAGCGGCTTTCTCTTTTTCTTTTTGAAATTCCTTATCTGTCATTCCCTTAGTAACGAGAGCTTTAAGTTCTGACGTGTCTTTACTGTCTTTTTGATTTGCTTCTACTTTCTCAGCTGTAACTGATGAAGTTTCTGTATTAGATGAAGAATGACTAACCGTTCCAACTACAAAAATAAGACCAAACACAATCCCTATGCCATACAAAAATTTACTTGTTTTATGAGCTCTAAATAAAATCCCTAACACAATACAAACAATACCTGCAATCAAGCTATCTACTAATAATAGATGTCCCAACCAAACCCCTCCTCTTTAATTCTTGTTTATGTTAAAAAAATCCATAAAAGAAGTCAATACAATTAATGTAAATAAAGTTTTAAATAGGAATATATTCATAATTATTACTAATTAATCCCTTTTAGTAGGTCTCAAAAATAAAACACACCATCTAAAATAGATGGTGTGTGAAGTATAGTAAGTAATTAAGAAATTTGTTTAAGTTCTGATGAGAGTTTTAAAAACTCTTCTTTATTTTTCATCAATAGCGTGCGGTCGATTTCTTCTTTTAGCTGTGCTTTACGAAATTCTGCAATCGCCTTGTCTAAAATCATCTCAGCGAATAATGCATCAAGCACCTTTCCGTTGGATTTTTGCGGTGAATTAAGTAAATTCTTTTTCATAAGAAATCAACTCCTTGGCTTTTTTATAATATAACACAAATATTCTGACTTTTCAATCATTTAAACCAAGTATTTTAAATCTATTTTTTTCCACATAAAAAGGCCGCCCTTTTGTTATAAAGCGCGGCCTTTTATTACGAATCTGCGGCTTCTTCTTTTACTTCCGCATAGTAGTTTTCATATTCAATAAATTCAGGAGCTTGATGAGCTGCCATGATACCGTGGTAGCTGATATCTAAGCCTACTTCTTCTTCTTCTTCCGTAGATCGAAGCGGAACCACCAAGGAAATAACCTTTAACCCTATCCACGTCGTAACAAATCCCCAAGCGCATAGAGCGATTAACCCAAGAAGTTGAACACCAAGTAACGTCCAGCCTCCTCCTGTAAACACACCGCCGTCTGTAGAAAACAAACCCACAGCCAACGTGCCCCATATTCCCGAAGCAGCGTGTACAGGAAAAGCTCCTACAGGATCGTCAATTTGACGTGCTTCGAGCCAATTTGTAGCTGCCATCATTAATAAGCCAGATACAGCTCCAATAAAAATAGCAGATGGTGTGTTAACAAAAGCGCACCCGGCCGTAATGCCAACCAGTCCGGCAAGCGATCCATTTATCACAGAAGGTGCATCTGAACGGTTGTAGCGAAATAAAGTATAAAATAAAGTAGCTGCTCCGCCTGCTGCTGCTGATAACATTGTGACAATAGCAATGTGACCAATTCTAACGTCAGTGGCACTTAGCGTACTTCCTGCATTAAACCCGAACCATCCAAACCATAATAAAAAAGCACCCACTGATGCAAGCGGCAGATTGCTGGGAAGAGAAACAGAACTAATTCCATTTTTCGTGAACTTCCCTTTTCTCGGTCCAATCATTATTGCAGCTGCTAACGCTGAAAAACCGCCTAGAGCATGGATAACTGCCGAACCGGCAAAATCAAGCATCCCTAACTTACTAATCCATCCGCCTCCCCAAATCCAGTGGCCGGCTATAGGATAAATAAATGTAGTCATCAAAATCGCATATAAAAGGTATGCACGGAAATTAATTCGTTCTGCTACCGCTCCAGAAACGATAGAAATGACCGCAATAACAAACGCACATTGAAACAACCAAAATGTTTCAAGCCCAATTGGAATGTCAAGGTGCGATAAATCACCTGATAGCGCAAAACCGCTTTTACCGACAACTCCACCTAAATCATCTCCGTACATTAATCCAAAACCAATTAAATAGAAACAAAGCGTTCCTATTGTAATATCAGCGAATACTTTCATAATAATATTCACGCTATTTTTATAGCGGACAAAACCTGCCTCTAGCAAGGCAAAGCCGCCTTCCATTAACAAAATCATCGCGGCTGTTAACACAACCCACGTCGTATTTATACCTAAACTTAGTTCATTAACACTCATATCCCAACGCCTCCACTGCTTTTTAATCGTTTTATTTCTTGTACAATAGCAGGCGAAAGCGTAATTTCACTTGTTTCTTCATTTTCTGCTTTTATTAATTCAAGAACTTCATGAAGTTCTCGCATTTGTGCTTTAAGGTGATCAATTTTTTTAAAGCGTTCCTTTACGTATACCATATATTCGACCGCTTGATGATGACTTAAAGGACGCCCGGTAAAAAATTTTCGAAACGGTGATAGTGATTGATACCAAGCTTCTTCAGCACGTTTCTTCTCTTCGTATTTACTAATTTTCGTTTTTATATCTTCTATTTCTTGTGCTTTAGCTTCTTTTAACTTCATTATAAATTCAATTAATTTTAATTGAGGCAATGTAATGACCACATTATGATAAAGTTCATCCACTATAACCATGTTATATCTCCTTACATAAGATGTTATATTTTGATTATATGTAGAACACTATAGTAAGTCAATGTAATTTTTTGAAAACTCTTTAAATAGTAAATGCGCCCTATCTTTTTAATACTTATAGAATATTAAGTTCGTATGTGTTGAAATATGACGTTATTTGTTTTATCGTAGGAAGAGGAATCATGTTAGTTCCCTAGTTTAATTTTATTTACCTAGGCAATTATTCGCTTTATTTTTTATAAACTTTTATTAAACAAAGGGTTACGAGGTTCTTCGCTTATTTTTTCAACGAAATGAGTTGATTTTATCTCGTATTAAAATTAAAATAGAATTATGTGCAAGATTTCACAACTTCACAATGTAGTTTGAAAGTCTAGCAGATAACTAGGAACTACATATGCAACAGTATCCAGCAAAGGAGGACTTTTCATGTCTCAATCAACTATTCAAAAATCAGCTGCAGAGGAAAATGCTGCTGTACAAACAGAAGCGGCAGTTAACAAAGGTCAAGCGGATGTGTTAGATCAATTGTTAAAGCCTGAAGTACAAGAAGCTCTTACTGTTCTTGTAGATAATTTACCAAAATTATCTGAAATGGTAACGGTGCTTACAAAAACTTACGACGTTGCGCAATCATTATTAACTGACGACGTATTAAAAGAAGATCTACTTGGTGGAGTAAAAGAATTTATCGAGCCAGTAGAAGGAACAGTAAAAGGTCTTGCAGCTACTGCAATCGAAGCAAACGATCGTGCAGAAGCAAATGCTTCTAATTCAATCGGTTTATTCGGTTTATTACGCATGCTTAAAGATCCACAAGCTCAAAAACTATTCCGCTTTGCACAAGCGTATTTAGACATTACAAACGAAAAACAAAAATAATTTTCATTAAAAAGTGTGGACGGAGGATCGACTATGTCAAAACATATTTTAATTTTAGGCGGCGGTTACGGTGGTTTATTAACTGCAATGACAGCTCGCCAACACCTAAGTGCGGATGAAGCAAAAATTACAGTAGTGAACCGTTTTGCTACTCACCAAATCATTACAGAATTACACCGTCTAGCTGTAGGCGGCGTTTCTGAACAAGCGGTAGCTTTACCACTTGATAAATTACTTAAAAACTACAACGTTGATTTAAAAATTGCAACGGTAAAAGAAATCTCACCAGATCAACGTGAAGTATCTCTTGAAGATGGTACAAAATTAAGCTACGACTACCTTGTTACAGCTTTAGGTAGTGAAACTGCTTACTTCGGTATCCCTGGTTTAGAAGAGCACAGCTTCGTTCTTAAATCAGTAAATGATGCAAACCGTTTACGTGCACACGTAGAAGCTTGTATCGCTGAATACAGCAAAACAAAAAATAAAGCTGACGGTACAATCGTAGTTGGCGGCGGCGGATTAACAGGTATCGAACTTGTTGGTGAATACGCTGACTTAATGCCAAGCCTATGTCTAAAACACGGTGTTGATCCAAAAGAAATTTCTCTATACTGTGTAGAAGCAGCTCCTACAGTTCTTCCAGGCTTCCCTGCTGAATTAGTAGAGCGCGCTCAATCAAGCTTAACAAAACGTGGCGTTACATTCGTTACTGGTACACCTGTAACAAAAATGGATGCTACAACTGTTGAACTTAAAGACGGCAGCAAAATTGAAACAAAAACAATGGTATGGACTGGCGGAGTTCAAGGTAACTCTGTAGTTGCTAACTCAGGTATCGAAGTAAACCGCGGTCGTGCACTTGTAAATGAATTCTTACAATCTACATCTCATAAAGATGTATTCCTTGCTGGTGACTCAGCAGTTGTAATGGGTCCAGAAGGTCGCCCTTACCCACCTACTGCTCAATTAGCTTGGCAAATGGGTGAAGTTGTAGGCGTGAACTTAGCAGTAGCTATTCGCGGCGGAGCAATGGAATCATTCGTTCCTGTCTTCTCTGGTACACTAGGAAGTCTTGGACGCAAAGATGCAATTGGTACAATCGGCGGAAACAAAACGCAATTAAAAGGTTTACCAGCATCACTTATGAAAGAAGCAAGTAACGTTCGTTACTTATCTCATATCAAAGGATTATTCGCATTAGCTTATTAATCCGTCTTAAAACGAAAGAGGAATTCTCCTCTTTCGTTTTTTTATTTACATAAGCCAAGAAATAAGAAGCGGCAGCGTAACCAACGATAAAATAGCACTAATGACAAAAGCAGATGCCGTTTCGTTTTCCAAGCTTTCAAACCGCAAAGCAATCATCGCAGCTACAGCAGACCCAGGAAAAGCTACCAGTAAAATAGCTTTTGTCACTTCATCTGAAGACAACCCTATCCATACTGCAATTCCAAGCATAACGATGGGTTGAACCGCTACTTTTAAGACAGCGATCCCAAGCGCACCTTTACTGAAGTTAATTTTTCCAATTCCAATCGTTACTCCTACCGCAAATAAAGCCGCTCCCGATGTGATACTTCCGATTTGATCAAGCATATCCTGTAAAAGTTTAGGTGACTGAAAGCCGCAAAGCGTTAAAATTACTCCAATTAACGGTACACATGCCAAAGGCTCAGATAAACCATGCAAAATGGAATGAACCGTTACTTTAAATAAACTTGTTTTCTCTCCCCCTTCTTTTCGTCCCCGTTGTCCAACGGTTCCTAAAATCGTTGCCAGCGGATCTAAAATCGCATTTACAACAATTCCGGTTATGGCAATTGGAATCGCTACTGCGCCTGCACCGAACAATCCTCCGAGTACTGGAATGCCCATAAAAGCAAACGTTGGCTGAGCTGAGTTTAGGGCAAACATAGAAGAGGCAGTTAACGTATACTTCCCTGCATACTTCACGATGAGCAATATAATGAGATAAAACCCGACGATTCCCAAAATCAGCGCTACTAAAAACGGCCATTCGTCTATGAGTGTTTTTCTTGGTGTTGTCGTTACACCTACAAATAAGTGTGCAGGAAGCGCAAACTTCGTTACTAATGTGTTGAGCCCCTTAGACGTTTGCTTATCAAATTTTTTAAAATGCCCTGCTAAATAACCAAGCAAAATGACAAAAAAGATAGGCGCGAGAATGAGAAAAATTTGACCTATGCTCATTTATCATTCACCTCATTCATTTTTTGCCTTAACCGGTTTATAAACAGGCTGCCATACCGCTGCTTCTACAAGTTCATTTACATTTTGCTCGGTAACAGTTGCTACGTTATCTTTTACAGCAGCATCGGCAACTGCTACAGCAACCGCCTTTGATACTTTTTGAAGATCTTTAATGTTGGGAAGAAGCGTATCTCCTTTTGTGTCTGTTTCTGCTATACGCGCTACTGCATTGGCTGCTTCTGCAAACATAGATTCAGTAAACTTTTGAGCGCGAACCACAATTGCACCTAAACCAAGACCAGGAAACACAAACGCATTATTAGCCTGTCCGATTTCATAAGTGTGTCCGTTATATTCAACGGGTTCAAATGGACTTCCCGTTGCAATAAGGGCTTTTCCTTCCGTCCATTTTATAATATTTTCCGGAACAGCTTCAGCAAGTTTAGTTGGGTTTGAAAGCGGCATAATCACCGGGCGCTCTACATGTTTTGCCATTTCTTTAATAATTTCTTCGGTAAAAGCATCCGTGACGCCTGACGTTCCAATTAAAATCGTTGGCTTCACTTGCTTGACAAGCTCCAACAGTGAAATTTTATTTTCATCGTCTTTTTCCCATTCTTTAATCTCTTCATTTTGGCGAACATATGGCTGTTGAAAAGGAGCTAAATCTTCCATATCTTCGGTTAACAGACCTCTGTAATCATATGCCCAAAAACGATCATATGCTTCTTCTTCAGACAGCCCTTCAAGCATCATCGCACTATGAATACGATCAGCATTCCCAATTCCAGCAGATCCCGGTCCAAATACAACAACCCGCTGATCTTTTAAAGGCGTTCCTGTAATACGCACGGCTGTTAAAACGGCTGCAAGAGTAATTACTCCCGTTCCTTGAATATCATCATTAAACGTTAAAATTTTATCGCCGTATTCTTTCATAATGTGACGCGCGTTAATATTCCCAAGATCCTCCCAATGAAGAAGCGCTTTAGGAAACTTGGTCGTTATTTCTTTTACAAATTGAGCAATAAAGCGATTATAGTCTTCTCCTTTTACTCGTTCATGACGATTTCCTAAATACAAAGGATCTTCAAGAAGCTTTTTGTTATTGGTCCCCATGTCAAGAACAACAGGCAGTACGCGGCTTGGGTCAATTCCTGCTGCAGCTGTGTAGACCGCTAACTTTCCAACTGCAATATTTATTCCTCCTACACCCCAGTCCCCGATGCCGAGAATACTTTCTGAATCCGTTACAACAAGCAAATCAATATCTTCGCTGTCGAGTCCTAAGTTTTCAATCGCATCACTTAATCGATCCGCTTCATTTACAGATAAATATAGTCCGTCAGGTCGATGGTATTCATGGCTGTATTCTTGGATGGATTGACCTACAGTAGGCGTGTAAATAATAGGAAGCATTTCACTTAAATGATCGGTTAATAAACGATAAAATAAGACGACGTTCCGGTTATGTAGATCATTCAACGAATTATTTTTTTGAAGATCATTCGGTGCTTTTTTGAACTGCTCATATGCTCTTTTCACCTGTTCTTCTAACGTTAAAACCGTTGGAGGAAGAAGTCCCTGCAGATGAAGGTTTTCTCTTTCTTCTTCAGTAAAAGCAGAACCTTTATTTAAATAAGAAGTGGATAAAACTGATTTTCCTTTTAGTGAAGTTGAAATTGCCCCATCTTTTTCTACTTTATATGCTCTCATGTTTTTTTACCTCTTTTCCTAAACAATTAGATAGGGTTAGGTTCAGCAAAGAGATATATTTTTAACCATTTATTTTTAATGAAAACACAAAAAGAGATTGAGACATAACTATATCAACCTAATTTAAAGACGAACAAACGGGATAAATGAGCTAGTATGGATCACTTGTTACAACACTTTTGATTTCCGTGCATGACTTCGCTTTCTTCGGGAGTCTTCGCCTTGCCCTCCAATCCACAGCTAGAAGCAACTACATACATAAAACCTGCGTTCACTCTAACAATAAAAAAATCCGAACGATTCATCGTTCGGATCTTCCTTAAACGAAAATACGTTTTTCCCCGCCTCGTTTTTTATACCACGCTATAGTCTTCTTGCTCACTTTCTGAGTAATTAGGTGGCTGTATATGTGAAGGCACAAGACACTCATAGCTTTCCCCTTCTAGCCTACCCTCTAGCTCTTGTTTAGCTTGACTAATCAGCTCTTGATTTTCTATCATTTCAATCGCCGTAGCCGCGATGGCCTTTCCAGCCAATAACATCGCATTATGAGCATACTCCGTTTTCCCTTGAGCAACAGCTTGCCATGTATGAAACGGCGTAGCATAAGCCCACGTTGCGGTCACACACTGTGCAGTTGGAACATTCCAGCTAACGTCTGCGACATCAGTTGATCCTGTCATAAAGGAAACATTTTTAGACATAGGAGCAATTTGGTTGAAGACTGGATGATTCGCTAAAGCTTTGTCTAGCAGTGAACCCACTTGTTTTTTTGCTGTTTCTTTATCTTCAGCGGATGTAGACTCGTAAATAGCTTTGGCAAAAGCTATTTCTTCTTGTTTCACTTCAGCCAAATTTATCTGCATCATTTGCTTATGCATAAGCTGCTCCATTGTTTGATTTGGAATTAGATTAGCGCAGGCTCCTTGAATTTCCTGTTCCATTTGTGTTTCAGTCATTAAAGCCGCTCCCTTTGCAATTTTCACAACCCGTTCATAAAGTTCTTTTACTTGAGATGACTTTGGAGCACGAATTAAGTACATGACTTCGGCTTCTGCTTGAACAACATTAGGAGAGATGCCTCCGCTGTTTGTAATGGCATAGTGTACGCGCGCTTCATCTATCATATGCTCACGCATATAATTCACGCCAATATTCATCAACTCTACAGCGTCTAAAGCGCTTCTGCCAAGATGAGGACTAGCAGCTGCATGACTGCTTCTTCCTTTAAATTTAAAAGTTGCTTGCATAACCGCATTCGATGACGTATGCATAACACCATTAACGGTAGCCGGATGCCATGAAAACGCGACGTCTACATCTTGAAAAAATCCTTCTCGTACCATATACGTCTTTCCGTAACCACTTTCTTCGGCTGGACATCCATAGTATCGAACGGTCCCCGGAACATTTTTTTCTTTTAAATATTCTTTGACAGCAAGTGCAGCTGCTAGTGAGCCTACTCCAAGTAGGTTATGTCCACACCCATGGCCATTTCCGTTTTTTTTGACTGGATCTGCTGCTGCGCACTTATCTTTTTGACTCAGCCCTGTAAGCGCATCGTATTCACCGAGAATAGCGATGATCGGATAACCGTGCCCGTAGCTTCCAATAAAACCTGTTTCAAGGTTGGCGATATGTGTACGAAGCGTAAACTCTTCTTTTTCTAACATGTCGCAGATCAGCTGTGCCGACTTATACTCTTCAAACCTTGTTTCTGCATATTCCCATATTTGATCACTGATTTGAGTTAGCTCGTTTCGCTTTTTTTCAATAAGTTTTTCGACTTCTTTTATAATATCCATGAAACCCTCTCCTTTTTTCTTCATTATTTAACAGCGTTTTGTGTTTCCAATACCACTTTTGCAGGTCGAATCGAAAACAACGAAATAGCACAGACAAGAGCGCAGATAATTAATAAAGCAAATGCTGCATTATACGACCCGCCAAACGATTGTACTAAAAAGCCAATGAGCATCGGTGTTAATACGCCGGCTGCTTGAGCTCCTGTATTAATAAAACCATTTGCTGAACCGACCACTGATTCAGGCAACATTTTTAAAGGAGCTGAAGCGATTAAAATCACATTAAACGAAAACAGTAAAGTGACTGCACTTTGAAAAACGATAAACATGCCTACGCTAGGTGAAATGGCCATTAAGCAAAGAAAAACGCCCATCAGTAAGCCAAACACCGCCGCTATCGTCTTGTCTTTTCCATCCGGAAGCTTGTCTAAAACAAAGCCGCTAACAAACATCCCGATAATACCTACAAATGCTGGGATAGCGGAAAGAAAACCAATGTCCGTTAAATTTAAATGTCGTACTTCGGCTAGATATGTAGGCATCCACGACATGAGTCCCCAGTTAATGGCGTAAATACTGAAGTATGCAATAAATAAATTCCAAATCATCGGAGTTTTGACAATTTCTTTTAATGTCATCTGCTTAGCTGGAATAGCAGATACCTCTCTTTTTCCTCTCTGCTGCTTTTCTTTTAATAAAAATACAAACAGTATCGTAATAACGAGCCCGATGGCTCCTATGATATAAAAGATACTTCTCCAGCTTATCGTTTGCATCAGCTGCGTCGCTAGAATCGGTGTAACCACGCCCATAATCGTACCTGACGATAACAAAAAGGACATGGCTCTACTGCGTTCTTGCTGAGGAAACCACCCTGCGATTCCTTTTGATGCAGATGGAAAATAGCTCCCTTCCCCTAATCCAAATAAAAAGCGAATGATAATGATAGAAGCAAAAGACCAGGCCATTCCGGTAAAAACCGTAAACAAAGACCATAAAAGCACGGCAATTGTAATGACTTTTTTAAATCCAAAGCGATCTGCTAGCCATCCACCAGGTATTTGCATCAGTGCATAGCCTGCAAAGAAACTGCTTAAAATGATGCCTGTAGAAGAGGCATTAAGATGTAAATCTTTTGAAATATCTAAAATAGCGTAATTAATAATAAAACGATCTAAGTTTCCAAGCGACCAGCCTAAAAATAATAAAAATAAAATGACGTATTTCCAGTTCGACCTTGCTAGCATAAATGCGCTCATCTCCTTTTTATTCCATTTAATGTAATGTTTTGTAACAAATCGATTCGTTATATAAATATTAAAAAATTCTGACTATTTTTTCAATGTGTATTTCTATATAATAAGAACTATAACTATGTATTTTTTTACATTAAGTAGTCTATAAGGGGTTGTTAACATGAGTGATTTATTAGCTAATATGAAAGGTTATCTTACATCCATTATCAAAAACAGTTCTTATCAAATTTGGGCAAGTATTGATTCTGCAAATTTTAACGTGATTTTTTCCAGTTCTTCATGCTCATCCCTGACTTATACTCCTCCCACTAGCCTACATAACGGCAGTGATTCCTTTCAAAAGCATACGACATATGAAGAGTTCGAAGAATTTTACTTATCCTTTCCAAATCGCTATGCGTTTGTTGTTCGCATATTTTCTAAGCATGACTGGACACCCCAACAAATAAAACAGCTATCGGCTAACTTTTCTCCTTATGTACTGCAAAAAAAGCTAGAGCGGCATGAGCACATTTTGAACGTGCTTATGAAAAGCATTAAGGAAATCTCACTTTTACAAGACTCTGATTATCTATTAACAAGGATTCTGGAAAATGCTCTTTCAGTTATTTCTGTTGCGGATATGGGCGTGCTGTGGATGTTTGATTCTTCCACTCAATTTCTTTTGCCTCGCGCCTGGTCCGGGGGGCCAAATAATAAAATTCAAAACATGAAAATGAAAGTTGGCGAAGGAATTATCGGAAAGACATTTCAGCATAATAAAAGCTATATGTATACGAACTTAAAGGATATATTACGCGATTCTTCTACTATGACTGACGACAATATTCATTATCTTAATCAGTCCTATACGTTTACAAACATTCAATCTATTATTTCTGTCCCAATTTGTATGGAAGAACAAACGGTATGCGTACTCATTATTTATCAAAACGGTACAACCCCTCTTTTAAATGAAGAGGATAAAGAATTGTTAGAAAGCTTTTCCGATCAAGTATCGATTGCTCTCTTAAACTCAGCGCTTTTTGAAGATGTAAAAAACCAAAATGAACTTTTAATACGCCGCGATCAAATTCATCGCACATTCATGAATGTTTCACTTCAAAGTAAAGGAATTGAACCAATCCTTACGGAATTACGCCGAATGGTTACGTCTCCTGTGACCATTGTAGATTTTGTTGATAATAAAACCTATGGCTCTTTAAAGTTCCTTGATGTAGATGCAAAAACAGCTGAATTTCACACGCATTTTCTTTTGCATACAAAACCTTGCTTTTATACTATTGAGGCAAACAATCAGACGCACAGTGTTTACATTCAACCGATACACGGCATTGACACGCTCTTAGGGTTAGTTATTATACAGGCAAATCAAGGAGATCTTTCCTCTCTAAATCAAGTGGCACTTGAGCAAAGCAGCTCTGTTATTGCACTAGAAATGCTGAAAAAACAAACGTTGGTCGATTTATTTTACAAGCGAACGCATGAATTATTTAGTGAATACTTATCATGTTATGACACCACTTTGCTATATCAAAAAGCAAATGAGTTAAACGTTGATACAAAAAAGCATATTCTAGTCGCTATCATTACCATTCGTTCACAGGCTGATCTCCAACTCTTAAACTTACATCTTCATCGCCTTGTGTCTGACATCAAATCTGTTTTTACTTCAAAAGCGCCGGTCGTATACGGATTCGACACCAAAGTAACCCTTGTATTTACGCTTGATCCTCATGAAGAACACCGTGCTATTATCAAACAATTAGAAGATTTACTCTCAAAATGGCGTTACTACAATGAATGTCATGTAAAAATAGGGATTGGAAATCGTTATTCTCACTTTACCCAAATAGGAAAAAGTTATAGTGAAGCTGAAAAAGCTATCTCTTACCTTCTGTCTCAGCAGCAAGATGGATGCATATTGTATGAGGAAATAGGGATTAACCGGCTATTTATTAATCAATCGAAAGAAGAAGTAAAAACCTTTATTGATGAAGTATTTGTTCCTCTTAAAAACAATCACTTGAATGATGAACCTTTAGAGCAAACACTAGAAGCGTACTTTGATAATAACCGTTCTGCTTCACTTACAGCTAAGCAGCTTCATATTCATGTTAATACACTCTATCAGCGGTTGAAAAAAATTGAAGAAAAAATGAACATATCATTTACAAACAGTGAACACCTATTAAAAGTTCAGCTAGCATGCTATTTGAAAAAATTTCACTACAGCTAAAAAACCGATTCTTATTTTTAAGAATCGGTTTTTTCAGTAGAAAGAACAGCCTCAATTGATTGCTTCCAGCGGCTTAGTACCTCTTTAGAATCATGAAGCTGAAATTGAATTCCTGATGTTAAAACTGCATATTTTGCGTAATCTTCTTTAACAGCCGCTACTTCTCCCGTAAATAACTCATAGCCTCGTAACACAGAAGCTTCTTTTTTCAGCAAAAGTTTAATATAATAAGCTTTTCCTTCCATAACTAATGTAACGGTTGCCTTATGATTCTGTATCATGTTTGTTGAAGACGTTGTATCTTTCCATACTAACAGCTTGACGCGTGAAGAGCTAATAGCTACCAGCTCTCCTGCGCTAATCATTGCTATATGTGGAAAACCCTCGGATGTCACTGTAGATAGCAGCATCGCATCATGCTGTTTTCTTTCTAAGTCTTTTCCATTTAAAAATACACGCACGGCTTTTGGCAGCGCTGCTTTATTCATTTTACTTACCACCTTTGCTTATTAAGATCGGGGTGGCACAGGAGGCACGTGCGTTGCTAGCGGTACGTCTTTTGGATTGACTTTAAATGGTCGAGGGTATTTTTCAGGATTGGTGATTGTCTCAGGTTCAGAAGAACGCCAGGTAAACAAACACACGTCGCATAAATAAATTTCCCAGGCTCCTTCAACTGGTGATTTAGACACTAAGTTCGCTTGTTTTACTTCACATCTCGGACAAGTATGCATGTCGATTCCTCCTTGTTTATCTTTGCATCATATTTGTTAAGATTTTTTCCCATTTTTCAGTTTCAAGTGGTGTATCTAAAGGCTGAGAATAGTGACCTCTTGTTTCCGGTGCAACCGGTGTTGTAGCATCCAAAATCATTTTATCTGTAATACCAGCCGGCTCAGATCCTGGATCAAGTGGAAGAACTGAGAGATTAGGCACTGTTATAACATCATGTTTTGGGTGCATTTTTGTTGATAGCGCCCACATGACTTGCGGTAAATTAAACGGATCCACGTCTTCATCTACTAAAATAACTAGCTTGCAATATCCTAATCCATGCGGCGTAGTCAATGCCCTCATACCAACAGCCTTAGCAAATCCTCCGTATCGGCTTTTTGTTGAAACGATAGCAACGAGACCATGAGTATACATCGCGTTCACAGCTTCAATCTCTTCAGGATATGCTTCTTTTAGCTGCTGATATAAAGGAACGCTTGTATTGATTCCAATTAAATAATCTGTTTCTGTCCAAGGCATACCGATATATAAACTTTCAAAAATAGGATCTTTACGATGGTATACGCGATTGATTTTGATAACAGGCATGCTTCTGCCACCGGAGTAATGACCTGTAAATTCACCAAAAGGACCTTCATACTCGCGTTCACCAGCTAAGATCTCTCCCTCTAAAATCACTTCTGCTCCCCACGGTACATCTAAATCAGAAAGCTGAGACTTCACAATTCTGTACGGCTCACCTTGAATAGCTCCTGCCATTTCATATTCTGATTGATCGTAATGAAGCGGCGTAGCGGCTGCTGTGACAATCGCAGGTTCACATCCTAAAGCAATTGATACAGGGAGGTTTTCACCTTTTTCTTCGGCTTGTTTCAAGTGAATGGCAATATCATGCTGTGGCACGGGCTGAATGCCTAGACGGTCTTTCCCTTTGACCTGCATACGATATATACCTACGTTTTGTTTGCCGAAATTCTCCTTATCATGCTGATCACGAGAAATGACGCACGCTTTATCTAGATAATAGCCGCCGTCTCCTTGATTTAAGCGAAACAATGGCAAAAGGTCGAATAAGTTGATATCATCTTTAATTTCACACTCATGAAATGGCGCTGTTTCTTCCCTTTTCACTTTGACAGGAAATTTTTCATATCTCCGAGCAAACTCAAAGAACTGTTCTTTTACAGGAGTTGATTTAGGCAGTCCCATCATTAACGCGTGATTTGACCAGGAACCCATTACGTTTAGAGCTACCTTTGCATTGTTGTAACCATAAATATTGGTAAATAATAATCCCGGCGTTTGGTCTCCTAAATTACTGATGGCTTGACCTGCTGAACCTAAATCTGGATCAGGCTGCACTTCATCTGTAACCGTCAGTAGCTGCCCTTCTTTATGTAGCGTATTAAGGAAATCTCTAAAGTCTTTATAAGCCATGTTTATTTTCCTCCTTGTGATAAATGTTTAATTCCATTCCATCTTTTTGCCTCAGGAAGCTCAATTCCTAATTGATCTAACGTTCGAACAGCAATATGGGTGACAATATCCTCAATCGTCTCAGGCTTGTTATAAAATGCCGGCATAGGAGGCACGAGGATAGCTCCCATTTTTGAAAGATCCAGCATGTTTTCTAAATGAATCGTATTCAAAGGCGTTTCTCGAGGAAGTAGCACCAGTGGCTTTCTTTCTTTTAGCATCACATCTGCCGTTCTCGCTATTAAGTTATCTGCTAGTCCCATTCGAATAGATGCTAATGTTTTCATGCTGCAAGGACTAACAATCATTCCATCTATGCGAAAAGAACCGCTCGAAATTTTTGCTGCTTGGTCTTGATATGAATAACAATAATCTGCTAGCACTTCTACTTGCTGAACGCTATAGGGTGTTTCCAGCTTAATTGTGGCATGAGCCCAAGGCGACATGACTAAATGCGTTTCAACAGAAGCCTTCTTCAAAAGCTCTAAAATTCGAATACCTAAAATAGCTCCCGTGGCTCCTGTGATTCCTACAGCTATTTTCATTTCTCTTCCTCCTCTCTGCTTTGGTTACACATTTAACTTTACACTCATTTTCCATACAATTAAAATATTGATAAAATATATAATAATACCTTTAAAGTATGGAGTTGAATACAGTGGAATTAAGACAGTTGCATTATTTTATTGTCATAGCTGAAGAATTAAATGTGACCAAAGCAGCAAAGCGCCTGCATATGGCTCAGCCTCCTTTAAGCAGGCAGCTAAAACAGCTCGAAAATGAGCTAGGTCTTTTGCTTTTTGAACGAAATAATAACAAGCGCTTATTGTTAACGGTAGAAGGAGAGCTTTTTTTAAAACGAGCGAAAGAAATTGTGCAAAGGGTCGAAAAATCAGTATTAGAAGTACAGGAATGTAAAAACGTAACAAATGAAAAACTTGAAATCGGATGTACAATCTACTGTGCATCAACGGTTCTCGATAAGCTAACTCTTATTCAAAAACAGTATCCAAACAGCACATTTAATATCTATGAAAACGAACCAGCTCACTTAAACGAATTATTAACGGAAGGAAAAATTGATGTAGCAGTGACTACTACTGACTTACCTTATAAACATGTCAAAACAAAAACACTTGCACCAGATGTTTTTGTTGTAGCCGTTCCCAAAGAAAGTGGTTATGCAAAAGAAAAGATTTCAGTCGCTGAAATTGCTTCTCTCCCTCTTATTCTTCTTCGCTCAAACCGGGAAATAAGCATATATAATCGCATTGTGAAGGAATTTGAAAAGATGGGTATAACACCTAACATTTTATGCGAATGCCATGATTCAGCGATGCTTCTTAATTTAGTATGTCGTGGCCTTGGTGCTGCCATTGTTCCTTATTCAATGCTTTCCTCTTTTTCACTAGAACATATTAAAATTTTAAACATAGAAGATAATCCATTTGTAATTGAGCCTTTAGTTACGTGGCGTACCGACAGTTATCTTCCCAAAATCGCCCAAGAATTTTTAAAGCTTTTTTAAATATAAATGCACAAAAAAAGGCTTTGCTAAAATAGCAAAGCCTTTTTTTATTTTATATTGATATATGTGACTACATTAACCAAGAAATTAACAGCGGTAATGTAACAAGTGACATAATGGCACTAAGTACGAATGCTGAAGCTGTTTCACCAGCTAGGCTGTCAAAGCGAACTGAAATCATCGCTGCTACAGCTGAACCTGGGAACGCTACTAATAATACTAATTTTACGATGTCAGCTGATGATAGACCCATTGCTGTTGCAATTCCTAACATTACAAGCGGCTGAATAGCCACTTTTAAAATCGCAATACCAAATGCCGCTGGGCTAAATTGAATTTTACGAATACCAATTGTTACCCCAACTGCGAATAGTGCCGCACCAGATGTAATTGAACCGATTTGGTCTAAGCTGCTTGATAGTAAATCTGGAGCTTGGAAGCCACATAATACTAATACTACTGCGATTAACGGAACACAGGCTAATGGTTCAGAAAGACCGTGTAAGATTGATTTAATCGTTACTTTAAATAAGCTTTCTTCTGAATCGCCTTCACTTCTTTCACGTTGTCCAACCGTACCAATAATAGTTGCTAAAGGATCAAGCATAGCATTTACTACGATACCAGTAATGGCGATTGGAATTGCTACTACATCCGCCCCAAACAAGCTACCTAATACTGGAATACCCATAAACGCAAACGTTGGCTGCGTAGAGTTTAAAGAGAACATAGACGCGCCTGTTAATGAGTATTTAAATACATATTTTGCAACAAGTAAGAAAAGAACATAAAATCCAATAATACCAAGAACTAATGCTAGTAAAAACGGCCATTTTTCAATAAGCGTTTGTTTTGATGTTGTTGTAATACCAACAAATAAATGTGCAGGTAACGCAAATTTTGTTACAAGCGTATTTAACCCTTTAGATGTCGTTGCATCAAACTTTTTAAAATACCCTGCTAAATAACCTAGCAAAATAACAAAAAAGATTGGGGTTAAAATAATAAAGATTTGACTAATTTCCATTTTTGAACACTCCATTGTTTAGATTAAAATCAATCATATAATTTTGCTTTCTTAGAAAGATAATTATTTTCTAAGGCTTGTCTATGGATATTGTTTACGTCAGGCCATTCATCTCCCCTTTTGCTAAACATCTCTACAAATATGAAGTAACGTATAATGGTTCATGAAAACGCATGGACTTTGTTTTTCTGCAATCATTTATTTACTTCGAGGCTGTTCATTTAGTTAACATCAAATCACAAAAAACTTGTCATACAATACAGTAACTATACAACCTTAGCAAAAACTTGTCATACAATCATGTTGTTGGCTTACTTAAGCTGAAAAAAAACACCTTCAAATGAAAGATGCTTAATCTTGTGACGAAAGAAAGCTACTTCTGATTGATGAGGAAGAATCTCTAAGAGTTTGAAACTCTCAGTTAAAAAGTTCCATAATTTCACAAAATTTTTACAAACAATCTTACTTATTTGTATATTGCTTTCTGTGACGAATTTATGAACATGTTTTAACTTAACATTTGTAGGGCAATTATTCAATTACATTGCTTAAAATTTTAATGAAAAAAATATTTTAATCCTGCTTTTTTTATACAAAAAGGATTTTAATAGTTATAAAGGCCTATATATTATCGGTTAAAAAGAAGATGATTCATCTATCACCTTCTTTCGCTCACTTTATTTAATAATTACATTTAGATCATAACGTTACTTTATTTTAGCATCAATAATGGAAAAATTGTGTTCTTCTGAAAACCACGTTTTAATTTTTTCTTTTGCTTTCAGTTTAACACCTTCATCAATGTACATGGCAACTTGAATCAATGCAAGCCCCAGAGCTCCTAAATCATCTGTAAATCCAACTCCTGCTGCAAAGTCCGGAATTAAATCTAGAGGAAGAATAAAATAACCTAACGCTCCTATAATGACTGCTTTTGCTTTTGGCGGAATATCAGGTTTTTGCAGCGTGTAGTATAAAAGCAATACGGCATAAACAACGTTTGCTCCCGCTTTTTTACCAAACTTTTTAAGCTTGTCCCAAAATTTTTCTTCCGAATAATATTTGGCTGTTTCCTCTGTACGAACGGGTACAATTTCTTGTTTCTCTTCCATATCGATCACCCTTTCATCACCATATGTACTTATTATAAACGATTATCTCTACCGAATTCCATTGAGAGCTTAAACTCCATAAACCTGCACAAAGCAGGCTTATGAATTTTTTAATGAGTAATGCTTCATAACGATGGTAACTAAGTCATTCAGCGCTGTTTCACTTTTAGAATGATTTTCAAACTGCTGAATGAGATCCATATGTTCAAGGAGCACTTCGTAATTACCCGTCATCTTTCTCAGAACTTCATATGCGGAACTATTCAAATCCACTTGTATTTTCAAATCCTCCAGCTGTACTAGATACTCGTTCCAGCGCTGGTCTTGTTCTAGTAGCAGCCATACAATTTCTTTTATCGCCTTCCGCACATTGGACTCCATCTTTTCATCTCCTTTGATACACAGATATAACAAAGTCTATGAAAAAAACGAGCTTTCTCATTCCCGTATTAAACAAAAAGAGTTCCTTTTATTTTATAACAAGCCCGCTTAAGAGTTCTTCCCATACTTTATCATGGCGCAGCACGTCCATTGAAAAAATAGGTGCATGTAAGACACACGTATAAGGCAAGTCCCAGTTAGCTTCGGACAAAAGTTCTTTTTCACTGTTTGTCAGCAGCAGTATATAGAAATCGTTTTTGACCATTCCCTTTAAGATATGCTCTAATTCTTTCGCTTCTTCATACGTTCCACCCATACGAATAAACAATATACAAGAACTGGTCTCCATCGACGTTAAAAACCGCTCCGTTCTCCGCTCATATTTTTCTTTGACTTCATTATATGAAAGCCAGTTATTCTCTGTATTAATAGACGACGGAAAATCATGAGCAGAATCAATTTGATACACCTTATCACGCAGTCTAAGCGTGGAACCATCTCCGAAAGAACTTATATAGGTTAAGTGTTCATATACAAATAAGTCTTTACAGCGATTTTTCAACAGCTGATTGACACGAGAAAGAGAAACGCTAATACACCAATCAATCACGCCGGCTTGTTTTCGCAAAGAATATTTTTTCATGTATATCCCTGGAAAACAGTTATAGCCTAAACTGTATATCATATCGTACTGCTTGCTTTTTAGTTCATTTAAAGTAACCATATTCACCCTCCCTTCTCCTATAAAATATGACAGCTTTTTATAGAAAGAGGCGGCTTCTGCCTTATACCGTACAAGCTTTTTGCTTCTTAAAAGCTTGTGTAAATAAAGAGCAATAACTTAAAGGAAAATAACCGAAGCAAAATATTTTGGAACTCGAAAGATTATTGTTAAAATACTTGTATTCCATTGAAATAACAAGGCCTATGAAGTCTTTAAAGAAAGAAGATGAAATTGATGAGTAAAGCATTAAAAGATATTCCGATTTCCGTATTGGATCTTTCTCCTGTAGTTGAAGGAGGAACTGTATCTGACTCACTTAGAAATACATTAGATTTAGCTCAGCATGCTGAAAAATGGGGGTATAACCGCTATTGGCTAGCTGAACATCATAATATGACAGGTATCGCAAGCTCCGCTACATCTGTTGTAATTGGTCATGTAGCTGCAGGCACGTCACGTATTCGCGTAGGCTCTGGAGGTATTATGCTTCCTAACCATTCTCCGCTTGTTATTGCTGAGCATTTTGGAACGCTTGAATCACTATTTCCAGGACGTATTGATTTAGGCTTAGGAAGAGCGCCAGGGACAGATCAGCTGACAGCGCAGGCGCTGCGACGCGACCGCAGAAGCGACGGCAGTGACTTCCCAGAACAGCTAGCTGAACTGCAAGAATACTTTAAACCTGCTTCAGAGAGTCAGATGCGCGTTAAAGCCGTTCCCGGTCAAGGTTTAAATATTCCGATTTGGCTGCTTGGCTCAAGCGGTTTTAGCGCACAGCTGTCTGCACAGCTAGGCTTGCCATTTTCATTTGCAAGTCACTTCTCACCTAATAATACAATGACAGCTCTTAACATGTATCGCCGTTATTTTAAGCCGTCCGACGTGTTAGAGAAACCATATGCAATGTTAGGTGTAAACGTAATCGCTGCTGATACAGATAGAGAAGCTGAACGTTTGGCTACTTCTATGCAGCAGCAGTTCCTAAATTTAATTCGAAACACACCGGGTAAACTAAAAGCTCCTGTGGATAATATGGATGAACTATGGACTGACTTTGAAAAAGCTTCTCTTCAACAGCAGCTGGGCTCTTCTATTGTCGGAAGCCCTGAGACGATTAAAGTCAAGCTTGAACAGTTTATTGAAGAAACAGAAGCAGATGAATTGATGATTAACGCTCAAATTTACGATCACAAAGCTCGCCTTCGTTCGTACGAAATTGTTTCTCAGCTGTTCAAATAATAAAAAGGCCGGACACGTCCGGCCTTTTTATTTGCTTTCTGCTGCTTCAAGAAGTAAATCTGCAAGATGAACGGCCCTTACACTTTCTTCTACTCCTTCTCTGACTACCCCTAGCTTCATTTGAATGAGACAGCCCGGGTTTGCTGTTACAATCGTATGTGCATGCGTTTCTTTCACTTTTTCCATTTTGTAATCCAAAATTTGCATAGACATCTCTTGTTCCGTTAAGTTATAAATACCGGCTGAGCCGCAGCAATGATCCGCATTTTCCATTTCATTAAACACCGTTCCGTTAATCGCTTGGATTAATTTTCTCGGTGCGCTGGACGTTTTCATCACGTTTCTTAAATGACACGAGTCTTGATACGTAATAATTTGACTTGGCAGCGATAACTTTTGTTTTTCCACAAACTGCTGCTGCAACAGAATCTCTGAAAAATCTTTGACTTTGGCAGAAAAAGCCGCTGCTCTTTCTTTCCATTCCGGTTCCTCTTTTAATAAATGATCGTATTCTACTAACAGCGCACCGCAGCCTCCTGCATTAAGAACAATATCATCCGCTTGAATGGATTCAAACGCCATAATATTTTGCTTAGCTAACTTCTTTGCCTGATCTTTTTCTCCTCCGTGCGCATGCAGCGCGCCACAGCATGTCTGCACCTCTGGTATGACGACCTTACACCCCGCTTTTTGTAAAAGTGCAATCGTCGCGTTGTTTGTTTCCATAAACATCGTATCCATTAAACACCCTGTAAAAAAAGCAACCGTACGCTCTCTTGTTCCTTCTGCTTCAAATAAAAAAGGACGTTTCTTCATTTCTTTTTTTGTTAGCACAGGCGGAAGCGTTTTTTCCATTTGCGCTAGATTACCAGGAAGGACGTTTAGTATGTTTGTTTTTTGAACAGCTTTTTGCAAGCCGCTTCTTTGATAGAAAGCAAGCAGAGAATGTACATTTTTTAATCGTTCTTTATGCGGAAAAAGCTGTTCAAACACCATATGCCTGAGCGCTTTTACCGGCCATTTATGTCTTTTCTTCTGCTGAATAATATCACGCGCTTCTTCTAATAAGTGTCCGTACTTCACACCCGAAGGACAAACAGGTTCACACGCTCGGCAGCCAAGGCAAAGGTTCAATTGCTTTTCAACGGATTCATCAGGTTCAATAAGTCCATCTACCACTCCTTTCATCAAAGCAATTCTCCCGCGCGGTGACGCTGCTTCATATTGATTCGTTTGGCCATACGTCGGACAGCTTGGCAAACAAAAACCGCATCTCATACAATTCATTAGCTCATCATAATCTAACCGTTCTTTGAACGCTTGCTGAATGTCTTTTGTTGTCGTCATGAACGAACCACCACTCTTTTTCTCGTGTCTTTAGCAAAAATTTTCCCTGGATTCATAATTCCTTGCGGGTCCAAAGCATACTTAATTGCTTTCATCGCAGCTACTCCTTCTCCGCCCATCTTCAATGCCAAATACGGTGCTTTCATTTCTCCCACTCCGTGTTCACCTGTAATCGTTCCTCCAAGCTCAAAGGCTTTATGAAAAATTGCTTCAAAAGCTTGTTCGACGCGGTGAAGCTCTTCTTTGTCACGCGCATCTGTTAAACAAGTCGGATGCAGATTTCCGTCTCCCGCATGACCAAACGTACAGATCTTAACGTTATATGTTACAGCAATTTCATTAATCGCTTTGACCATTTCACTAATTTTAGACCGCGGGACGGTTGCGTCTTCTAAAATCGTCGTTGGCTTCATCCGTGCTAAAGCAGAAAGGGCTGATCTTCTTGCTGTACTTAAAGCTTCTGCTTCTGCTTGCGAAGCCGCTACTTTTACCGATACAGCATTCCCTTCGCTGCAGATGCGTGAAATCATTTCAATATCCCGACTCACTACTTCTGGCGGTCCGTCTTGTTCAATCAACAAGACAGCGTTTACATCTGTTGGGAGACCAACTTGTGCAAAATCTTCTACTACCTCGCACGTCGGCTGATCTAAAAATTCAAGCGTAGCTGGGATAATTTTATGTGCAATAATAGCTGAAACGGTCTTAGCAGCTGCATCCATGTCTTCAAACAGTGCGAGCAGGGTTTGTTTTGTTTCAGGTATTGGAATGAGCTTTAAAATTGCTTCTGTCACAACGCCAAGCGTTCCTTCAGAACCGACAAACAAGTTCGTTAAATCGTATCCAGCTACGTCTTTAGCCAGCTTGCCTCCCGTCTTAATGCAGTCGCCGTTTGCAAGAACTACTTCAAGACCAAGAACGTAATCTTTTGTTACGCCGTATTTTAAGCCTCGTAATCCTCCTGAGCATTCACTGATGTTTCCTCCGATAGTTGATATTTTCATAGAGCTTGGATCAGGAGGGTAAAATAAACCTTTTGCCTCTACAGCGTTAATTAAATCTAAGGTTATAACACCTGGCTGCACGGTAGCGGTTAAATTTTCTTCATCAATTTCCAAAATTTTATTCATTCGATTAAATGTAAGAACAATTCCGCCTTGCGTTGGACACGTTCCTGCGCTTAAATTTGTACCTGAACCTCTTGGAACAATAGGAACATGATCTTCGTTGCATATTGTTAAAATTCTTTTCACTTGTTCTTTGTTTTCAGGCATAATAACCGCATCAGGAAGCGACTGAAAGTTAGGTGTCGCGTCATAAGAGTACACGAGTCTTGCTTCACTGCTATCTTGAAAATTGGCTGATCCTACAACTTCAACGAGCTTTGCTTTTGTTCGTTCATTAAGCATAACGTTCCTCCTTATATATCTCTTAATCTTATTATAGTTGCAGAAGCAACGAGGGACTATGGATAAAAAACTAAAAAAAAGCGCTTTAAAAACTCATTTTTTGTATGTTTATCTAACGAAGGGCGCACTTTACTCTAATAGAGACAGCGCAAGGTAAAAAAGCGTGAGACCCTTTACGCTTTTTGGATCAATGTCTGTTAGTTCTTTCATTTGCTTCAGGCGGTAATGAAGCGTATTGATATGAATATGTAAATCAAACGCCGTTTTTTTTAACGATTGATCGTTGGCTAAATAGCATTTCAGCGTTTCGAGAAGCTCTTTTTCTTTTTGAATGGAAGAAAGCACTCGACTCAAGAATTCCTTTTTTACAGGTTCAGAAACGTCTTCTAAAATCATGTCCATCAGCAGCTCCTCATAAAAAACAACGGTTTGACGTTTTGAAGCCACTTTAAGCGCTTTTTTCGCTTCTTCATATGAAGCATGCAAATTGAATTGCTCCGCTGGCTTTCCTACGCCAATGGTTATCGTAACTTGATTATTTGCTTGAATATACTGCTGACATTTTTTTAATTCCTTTTTAAATCCTTGCCTTGCCTTTTCACCTACAGCCTCTTTAAGTAAAAGCAAGCGATCGTATCCCCAATTTGCGATATAATCTCCTTCACCTTTATGACTTTCAAACCAGTAGCGAATCATTTCTTGTACCTGCTGCTGCTTATTTTTCGAAAGAGATGAGTCAATTTGAAACAGCGTGCAGCCATAAGCACTGTCTACTTGTACTCCTAAAATATGGCCTCGTTCAATAAATTCTGCATCTACTTGCTGGCTATAAATCCATTCACGAAAAAAAGCTTCCACTCCTTTATTTTCCCATTCCTTCGTTTCTATGTAGTATGCTTCGCGAATAATTAACTCTGTTAATCTTCGAATAATGTCTGCAAAAGGCTCAACAGCTTCTGGAGTACCTGTGATGCCAATAACGCCAATAATGTCTCCTTGATAACTGATGGGCAAGTTAATGCCAGGCTTAACTCCTTTTAAATCTGCTGCTTCTTTTTTGAAGATATATAGTTTTTGCTTTTTTTGCATCACGTTCCACGCGCCTTCATGAAAAAAACCAACCCGCTTTTCTTCTGTAGACGCAATAATAATTCCGCGTGTATCCGTTACAATCACATGTTCTTTCATCACCAGCTGCACTTCTTTTATAATTTTCTTCGATAGTTCAGACACTAGCTGCACGTTGTTTACACCTCACCTATCATCAATTAAAAGAGCTGAAAGAATTGTTTTCTCTCAGCCCGCTTTTTTTATTATGCGTTCACTTTTTCAGCTTTTTTTAGCACTTTAAAAAATTCTTTCATAAATTTAGGTAAATCCGGCCAAGCTTGTCCGGTTACTAAGTTTCTGTCTACGTGAAGCGTCTGTTCAACAAATACAGCACCCGCCGCTTCTACTTCTGGTCGGCAAGCAGGATACGCTGTCACTTCTCTGTCCTGTAGATACTCTCTAACCGTCGTTAACACGAGCTGACCATGACAAATAACGCCTAAAGGTTTATTTTCTTTTAAAAAATGCGCGGCAATTTCCTGAACTTTTGTGTTCATTCGAATGTATTCAGGCGCCCGTCCTCCAGGAATAATAAGTCCATCATAATCAGCGGGATCAACTTCATCGACAGAAGCGTGAGAATCAATTTTATATCCCGTTTTCTCTGTGAATGTTTCCATTTCTGGAAGGAAATCATGGACAACCGTTTGGAGCTTCTTTTTCACGGGAGAAGCAATGGTACACTGAATATCTTCTTCTAAACAGCGATAATACGGATAAAAAACTTCTAAAGCCTCCACGGCATCTCCTGTTAAAATTAAGACACGTTTACTCATCTTTTATCACCTTTTCTTTCTTAATGTCGTCATTTACTTCTTCTCTCAAGCTGCTTTCCATTCCTGCTTTTCCCCCTATGAATAATAAAAAAAAGCAGGGCCTTCATTCCTTATCAGGAATGTCAGCCTTGCTTTTTATCTTGTAATCTTTTTAATTCAGCTGTTAATTCAATAAACCAAGCTTTGTCTTTCGTTAGCAGCGCGAGATCAATTAATGAAAGAATTTGCTCTTCGTGCGCCGTTTTTTGAAGGGGAAGCTTCTCTATTTTTTCGTCCATCATGCCAATGGTTGTGCCGACCATTTTTTCATCATCACTTTTCACAACGTTGATTAGTGCTGCTTTTTTAGACGGATTAATCGTTTTAATATATCCATATATAAGTTCACCGTCGCGAGACTTTCCTTTGACCCAGTCGCCTACTTTTAAATTTCCTTCAAATAGCTTCACAGTCATTCTCCTTTCTTCATAAACATGCTAAGAATTAATGTAACGGCATATAGTATTGCAGAAAGTAGTGTAATCATAATACTTACAGTTTAGAAAGTCAAAGAATCTGTTTTATAGCCAAAAGCTTGATATACAACTAAATCACTGCAACAATAAAAAAATCCGAACGATTCATCGTTCGGATCTTTCTTCAACTAAACTCAGCCTCTTTATTTGTTATACGAGTCCAGTTAAGCTGTAGATTCCAATGATTAAGAAACATGCAAGCGTTTTTATAACAGTGATGGCAAAAATATCTCGGTAAGACTGCTTGTGGGTTAACCCGGTAATAGCAAGCAGGGTAATAACGGCTCCGTTATGAGGAAGCGTATCCATACCGCCTGATGCCATCGCTACAACTCTGTGCATAACTTCAGGAGGAATGTTGTATTGATTAATAGCTTCTACATACTTATCTCCCATCGCACTAAGCGCAATTCCCATACCTCCAGAAGCAGAGCCTGTAATACCGGCTAAAATATTTGTCGTAACGGCTCCATTGACAAGCGGATTTGTAAACGTATGTGAAATACCGTCACGAACGGTTGCAAAGCCAGGAAGAGATGAAATAACGCCACCAAAGCCGTACTCAGCTCCCGTGTTCATCGCAGCGAGAAGCGCTCCGCCAATACTTGCGTTAAGACCCGCTTGGAAACCGGTGGTCACTCTCTTCCAGTCATACGCAATCGTTGCAATAATTCCAATAACAAGTGCCAACTCCACTGACCAAATACCGACAACTGCGGTTAAATCTACTTTTCCGAACGCTTCAAGGCCAATTTTGGCAAAATCAAAACCGTCTGGATACCATTTTGGAATAGAAACAGTAAAAAATTTGTTTGCAACCCCTACAAGCACGAGCGGAACAAATGCAAGAATCTGTCTTGCTACGCTAGGTTCATAGTTAGGTTCTGTAGAAGGCACAGACTCTTTTTCTAGCTCTGCAGCAGCCGCTAGTTCGTTATTAAATCCGTAGTAGCCTTCTCCAGCTTTTCTTGCTTTTTTGCTTCGGCTTTCTAAATACCAAAGACCTAAGCTAAAGACAATAACCGATCCGATAATCCCCAGTGTCGGAGCAGCATAGATGTCTGTTTTAAAAAAAGTCGTTGGAATAACGTTTTGAATTTGCGGTGTACCCGGAAGTGCATCCATGGTAAACGAAATAGCTCCTAATGCAATCGTTCCCGGTACTAATCGTTTTGGAATATTCGCTTCGCGGAATAAGTTAGCCGCAAACGGATAAACTGCAAACGCAACAACGAATAAACTTACTCCGCTGTAGGTTAAGATTGCCCCCATTAAAACAATAGCCAAGATGGCGCGTTTAGCCCCTACTACTTTGACAATTGTTTTCGCAATCGACTCAGCCACTCCAGACATTTCAACCATCTTTCCGAAGACTGCTCCTAATAGAAAGACAGGGAAGTAGTTTTTAATAAACCCAACCATTTTCTCCATAAAAACGTTTGAGAAAAATGGGAGTGCATAGCTTGGTTCCGTTAAAATAACAGCTAGCAGCGCACAAAGTGGAGCAAACAAAATAACTGAAAATCCGCGGTAAGCAACCAGCATCAAAAGCCCCAGAGACAGCAAAATAATCAGCAAATCCATAACGTTTCCCCTTTCATCCCTCATTCAATTTGTCTTGAATTTATCTTATTTTTTATAAATTGCAGACTCAAACTCATATTCATAGCACGTGTAATACAGCTGGATAATTTCTTCTGCCGTCGGTACAACCGGATGGTTAGCAGGACTTCCGCTTTGAATCGCATCCGCTGCCATTTTCTCAACCGCCGCGTAAAATAGCTGACGATCAATGCCCCACGATTGAAGATTAGGAACCTCTAAGTCGATACAAAGCTGCTTGATGGCTTCAATTAACACATCTGCTCCTTCTTTTTTTGTATATGATACGTTCGGGAAAAGAGCTTGCCCTATTTCACCTAAACGATCGATTGAAGCCTCTTTTGTATAGTCCAAAACCGCAGGCAGGAGCATCGCATTAGAAATACCGTGCGGCACATGGAATAACGCGCCAATAGGTCGTGACATACCGTGCACTAGAGCAACGGATGAATTTGAAAACGCCATTCCCGCCAGCATAGAAGCATAGGCCATTTCGTTTCTTGCTTGAACATTTTCTCCATTTCTGTACACAAGACGGATATTTTTCATGATTAACTCAATTGCTTGAAGCGCAAGTGAATCTGTAAACGGATGTGCTTTTTTAGACAAATACGCTTCCACTGCATGACTGAGTGCATCAATTCCTGTAGCTGCCGTCACGTGTTTTGGACATGATAGAGTTAATAACGGATCAACAATGGCTGTATCAGGCAATAATTGAGGCCTTGCGAGCATCATTTTTACATCGTACGCCGTGTCTGTAATAACCGTCGCTTTAGTCACTTCTGAGCCTGTTCCAGCAGTCGTAGGCACGGCAACCAAAGGAAGAGGGCTATCTTGAAAATCTTGTTGACTTTGAAAATACGTTCGTAGATGCCCTTCATTTGTCATCATAATGGCAACCGCTTTTCCAGTATCGATACAGCTGCCTCCCCCTAAGGCAATAACCACATCGCACTGCTCCGTTTTACATATAACAAGCGCTTCATCTAGATGAATATCCGTCGGCTCTGAATTCACGCCTGTATACACGGCACAGTCCATGCCAGCCTCTGCTAAGTAACGACGGCAAGCTTCTACATTGCCTGCTTTCACCATAACGCCATCACTTATAAGCAATGCCTTTGTCCCAAGCAGTGCAGCCTGTTCTCCAATTTTAGAAAATGATCCTCCTCCATATAAAACCGTGCGTGGTACAAGTAGTTCATAAATTCCCACTGTTTTTCCCCCTTTGTTATCTCGCTGACAATCTCTCCTTCCGTATTTTCATGCTGACTTATGTAAGCGATTTCATTTATTTGTGCAAAAAACCAACATGAACTTCGTTTTTCTCCCCTATTTATTCTCTTTTTGTATACCCCTTTCCTCTTTCATTCTAAAATTTCATCTTATATTTTTCAATCTTTTTTTGTAACTTTTAAAAAATTACAAAAAAAGCCAGAGGTATTCTCTGACTTTACCATTTAAATAAACTTTTGAACAGTATTATTTCGATTTAATTTATAAATAGACAGCAGGAAAAAAACGAGTGCAAAAGCTAGTAAAATGCTGATATTTAACCATAGGCTGCTTAAAGCAGCTCCTTGTTGAACACTTTTTAACGTGCTTAATACCCACGTTTGAGGAAGAAAATCGGCTATTTTCTGCATCACATCCGGCATAAATTCAGGCGGGAAAAAGCACCCTGAGAGCAAACAAGTTGGCGTAATAATAAGCGTTTGAAGACCGTTCGCTGCTTTTGAGCTTTCTGTAAAAGCAATAATTACAAGAGACAAGCCGATGGCTACTAGACCAAACAGAACTAAAATGAAAAACAGCTGCCACACGGGAATGTTCATATCTACGTGAAAAAGAGTCGTAATACAAACAAGTGTAATCATTACTTGCAGAGTTAATAAAATCATGTTTGTAATAACATTGGATATCACGTATTGCCTTGCGCTAACTGGCGAAGCTAATAGTCTAAAATACGTGCGCTGCTCTTTTTCTTTTGTGATAAGAGCCGATAGATTCACCGCAGAAAAAAGCATAAACATAATTAAATACCCAATTGTCTGCTTGACAATGTTTTGATCGGTTCCTTTGTCTTCAAGGGCATGCGTAGAGACGTGGAATGGCGCTTTTTGATAATTCTCATACATTTGTTTAAACGCAGCATCGTCGCCTTCAGCAGCTTGATTCAGCGCAGAAATATTATCAATATATTGATACAAATAAGACTTAATAAAGCTCGTTACTTCTGCTCCTTTTATTGAAGTGATTGTAATATGATCTGGTTTGTTCGCTTTGACGCTGTCAGAAAACCCTTTTTCAAAGGTAATAACAGCATCAACTTTCTTTGACATAATCTCATGATCCACTTCTTTGTCAGTGAGCATTTTAACATTTGTTTTATGCAGCCCTTTTAAAAACTGAACGGTATCTTTTGTAATATCCGTTGAGTCGTGATTGACAACTCCGATATTCACCGAAGTCCCTCCTGCATTTCCATAAATAAGAACGGACATTAAAACCCCTGCAATAGGCAAACCAATAACAAGCACAAGCGTCCTTTTGTTTCTAAGCAGCATATTTCTTAGCATATTTGTTACAAGCCAAATGATATTTTTCATGTTATAACCCCTCTCTTTTTCTCAAAAGCACAATTGCTATGCCCAAGAATAAAATAGAGAAGCCTACATTCAACCCAATAACTGAAAGAGAAGCGCCGATATCATTTGTATAAATCAATTTAATAAGTCCATTATTCATCCAGGTTAAAGGTGATACATTGACGAAGCCCTCTCCAGATCCATTTTGAAAATAGGTTCCTCCCACAATACACGACACTTGAATAACAACCATAATAATTGCTCTTGACGCCGCTTCTGTCTTCGTAAGGTAGCTAACTCCTAATCCAAAGCTAATGGCAAAAAGAATTTGAGATACTAACATCAGCAGTACTAGGAGTAAATGATCTCCCCAGTTGGCATCAAAAAAATATTTAGTCGACATAATGACGACTAATACACAAATGGCGTGAACCAAAACAGTACCTAAAATTTTCCCGACAAAAATTTCAGCGGTTTTAATCGGCGCGGCTACTAATCGACTAGCTGTATTTCGCATACGCTCTCCTCTAATTAAATAACTCGCTGAGATAGATCCGTACAAAACAATCATAGTTGTCATTGAAATGGCGTAGTAGTCTATTGAATTTGGCTGTTTTTGAGAATGAAGAGATGTTTCTTGAATATAGTCATGCTTAGACTCACGGAGCAGATTCTCCACTTGCTGAGGATTTACTTTTGCTACTTCCATAGCCACGTTATACTTATCAACAAACGTGCTTAACATACCTTGCACCATGTTAAATTCAATGCTGTTTTCACCATTTCCGTAGAGATCAATGCCTTGGTCTTTCACTTCTACATAAGCTGTATAGCGCTGTTCTTTTACTTCTTTTTTTCCATCCTGATTTTTTTTCAGCACTTTAAAATGAATGCCCGATTTTTCTGCATGGGCAGCAAACTGCTTAAAAGCAGCAGATTCCTCATTACTTGTGTCGATTTTATAGAGAACGTAACTGTCGTCTATCTTCATATCGTTATTAAAGGCTTGAGACAAAGCTGTTCCTAAAATAAGGACAAGAGCTAGCGGAAAGAGAATCATAAAGATAAATGCACGCTTATCCCGCAGATCACTTTTCATTTCTTTCAAAGCAATTGCAATAATATTCATTCCTCATTCCTCCTTTCTTTTATAAATCTCTTAGACTGCGCCCTGTGAGCGTCAGAAAGACCGTCTCTAAATTTGGGGCTTGTTCTTTAACTGCTTTAATTTCGATATGATGCGTCATTAAATAATGAATGACTTTGTTCAAGTTATTCACTTCGGCGCTTGAATTAATTTTAATGATTCCATCTTCATGCGTAACGGCTGTTACGCCTGGAATGTCTTTTAGACCGCTGCAATCTATATCATCCGCTTCTTTTATTTCAATCCAAATATCTTTTGTATCGGTGATAATAGCTTTTAGCTGCTCTTTTGTTCCTTCAGCAATAATTTTGCCGTGATCAATAATCGCAATCTTTGTACATACCTCTTCTACTTCTTCCATATAGTGACTCGTATAAATGATTGTGCTTCCCATTTCATTTAGCTTTTTTACAGATGTTAAAATATAATTTCGCGACTGAGGATCAATGCCAACCGTCGGTTCATCCATAATGATAAGCTTTGGGCGATGAGCAATTGCGCATGCGATATTTAACCTTCTTTTCATTCCTCCTGAAAAGCTTTTCGGATTCTCCTTTTGTTTATCTAAAAGCCCTACAAACGCTAAAGCTTCTTCGACTCGTTCGTTAAGAAGTGCCCCTCTTAATCCGTAGAGGCCTGCAAAAAACTTCACATTTTCATAGGCTGTCAAATCTTCATAAATCGCTAAGTCCTGCGGAACAATTCCAATGTTCATCTTTACGAAATTTCGGTGTTTCTTTATATTTTTTCCAAGTACTTCAATATCGCCGCTGTTGCTTTGAAGCAGACTAGCTACCATATGAATCGTTGTGCTTTTTCCTGCTCCGTTTGTTCCTAAAAAGCCGAATATATCTCCTTCTTCTACTTGTAAAGACAAATTATCTACCGCAATAAAATCTCCAAATTTCTTTGTTAATTTTTGAATTGATAATACGTTCATCATTTCACCTCTAGTGTGTTGGTATATCCTTATTTTATGAAAAAAAGGCAAACTTACGTCAGTGCATAAGTTCACCTTTTTCACATGAGAAATCTCATTATTTACGTATGAAGTTTCTCACCTATCGGCAGCAGTGTTGTAACAGAAAATCCGTTTGCCCCATCAACGATCACCGTTCCGTTAATGGAAGCGGCTCGCTCTTCCATTCCTGCTATGCCAAGGCCTTTTTGAAACAAGTGAGCCCCTTTTCCATTGTCTTTGACTTCTACTTTAACCATTTTATTTAGTACATGAAGCTCAATGGCAATCATCGTTGCTTCTGCATATTTCAAGGCATTCGTAATAGCTTCCGTTATATTTTCATGGATAATTTTCCACTGAAGAGGGGTGATAAGATCCAAATTCCCTTTGTATACAAGAGGCATTGCGATACTATGTTTGGCCTCAAATTCCCCAATAAATAATTTAAGCCTGCTGATTCCTATTTGCTCAGCGGGAGGCTTTATACTTTTTAACGTTAACCTAATTTCTTCAATGCCTTCTTTCGAAATCGTAATCGCATTTTGAAGAAGAGACAGCGCTTTTTCTTCATCTTGCTTCATTACGTGCTTTGCTGCCTCCATTTGAATAAGCGCTCCTGTCATTGAATGCCCAATCTTATCATGAATTTCCTGCGATAATCGATTTCGCTCTTCTAATTTTGAAGCATATTGAGACTGTCTCACATACTCTTTATTTTCATTCACGTGCTTTTGCAGCTTTTGCATACTTACTCTCATTTCATCGAGCTTTTGTTCATAATTGATTGTTCGCTTTTGATAGAGAGCTGCTCCTGTATAAATAAAGAAAGTAAACGCAGCGACTAAAACATACAGAGCGCTAATATCAGAAGGAACAAGCAGCACTGGAAGCAAAACAACAAGCAGCACCATCCATTTTTTTGCGACTGATTCTCCAATAAGCTCACAAAGGTTTAGCGGCAAAAGAAGAAAAAACAAAGGATGAAGTTTATACGCACAATATAGAATAAGGACAATTGAAATAGCAATAAGCATGCGCTTGATCACGCTCTTTTTCATAATGGACGCTGCAATATTAACACAGCTGTAAAGAAGCAGTGCTAACACAATAGCTGAAATCGAGTGTACATAATTAAACTGAATGTACGTAATAGCCAAAAACAGTATAAGGATGAGCTTAGTCATCATTAATCCGACTTCCATAGCGCTACTTCCCTTTACCGGTTAAATAATAAATAGCAATTTGAGTGCGGTGCTCAAGTCCCGTTTTACTTAAAATCGAACTAATATAGTTTGCTACGGTACCTTCTGAAATAAAAAGCGTTTTAGAAATTTCTTTATTTGAAAGCCCCTTGGCAATCAGCGTCATAATGCTTGTTTCACGCTCTGTAAACTGTGTCATATCCGCTTTTGACTCGCGCTCAGTTGCAGCGTTTAAACTTGATTTAATCTTATCAAGCACAACATCTTGCAGCACGGTATGTCCGTTGAACACACTTTTGATTGCGTCTCGAATGCGCTCTGGCTCTGTATTTTTTAACAAGTAGCCTTTAGCCCCGTTTTTTACAGCATCAATAATGTATTCATCGTCATCAAACGTAGTTAAAATAAGCGGCTTTGCTTTCGTTGACTCTGAAATAAGCTTTGTAGCCTCTACGCCGTCCATAACAGGCATTCTTACATCTAACAATGCAATATCGACGGAATGATTCTTGCAATATTGAACGGCTTCCTGACCATCTTTTAAAGTAGCGACAACGTCGAATTCCTCGTATGTATTTAATATAATTTTCATTCCTTCTCGAATAAACGAATTATCATCTGCAATAATAATATGGATTTTCATTTCTGTAAGTGATAATACCTCACCTTTTTTCACATCCTTCTTTAACATCCATCCGCATGCTTCTCATTTATTGTATCCATAATAAACCAAAAGTTCAATGCGATCTTTCGCAGTCTTTCTAAGCACTAAAAAAGAGCAAACCTCCGCAGGTTTACTCTTTTTCACCATTACTTCTGGGCTAACTTGATCACTGTTTCTAAAAGTACATTTACACCTTTTTCGCATTCTTCCCAAGGAGTGAACTCTTCTTCACAATGACTTTTTCCGTTTACGCTCGGAATAAAAATCATAGCCGTCGGAATATAGCTAGCTAAAAACTGGGCATCATGTCCAGCTCCGCTAACCATTCGCTTATAGGAATACCCAAGCGAACGAACGGATTCTTCCACTTCATCGCAAACGGTTTTATCGAACCACACGGTATCTCGTCCCCAAAGCTTGGTCACCCGCACTTCGCAGCCTTCTAGCAGCTCCGCTTGATCAGGCAGTGATTGAATAATTTTTTCCACAGATGCAATGACATCTTCATCCGTATGTCTCGCTTCAAGCGAAAAAATAACTTTATTTGGAATCACGGTATGAATATTAGGCAGTACATTCATGCGCCCCATTGTATAGACCAAATTTGAATCTAATCTACCGAGCTCATGACGAGCTTCAGCAATTAAATTATTGGTTGCAAAAAGAGCATCTTTTCGCATGTCCATCGGCGTCGTCCCGGCGTGGTCTGACTCCCCGGTAACTTCAATTTCATAACATACCATGCCGAGCACGCACTCCACTACACCGATTGATTTGGCTTCTCGTTCTAAAATAGGCCCTTGCTCAATATGTAATTCTACAAATGCCGATGCTTCAGTAAGACGGTTACTCGTATCGCCTTCATATCCGCATGATTGAAGAGCTTGCTCAAACGTCACGCCGTCAACATCCGTCTTCTTCATCATAACGTCTTTTTGAAATTTGCCCGATAAAATACCTGAAGCCATCATAGAAGGCTCAAAACGTGCTCCTTCTTCATTCGTAAAGTTAACAATGGTAATCGGCACCTTCGGCTTAATATTATGTTCAACCAGCGTTCTTACTAACTCTAATCCTGCAACTACACCGAGGATTCCGTCAAACCTTCCGCCTTTTTTTACGCTGTCCATGTGTGAGCCAATCACAACAGGCGGCTTATCTTCTAGTCCTTCAAGCGTGGCGTAAATACATCCAAGATCATCAATTTTAATATCCATTCCAAGGTCACGGCAGCATGAACAAAAATAGTCTCGTGCTAAGCGGTCTTCTTCTGACAGCGCTAAGCGGGTTACACCGTTATTAGGTGTTCGTCCATAATCGGCAAATCGTTCAAGCGTATTTTTTAACCTTTCTCCATTCACTGCTACTTTTTGTCGTTGCAACTCAACCACTCTCCTCATTATTTGGTTATAAAGTGCGTCTAAGGTGCGGGGTTAATGAATATCATTCATTATGACATAAAATAGGCGATATCACTTGAAGTCTGTTAGAACCCCTTCCATTGTTTTTATAATGAAAGTACGCAGCTTGCCTTATGTATCTATTAGCTTCAAAACGTAAATTTCCTGCTTTTTTCTATGAATAATGCACGCGTTATTTATGCATTTTTATTATAAAAATAGCGATAGGTTTTTTTCAAAAAAAAGAGAATTAGTTACTATACTAACTCTCCTCTACATACTTACTTTTTATTTGCTTTCTTCGCAATCGCAATCATTGTAGCCAAAACACCAACTGTAATAATCACAATAGCAATTACAGCAGTGGTAATAATAATTCCTGATGTTACTTCTGAAACACCCATTAGTCTACGTTCTCCTTTTGTGCCTGACCTATTTATCTACATCAGCATAGTGGTCGGTTTATTCCTATTATATACGAACTTGTAAAGCGACGAAATATGTGACACATAATTGACATACTGTTTATATGTTTTCTTTTAATTCTACGTTTTATTTAAGAAAATACGGGAATAATTCAAACATATATAAGAAATACTCTTTATTTCTTTAAAGAAGTATTGTAATATAAATGTAACAATTGTAATATTAACAGCATGAATGTTACATATATTTCAATGAATGAGTAGGAGGGAAATGGAAATGAAAAAAATTGGAATAATCTTAGCATCACTTGCTCTTTTCTTTTCACTAAGCACAGGAGTTACAGCTCAAGCAGCATCACAAAATCTATCAACGACTAATGCGGTAAAAATTGCAGCAAACGCAAGCAACCATTTCTGGAATGCACTTCATGGATCTAAAGGTAATCTATGTACTCAAAAAACATTTAATTATAAAGGCACTCAGTACTCATATCTTTGTCAAGATTTTAATACAAAAGGCAAACTAGTAAGCTACTTATCTGAAACTTTTACAAACAGTGCTATTCAAAAAGGATTAACAAATTATCGCTACATCACATATAACGGAAAGCTTGCTCGTCCTGTCGGTGACGGATTCAGCATGCTAGAGTGGAACAAAGCAAAAGCAAAACTAACTTATCAGCGTGCCGATGTTCGCTCTTATCAATTTACGGTTCCAACAGTTGACGGAGGAAGTGTAAAACGCACCGTTACATTTTATAAATCTGGTTCACAGTGGAAAGTGAATAAGTTTGATGCTGTACTATAAGCAATATAAAAAACAAGGTCTTCTCAGGCCTTGTTTTTTTATGTTCTCTCTTCCGCTCTTTATTAAAGAAGTTTCACTTTATTTTCACCAACTCCCCTTATAGTATGGAGACACACTACTACTTATTCGATACATTGTCATCGGAGGATTTTATATGAACATACTACAAAAAAGAACGGCTTTTATCGTAATGGCTGCTTTTCTTTTAGCATTTGTTTTCAGTATCGTTTCACTATCACACTACAAAGGAGAAGAACATTTATTTTCGATTCAAGAAAGTCATCAGTTAAAAAAGATTACTAATGGTATATCTGCTCCTGATAATAATTCGAGGGATCATCGTCTTCCTTCAGGAAACGGTCCCGCTTCATCTAGCAATTCCGAAGAACACGTAACGCCTTTTCATAATCTATCTATGGATAACGGTCCCGGAAGTCAAGGAGCTAATAAAGACTATGAAACGCCGCTAGCTCTTTATACGGTGGGCTTTTTTATAGCAGCAGCTTTCGTTTACGGATTATTAAAGAAAAAGAAATGGCATCATTCGATAGAGCATTCTCGCGTTATTTTATGGTCATTACTTGGCACTGGACTATTTATCCGGATTGCGCTGATTCCGTGGGTAGGCTCTCATATGGATGCATCTCTTTTCAAAAACTGGGCATCGGTTGCGGCTAATCATTTTTCAAATTTCTACGCTAAAAGCGGAAGCGATTATCCGCCGTTTTATATTTATATCTTGTTTATAGTTGGGAAAGTTGGCAGTTTACCGGATTTTCAGCAGTATTTTTCGCTGTTGATTAAAATCCCGCCTATTTTAGCAGATGTCGTCACATCTTATTTACTCTATCGTTTAGCTCGTAAATACTTGGCACCTTCTTTTGCATATCTGTTAGCAATTGGGTATTTATTTAATCCGGCCATTTTAGTTAATTCAACGTTTTGGGGACAAGTCGATTCATTTTTCACTTTGTTTATTGTCCTAGCGATTGTAATGATTACGGAAAAAAGAATTTACGCGTCGGCCGTTATTTTTACAGCAGCGGTCTTAATGAAGCCGCAGGCGATTATTATCCTGCCTATTTTGTTTTTCGAACTCATTCGCCTAAAGCAAGTGAAACATTTCTTCGGCATTGCTTTAACGGCGGCTTTTACTGCCGCAGCGATTTTATTGCCTTTTTCAATTGGAAAAAGTCCAACGTGGATTATTGATTTATTTTCATCAACCATTGGAGAATATCCGTATGCCTCTGTTAACGCCTATAACTTCTTTAGTTTAATAGGCGCAAACTATAAAGACAGCTCTGCAACGCTGCTGTTTTTCAGCTATCACACGTGGGGACTTATTTTCATCGTCATGACAACTGTTTTTTCATGGCTTATTTATATAAAAGGGCGCAGCTTTAAATACGCCGCTCTTGCAGCGCTTATTCAAATTTCCGGGGTATTTACGTTTTCTTCAAGCATGCATGAACGCTACTTATTTCCAGCAGCAGCTCTTGCTTTGCTCGCTTATATTTATTTAGAAGACAAAAACTTGCTTTACTTATCCCTTGGATTTAGCATCAGTATTTTTATGAACACTTTTTTTGTTTTATACGGTGACAGCAGCATGCAAAACAGCACGTCCTATCCGTTTTCTATGTTTGCTACGTCTATGCTGAACGTTTTGCTTGTTGTTTATTTATTAAAAGTTGCTTGGAATTTAGTCCAAAAAAGTACGGTTTTAAAAACCGCATAATACAAAAAGCTCAGTGAGTATGATTGATCACTGAGCTTTTTTACATAACAAGCGACATGCCTGGCGCGTCTTCTTCTCTTTCTTGAAACCCTAATTTTTTATAAAAATGATGCTTTCCTTTTGCTGCAAACAGCTGAATCGATTCAATTCCGCTTTCTTGGCACTTCGTCAACAGTTCTTGAATAATTTGCTTTCCAAGCCCTTTGTTTTGGTATGTGGGATCCACCATCACGTCGCAAATAAGCGCTTGGTAAATTCCGTCTGAAATCATACGACCGAATGCAATTAATCGTTCATTATCATAAATACCGACTCTAAACCAGCTGTTGGCCGCGGCTTCAAACAGCTGTTCTTTTGTATAATTGCCTTTTTTATTTTTATGTAATCCGCTCGCTTCATGCAAAGCAGCAAACTGCTCAAATGGCGGAATCTCTTTTTTTATTACTAAAGACACATTCATTCTCCTCTCAATACCGTTTCTCCTTATATTATATTTATACATCAAAAAGAATAATAATTCAACATTTTTATCTAGTTATCATGTTACCCTTTCTCCAAATAAAAAAACTGCCAAACGGCAGTTTTTTAGGCTTGTATTGATTTTTTTCGTTTTTTAAGATCAATTCCTGCAATGATAAGCAAAATGACTCCAATAGCAATCATGATTTTACTCACTGTTTCTAACCACGTCGGTGCGCTTCCAGCAAGTAAAATGGCAAATCCAATGATATAAATCGGAAACCCCGCGAGAGCCCAAGGGGATTTTATCTTCGCTTTCTTCATATGTACAATCTCCTCTTTCTTTACAGATTCTATGTAGGCTGTATATGATGAGTTTATCAGAAAAAATTGGAAACAACAAAGGAGACGAACGCATGCATACGCTGCCTCAAACGTTTTGTGATACCGTTACTCACCTTCACTCTCATAAAGGCCAAAAGTGGCTCACTGATTTTCCTCAGCTGATTCGCTACTGTCAACAGCGCTGGCGTATCAACATTCACAGCCACTTTCCTCTTTCTTATCACTTTGTTGCTCCTGCGCGTAAAGCAGATGGAAGCGAACTAGTTGTCAAATTTTTTGTAGAGCCTTCAGAGTTGCTTCATGAGCAAGAAACACTGACAGCACTAGCTGGTGAGAACACGGTAAAAATAGTAAACAGCGATGCTGAAAAAGGCATTTTACTGCTCGAAAAGCTATCTCCCGGATACTCGCTTTCCTCTTTATCAACTAAAGACGAAGCTGCGTTAATCGCTGCTCGGCTCATGAAATCTCTATGGCGCATGCCGCACTCAGACTCCACTATCGAAACAGCTGTTAAAAGAGAGAAACACCTTCAAAAATATGTAGAAGCGTATCCAAACGGTATTGATTTTCTTTCTTCTGAAACGCTTCAACACGCACTAGCCATTTTCTCTGAATTAAACCGCACTTCTCAGCAGCTTTTTCTGCTTCACGGCGACTTGCATCATGATAACATCTTACAGTCTGGTGAGGCGTGGAAAATAATCGATCCAAAAGGGTTAATCGGGGAAAAAGAGTACGAAATCATTCCTTTTCTTTTAAATCATCTGCCTAAGACAAACGTGGCAGAGGTGGTTGACCATCGAATCAATATATTTGTAAAAGAACTGAACGTAAGCAAAAAACGAATCTTACTGTGGGGATACGCTCATTCTGTATTAGCGACGTGCTGGTTAATAGAAGACCGCCACCAAGACGCTGCTTCTTTTTTACGTGCCATAGAAGCATTTCAGCACTTATATGAGCACTATTATGGGCATAAAAAATAAGAGCCGAATTTCGGCTCTTATTTTTTGCATTTCTCTGCTACAAGCTCATATGATTTTAATCGGTCAGCCGGATCGTGCGTAATGGTAACAAGCATTAGTTCATCCGCTCCGTAGCGTGCTTGAACTTCTTGAAGACGGACGTGTACTTCTTCTGGATTTCCGATAATCATGGCTTCTTTCATCTTCTTCATTTTTTTCTCTTCTTCTTCCGTAAGCGGATAGCTAGCCGCTTCTTCAATAGAAGGTACACCTTTTGCTTCCATTTTATCCTGCTGAATTTTCCATACAAGTGAGCTCGTTGCGATGCGATGCGCTTGCTCGGTTGTTTCAGCGCAAATGACCGATACAGTGATAATCGCATAAGGCTGATCTCCGTTTCGTCTCGGCTGAAATGCCTGCTTGTACCCATTAATAATAGCTGAACCGTCTTGTTCACTCATAAACTGTCCAAACGTATAAGCCATTCCGTTTCTAGCGGCGAGCTCGGCACTTTTTTTACTTGTGCCAAGCAGCCAAGGTTCGGGAGAGACAGGCGGCAGCGGCGAAGCTGAAAGCTTTGCATACTCATGTTCAGCCGGAAATTTATCGTCTAAAAACTGCAAAAGCTCTTCAACAAGTTCAGGCATTTTAAATACTTGCTGTAAAAAATTATCCGACAGCGCATTTGCTGCTTCAGCCGATCCTCCCGGCGCGCGCCCAATTCCTAAATCAATGCGCCCCGGAAACAGCGTTGCCAGCATGTTATAAGTTTCCGCTACTTTATACGGTTTGTAGTGAGGCAGCAGCACCGCTCCCGATCCAATTCGAATAGTGTTTGTCTGTGCGCCGATATAGCCAAGCATCACTTCAGGAGCCGAACAGGCAAGTCCAGACAAATCATGATGCTCTGCAATCCAGTAGCGCTCATAGCCAAGCTTGTCGCCAGCCTTGGCTAGCTGCATTGATGCTTCTAACGCTTCAGCTGGCGTCTGATGGGATGAAACGGGAGATTGGTCGAGTATACTTACTTTCATCACGCATCTGCTCCTTATTCGTTCACTTCAATTAAACTTAATGAAAAATCCCCTACCTGTCCTTTTTCATATAAATTTGTAAAAGACGTGGAGTACTGATGAATCGTTCCTTGGAAATCTAGATCTTCTTCGGGCACGTTTACATGAAAAGTACCTTTATATAACAGTGTAGTAATATCATGATATTCCTCACTTGTCACTTTAAAATCAACTGAAATTTTTGTTTTGCCTTTTACAATCTCTTGTTCGTAGCTGTAAATTTGAATAGGCGTATCATTTAATACAATTTCTTGTACCACGTTAAATCGTCTCCTTTTTTAGTGCGTATGAAAAATAATAGCACTTGAGGAAGCCATGAGCAAATAAAAGAGCTTCTTTTTGCTCATGCAAAAAAAGCATGGCTTTCTGCCATGCTTTTAGTTCAAAAACGATCTTATACGCGCTTTGTACGCGTGCGTTTGAATACGAAATAAAGAACAATAATAACAAATGCCGCAACCACAAACGGAAGCGTATATTTGCTTGCTACGTCTTCAATGTTCGCCCAGTTCTCGCCCAGCTTTCCGCCTAAGTAAATAAATAAAATCGACCAAGGAATCATCGCTAACACGGTTAAAAAAGTAAATTTCCAAAACGACATTTTAGCAATACCTGCAGGGATCGAAATCGCATGTCGAACAACCGGTACAAAACGCGCGGAAAAAACAACACCTGCGCCGTATTTATTAAACCAGTTTTCCGCAAGATCAATATGCTTATCATGAATGAATAAGTACTTGCCGTATTTTTGAAGAAACGGACGTCCTCCGTAGGCCCCAATCCAATATAAAAACCACTGTGCAATCGTTCCGCCAATAATTCCGGCAATGACTGCTCCAGGAAAACTAATCATACCTTGAGAAATCATATACCCTCCGTAGGCTAGTACAATTTCACTTGGAATGATTTCAATCATTAAGCCGAGCGCAATACCTAAATAGCCAAGGCTCGTTAGAAAATCCAAAATACTCGTAATAAATGAACTCACCTTTAATCACCTTACTCATTCTTTAATAATTTTACACTACTACTATATTCCAACCATCAGTATAAAAGGAAACTATGAACTCATTATGAACAGCTTACTTCCCTGCTGATTGCCGGTACCTTTTCCGCAGCTCATGCGTATGCAGATCTGCTAGGCGGACCGGAACCGGAAGCTTACTTTCTCTTAAAATAAAATGCATCATGAGCTGATACGACATGTCCAAATCAATATAGTTTCCGCATGACAGAAAAATAGGCTTTACTCCTTTTACTGTCCTTACTACTCTACCATAAACTTCGCCATCAATCACAATATCTTTATAAGCGCCTGCTGTATCGTCAGGCATAACGTAATCATGTCCATTGATTTTTAGATAGCTTTTCCCAATTCCAACGGTAGGTTTATTGAGAAAAAACGAAGCATGTGTGGCTACTCCCATGTGCTCATAGTGCAAATATCCGTTGCCATCAAATAAAAACACGTCGGGCTCTACTTGAAGTTTTTTAGCCGCTTCAAGAATTAAAGGAAGCTCTCGAAAAGCTAGAAACCCCGGAAGATAAGGAACGGTTACTTCTCCTACACTGTGCACTTTTTCCACAACGTTTTTCGTTTGATAATCAACCACTACAATGCTGCACGCTCCGTAAGATACGCCGTTTTCTTCCCAATACGCAACATCAACACCAGCACAGTTATGTATATGCGCCATTTTGACGCGTGATGTTAAATCAATTTGTGCTTTTAGCTCTTGCTGAAGCGTCCGGCACTCCTCTTTTGTTTGCATCGTAAACGTATGTATGTACTGAATATCCATGTTCCATTCCTTTCATTGACTGACTCACCTATTATACAACTATTTTCTAAGAAATTCCTATTCTTTTTTTACACCTTTTATTATAGCGCTGTTTCCTTAATATTTACTTAAAATCACTATTCTTTTACGCATTTTTTGTAAACATCACCATGAAAAAGTCCCTATTTTTCTTTACGAAATGTCAACGCTTTCTACATACTTTCTCTATATCAGCATCACATTTTTTCGTTATGCTATTTCTATACCAACGCATAGGAGAGAAACGTGATGAAAAAATATTTAGCTGGTCTAAGCGCAGTCGCCTTGTTATGCTGTACAATCGCCTCTTCTGCTTCCGCACGCACGGAAGAAAAACTTACGAACATCGCGCACCGAGGGGCCTCTGCTTACGCACCTGAAAATACAATGGCTGCTTTTCATCAAGCGCTAGAAATGAATGCGGATTACATTGAACTCGACGTGCAGCAAAGCAAAGACGGTGTACTCGTTATTATGCATGACCGTACCGTAGACCGAACAACAAACGGAAGCGGCCACATTCGGCAGTTAACGTACGCTGAGCTTCAGCGCTTGGATGCAGGAAGCTGGAAAGATGATTCTTTTGCAAATGAAAAAATCCCAGCTCTTTCACAAGTGTTAGATGAATTTCAAGGGAAAATCGGTATATTGATAGAGTTAAAAGCCCCGGAACTTTATCCTGGAATTGAAAGAAAAGTAGCTTTTGAAATCAACAAGCGACAGCTCGATCACGTCATCATTCAATCTTTTAACGTTTCATCCATGAAAAAAATGCATGAGCTTCTCCCAAACGTTCCTATAGGCATACTAACTTCTTCAGAGCGAGATGCAAATCCAAACTCAATCCAGCAATTCGCCACCTTTGCCACTTACTTTAACCCGTCTTATGATATATTAACGCCTGCTCTCATCCACCAAGTCCATTCTGCCGGAATGAAAATATCACCGTGGTCTGGAAACAAGCGGCTTCCGGCTTCATTTTTGTGGAAAACAAAAAGCGACGGAGTGATTACGAATTATCCGGATGAAGTGAATTGGGTGCAAACATCAACAAAAATAGGGAAGACCATTCACGCAAGCTCCGCGAGTCACACTGCTCGCTTAGTTGGCGTGAAAAAATAATAGCAGCTTTCTTTAATAAAGAGCTCTTATAACCCTTCTCTTCTGTATAACTCTGACTTTCGATTATTCAAATAGTTCAAAATTTCCTTTGAACTTGCCGAAGATGATAGGTCTATGTCAACAATCGCAAGGTCCTCATTATTAAGAGATTTAAACACACAGTGCCCATTAGGATTAATAACTTCACTTTCACCAAAATAGACATAGTCGTCTTCTAATCCAACTTTATTAGCAGCTGCAATAAAAATATGATTTTCTAAAGCTCTTGACCTCAAATAAATGTGCTGATGATGCTCGTAAGGAATCATGTTCGCACAAAGAACAAAGACAACTTCAGCTCCTTTTAACGCTAGAATTCGCGCCACTTCAGGGAATTCCATATCATATGTAATCATTACTCCAAACTTTCCTTGAGGTGTATCAAAGACCGGTATACTATCTCCAGAAGTAAAATATGAATTTTCATGATCAAAAAGGTGAATTTTACGATAAGTTCCTACTATCTCACCTTCCTTATTAATAAATACAGCGGAATTATATATTTTAAAGTGATGCCTTTCTGGAAAACCAAGAATAACTCCTATTTGTAATTCTTTCGCATACTTTTTTACTTTCGTGATTAATTCTCCTTCTACTGATTCAGCTAATTCCTCCACTTGTTCATTTAACAAAAAACCAGTCAAAAATAATTCAGGGAATAACACAAAATCCGCACCTTGATCTTTAGCCGCTTCCATCGTTCCAAAAACTCTCTTTAAATTTTTATTTTTATCATGCAAATTGCTTCTAAGCTGGGCTAATGCAATTTTTAATAGACGCATCCCTTCACCTCTTTAAAAACCTTCTTTTTTGTATACTTTTAACTTTTTTGAAATAGTAGACTGGTCAACCTGCAATACTTCTGCTACTTTGTAAGTACTTTTGTATTCACTGTAAGCTTTTAAGATTAATTCTTTTTCTACTTGTCTTTTAGCTTCTTTCAAAGATATTGGTGCTTTAGGAGAAAATGACCAAACGTTTTCACGTATACTTTTTTCTTCTAGCACTTCCTTTTCAGTCATATTTGTTACGACAATTCTTTCTATCGTGTTTTCCAATTCCCTTATGTTTCCTGGCCATCTATATTGGATAAGTTCTTGTTTTACTTCATCATTAACTTCTTTTTGAAGATGATATTTTGTATTGTATTTAAACAGAAAATGATCAATTAAGATATGTATGTCCTTTTCTCGCTCTCTAAGAGGCGGTATAGTGAGCGGTACGACATTAAGCCTATAGAACAAATCTTCACGAAATAACTTTTTCTCAACAAGTTCCTGTAGATTTTTATTTGTTGCAGCAATTACTCGCACATCTACTTTCTTTTCCTCTGTACTTCCTACTTTCCGCACCGCGTTTTCTTGCAAAACACCTAGCAGCTTTGCTTGTAGGTTTAAAGGAAATTCCGCAATTTCATCTAGAAAAATTGTTCCTTTATGAGCAGCTTCAAATAAGCCGACCTTTCCTCCTTTTTTTCCGCCTGTAAAAGTTCCTTCTTCATACCCAAATAGCTCTGATTCGATTAAACTTTCTGGAATAGCACCACAATTAACAGAAATAAAAGGCTGCTTTGAACGTGTACTAGTTCTATGAATAAATTTAGCAATTTGACTTTTTCCCACTCCCGATTCACCTAGTAGAAGAACAGTAGAGCCTACATGAGCAATTGTTTTAATAATTTTACCAATTCGTTTCATAGCAGGTGATTCCATAATCAACTCATCAGTTTTATACTGATCTTCATTGGAATAAGGGTTAAACATACTTTGTGATATATTCGCTAATGTCACGATTTGATTTATGTAAGAGTTCGCTTGGACAAGGTGGAGAGTAAACAGATAGGTTCTTCCCTCATAGGTGCTTAATAACTGAGTAGAGTCACTTGGAGCAGCAGTAAAGACCTTTTTCCACTGAACTTCTTCAAATAACATATTTTCTTGAAACAACGATAAGTGACTGGTTTGTTTATTATTGATAGATACGGTATCAATACGTCCTTCATGATTTATGATGACTACTATTGATTCACAGGTACCTATTGAAGAATTCCTCATTATGCATTTCCCCCTTTCTATTATTACTAATGAAAAATCGCATCATTGATGATAAAAATCATTATCTTAGCTTTTCAAATAACTATATAAGCAGAATATGACTTATTTTCTTTTTCTCCTTATTAGTATAATGAAAAAATTCATCTTTTTAAAGGTTAAAAATCAGAATTGACTGAAAAAATACGTTGGCACACTTCTTGCTTGTATTTATAGTGAAAACTATTATGAGGAGGTATTTTACAGTGAATATTACAATTGCTCAGTTTTGTCCTGTACTAGGCAATAAAAAAGAAAACATTCGAAAAATAAATGACTGTATTAAGCAAGCTGTAAGCGAACAGGCTGACCTTATTGTCTTCCCAGAACTTTGTTTAACAGGCTATTTTATTTGGGATGATATTAAGGAGCTAGCTGAATCCGTCAGTGGTGAAAGCTTACAGCTTTTACAACAAAGCTGCAGGGATCACAGCATCCACGCCGTTATATCTTTTCCTGAAGTAACAGCTAACGGGCATTATCATATTACATCTGCTCTTATAGATGATACCGGAACTGTAATTGGTACGTATCAAAAAACACATCTTTTTGACAGGGAAGCTGAAATCTTCCGCCCAGGCAACACTTTACCTGTTTTCAAAACCAAATTTGGAACCATTGGATTAATGATTTGCTATGACCTTGAATTCCCTGAAGTGGCCCGAACTTTAAAAATAAAAGGAGCTGATTTACTCATCATCCCGCTTGCTAACATGAGCCCTTACGAACATTATCAAATAACCTATTTAAAAAGCCGCGCTATGGAAAATGAACTTCCAATTGCTCTATGCAATCGAATAGGCTCTGAAGAAGATACATTCTTTTTTGGACATAGCGCAGTCGTCAACAGGAAAGGAAAAGTTCTTTTAAAAATGGGTAGCAAGGAACAAATATCGACAGTAGCTATTTCTTTAGAGGAATCAAAAGATCAGAAGCTTAATTACCTTATGCACAGAAGAGCGGATTTGTACAAATAGATATAGGAAGATTAAAAACAATTTTTAAGGGAGGCGCAAAGATGGAAACAAAAAGAAACCAAGCAGTTCCAACTTTGAAGTTGTCACATATTGTTTTGTTTGGAATTGCTTATATGACTCCAATGATTGTATTTGGTATTTATGGCTTGTTGGCTGAAACCACCCATGGACTAGTTTCCACTGCTTATATAGTGGCTTTAGCTGCTATGCTATTTACGGCTTATAGCTACGGTAAAATGACTAAAGCTTTTCCTATTGCAGGGTCTGCTTATACTTATACAAGAAAATCTATAAATCCATATGTCGGATTTATGATTGGATGGGCTGTTTTACTAGACTATCTGTTTCTTCCTATGGTTATTTGGCTTATAGGAGCCGTTTATTTACATACAGCCTTTCCTAGTATTCCTCTTTGGACATTTGTACTAGCCTTTATTTTTATTACAACTGTCATCAATATGATTGGCTTAAAAGCGGCGGCGAACGTCAATACATTAATGATGGTTTTTCAATTGCTCGTAGTCGGTATTTTTATTTCACTAAGTATTATATACCTTATAAAAGGTTCATCACCCTTTGCGCTCTTTAGTTTTAACCCATTCTTGAACGAGCATCTTACATTTTCGTTTGTAGCTGCTGGCGCTTCCATTGCTTGTTATTCTTTTTTAGGATTTGATGCTGTTACAACTCTATCTGAAGAAACCATTAATCCTGAAAAAACAATGCCAAAAGCTATCTTTCTTATTACACTAATTGGAGGCATCATTTTTATTGGAGCTTCTTATTTTCTACAGCTTGTTCATCCTGACTATACATCTTTTAAAAATATTGATTCAGCAGCATTTGAAATTGCCGTACAAATCGGCGGCAATTTATTTAGCTCTATTTTTCTAGCTGGATTAATTATTGCTCAATTCGCATCTGGCTTATCTGCTCAAACAAGCGGAGCCCGTTTATTATTTGCAATGGGAAGAGACGGCGTACTTCCCGCTAAGATATTTGGTTATCTTCATCGAAAGTCGAAAACACCCCTATTGAATATTTTACTCATAGGAGGCATTTCATTGCTGGCCGTTAAGCTTGATGTAAGTACATCTACTTCTTTTATTAATTTTGGAGCATTTTTAACATTTATTTTTGTAAATCTATCGGTCATTTTTCACTATTACTTCACGTTAAAAAATGAAAGAAAAAATAGGTTTCTTCTGTACTTTCTTATACCAGCTATTGGGGCAGTCCTTGATTTCTATCTCTTTATTAATCTAGATAAACACGCCTTAGTGCTAGGAAGCATCTGGACTGCCATAGGACTTGTGTACTTAACTTTTCTTACAAAAGGATTTAAGCTTTCTCCTCCAGAAATGGACTTCGATGAAGAGGAAATAATGAAATCTTCCTCTCTTGTACATCAAAAAGCTGTTGAAAAGACATTATAACTTTTTTTAAAAAAAGAGATGCTATTTACAGCATCTCTTTCTCATGTCAGTCTTGACTACTCGAATTTCTTCCTCCACTAAAAATATCTTCATCGTTTTCATTTAATACTGCCTTCACTTTATCTCTTTCAAAAATCACCATATATTCATATGGTAAAGCTAAAACTTGAATAAGTGATGGACGAATCTTTAATAATTGATAAGCATAAAAAGCCTCAAGTTCTTCTGTATCATCTTCTTCATTTACCGGTCCTATGTACCAGCCAGAACCTCCTCGTTCAGCTCCACCGCTTCTTTGTAAGTAAATACTATCTACTTCTAGTATATTTTTAGCTACCACAACTTTATCACTAAAGCTCACATCTTCACCATTTCCCATGTTTAACTTGCGCAAAAAGTGAACTTGTTCCAACTGCACCCATAGAGCAAGCGTTAGATCTTCTGTATAATCCTCAAAGGGATTCCGTGAATAGTCCGGTGAAAGAATGTAGTACTCTTCACCTTTTATAGAAACAATAAAGTTTGACCATCCTATTTGTATCGAAAAACCGTCAGTCCATTTTTCTCTTTTTATCGTTTCAAAGATATTAAACAGGCTCTCAACCTGCATTTTTAATTCATGTTCTACTTGAACTACGACTACTTTATTACCTATATTTTTAATGAATTTCTCCAATTATTCTACCCTTTCTTTTTTCACTGATTTTGTTGCCAAACATATTGCGTTTGGACAGTACGTAAGGTTTCTTTCTATAGCTTATACCCATAAAAATACTTTTGTCCTTTTTCCCAGTCTTTAATGGAAAGGCTATCGATATACTCAATAATCTTTTTATAATTGCTTGCATTCATAATTGTGCTGTAATCTCCAGGCACTTTTTCACCAGTCAAAATGGATAATAAAGATGGAATCAATTCCATTTTTAATGTTTCTTCGTTATTTGCTGCAATCATCGCTCTTTGGACTAATTTTTTTGCTAAGTCTCCGGGAAAAGCTAAATTTTGTTGAAAGTAATAACTTTCTGTATCATTCTCATTGCAATACTCAAAATAAAAGTTGCCTATTTCGTCGACAGTCGCCTCTTCTCCAATTTTTTCTTCATAGTCAAGGAAAAAATCAAGCGAATCCTTTATGATGATAGCCGTATCGTCAATTTCATCCCAATCTTCAAGTAAAGCCAATAAGTAAGGAATTACTTCAAGAGAAAGTGATGTTATCGATGCTGATGCAAACGTATTGAATGTTTCTTCAGTACCTTTACTCAGAAATCGCAGATTGTTTAAATCTCTTAAGTCGTCATGTGTTGCGATAGCTAAAAATATCCTTGTACATAAATTCAAAATCGCTTCATCTTTAGTCCCGTTCATTAATTGAATTAATAGCGGTTTTTGAGTAAAATCCCCTATTTTATATAACTCTATTAAATTAAATAAAATTTCGCTTTCTGTATGAGCTTTCAATATATGTTCTTTCATTTCAGCTTGAGATAAAGTTGTTTTTTCGCCAAACCATATACTATTCATAAGGTTTCTTGTCTTTTCCATCATTACACCTGCTTTCGTTAAGTAAATTATCTATTTCAACTTTCCCTTTAAATATTCAGAAATTTCTGTTTGTCCTCTTTCAAGCGAAAACGTGTAAGCATCCATCTCCTTCATGTTTTCACCAGAGTATTTAATCGATATATTGATATAATTTTCAACTAACAGTTTAACCATCTCAAAATGACCACTATATATGGCAGCAAACAGCGGATTTCTATCTGGTTCACTGATATCAATTTCAACATTGTGGTTAATAAGGTACTTAGCAATATCTACATAACCTTTTGCAGCTGCTCTTTCTAAGGCATTGGTAGAAAACGTCCCTCCTTGTGCACTAACATCTATTCCAGCATGAATAAGGTATTGTACGATTTCTAAATGACCATGAGCTGTTGCTACATGTAGCCATGTGCCAAAAGGTGTTATCCATGTTAACATTTCTGGCTCTTTCTCAAGTAAGTCTCTTACCTTATTTAATTGACCATTTTTTATAGCACCTCTAATAGCTTTTGTCATTTGAGTTGTTTCCATTTTTCGTTTCTCCTCTAATTTTCTACCTTATAAAATCTTCCCCAATATACTTCAGCACTTCCATTATATCGTCTATACCTATGTCTGGTGTGACGCGCTGTAGTGTGGAGAGCTTGTTATCTATAGCAATTGTTAATTTTCTTTCCTACTCGATTCATTACTCATTTATGTACTTCTACTAGTCTTCAATACTATAATTTTGTTTGATTTTATGTAAAAGAGCCATCACTTTCTTTATCATGTGCATGCTCCTCAATATATACCTGACAAACTTTTTTCAAATAATTTAAAAACGTTTCATAATCAACAATAACACTTTTGTCAGTGTCACCCGTACCGTCTAGAAATTCAATACCGTTTTCAACATAGCCCTCTTCCCACGGCTCTAAGTCGTCTGAAAATGTACAAATGTAGTACTCATTTCCATAACCAATTCCCTCTGAAAAATAGTGTAATACTTTTAAAAATTCTTTATCTGTCAAAACGCTATAAAAACTTATCATGGGAGACAACGTACAATCTATATCATGAAATACTTCTACGATTTTCTTCATTCGTATCCCTCCTTCTATAATCGATTGGATAAAAATTTAATATTTCCTCACTAGCTTAATCTCTATACCCAGTATAACTTAATACACTTCTCGCTCTGCTGTTTATGATATCATTACGATTAGCTTGAGGTATCTCACTAATTTCTTTGTATACAAAAACACACTGCTTTTCATTCAGAAAGTCAGTGTGTTTCATTGTAATCTTACTAATCACTCCTCAAACCCTATGACTAACCACTCATCCATAACATCCCAAAAGTTAACACCGTAGTCTGGCTGATCATTTGTAAACCAAAGTGTAGCATTACCATTACTGCAGTTTTCCAAATCGACAGCTACATAACCTCCCATTCCACTTTCAAAGAAACTAAATGTTGTAGTCAAATTAATCTCTAATGGTTGTTCTAGATCATCAATAATTCCCCATTCATCGTCATCGAAGAATGTAACATGATTTAATGATACTAACCCCATTGCTCTGCTTGAAAAATAATAAAAGCCGTTATGTAGATTCTCATAGAAACTTCTCAATTTTCCAGGTACATCTTGCCAAACATTTCTTAAAGCAGGATTCTTTATATTACTAGTAGGTAAGCCACCTTCATAATACATACAATCACCTTGAGAATCCTTTATACTATACAAAATTGCATATCTACCATTATCTAAGATTAATTCAACATCCAACAAATTTTCTGACAGATATAGTATGGTGTTGCTCAACTCTTTACTGAAAAAACTTTCCCATATACCTAAGGTTTTTTTCACTCTAATATCCTTATCTTCTTCGCTAACAATCTCTAACCATTGATTTGGTATTTCTTCTTTTTTAATACTCTTTACTTTATTAAAAGGTACCAGTTCTACTTCTTTTCTATATTGTCTTAAAAAAGATATTTTTTCCATCCTTTATTACTCCTTATTAAATTCATTAATATGAAATACTCTCCATCATTTTCATGTTCTACGTTCACCACTGATTAATGAAGCATACCTAAAAATTCTTTAAACGTATCTGCAACATGGTAAGTGATTGGTTCAAGTTCAGCAGAATTTTCATGATCCCATACACAAACTCTAGGATTATCTCTTGAGTCTCTATAATCTAAACATACCAAATCTCCTGCAAATAAAACTCGATTGGTAATAAAATTACCAATTAAGATTTTTTGTATCAATAGTTGTGACTGTAAAACTAATTTCAAGATTCTACTTTTTCAGTCATCTTTCGCTTTAAATATTCAGCAATATCTGTCTGCCCAAACTTCCTAGCATATTCATAGGCATTCATATTTTTAATATTTTCTCCCGTGTATTTAATTGACATATCTATTCCTTTTTGTACTAAATATTTAACTACTTCTTTATGCCCCCCATAAATTGCTCCAAAAAGCGGATTTCTCTTCGCTAAGCTCACATCTAGTTCTGCTCTAGATTCTATTAAATACTTTACTATCTCTAAATTGCCAGACCCAGCTGCTAGATTTAACGCAGAAGCATCAAATGTCCCGCCTTTCGCATTAACGTCAATTCCTTTTTCAACTAAATACCGGACGATTTGAAGGTTCTCTTTTTTAACCGCTACATGTAACCACGTACCAAATACAGTCATGGTATTTAAAACCTCTATATCATCACCTATTAATTTTTTCACTACATTGATATCGCCAGTTTTAATGGCATTTCTTATCGCTTTCTTACTATAGTTTCGGTCCACTATGCAAACTCCTTCATTATCATCTACTCAAATAGGATCATTCGGAAATTCACTATCATATTTCGCAATTAATGCTTTATCATTTTCTTCACTTGGTTCTTCACCTAGATATTTACGTTTCCAAATCATCATTTGGTCACTAAAACTATACTTTGTATCAAACCAATTCGTATAATCATAGTGCAAGTTAAACTTCCCGCTACTATCTACAGACATTGTAAATGAATACCAAAGCTCTTGATGATTATTTTCAAAACTGTTTCTTAATTGATCGCTCAATTCAAACAGCTTTCTTTTACATTTTTTAAATTCTTGTTTATCCACATGATACTCAAACGGGATTTTCAAACTATACGTAAAGTTTTGTGTATTCTGAGGTGTATTATAAAAAAATAAGTGCCTCCTCCAGTTTCTGATATTTGAGCATAAAAATAAAACTTTTCCCATTCTTCTGGTATCATTTCATTCACTGTTTCAGCTATTTCTTTATGTAATTGCTTCATTTCATTTTCCACTTTTAGCAACCTCCGATACATTTGGCCTTAATGAAACACCAACAAAATGGCCTTCTCTGCCCGCTATCTTTGCATTCCTTCATTTCGCTCAAATGCTATAACTCATTGATTATTACTGTTAAAACCTTCTTCATATCTTTTCATTTTCATCATTTGTTCTTTATCTTTTTCATCCGCTAATTCTCTACTTAAATATTTGTACTCAAAATACTCAATTCGATCTGAAGGTCCAAATTGTGAGTCATTCCAGTTTACATAACTAAAATGCACCTCTAATTTTGTTTCATCATTTACTATCATTGTAACTGAATACCAAGGTTCTTGTTGATTCTCAATAAATACTTTTTGTAATTGAACCGTTAAATTAAATAATTCATGAAGAGAATGATTGTACGCTTTTTTTTCAACTTGATATGTTCGAGGTATCAAATGTGAATATTGATATTCGTTTTCTTCTCCTACAGTTGTATAAAAGAAGTATACTCCACCTTCTCCGTCTTTCACTTCACCATTGAAGTAAAAACCGCTCCATTCAACAGGAATCATATCGCTTACCTTTTGAGCAATTTTACGATAAAGTGTATGAAGTTCGTTTTCAAAAGACATATTATTCCCCCTGCTTCATTTAAAATTTCACGTATAACAATACGTTTTATAGTCTATCATGAAGGAAGTAAGTCTCACTGACTGCCAGCTGCACATCGATTCCATTTTCACTGACTCTTTTTATTCAGTATCATCATTAGACATTAAGCTATCCACTTCTTCCCGATCTTTTGCAACGTCTTCTATCGTTTTGATTGAATTTTTTACCATTTTAAGTGTAATCTCTTCTTCATCTTCATAAATTTTGATACTTGCTCCCATTAGAAGTAATTCCTCAGCAGACGCTACTAAAAGTTCCAATTCTTCTGCATCATAATAATCACATTCAATCACAGGGTTTCTCATACTGATATTTTGTTTTATGTCGCTTATAAATTTAAATGTTTTTTGTCTTAACAAAGGAATATATTTATTAACATTTGAGTCATTAAGAACTACTAAACTAATGGTGTGCATATGTGCTATTCCCTCCACTCAGTAATCAAAAGATCCATGGTCACTTGCTGATGTAGTATTTATACATTACTTAATAAAACAACTGAATTCGAAAGCACTATTAATAGATAGTTAGCTATCAAATTACAGACTTTCTATTAACATTAAAAGGATCTACATTACTTTCTTCTAACAACTCTTCAAATTTTTCCGCTCCGTATTTTTAAAAAAAATCATATTCAGCCTGAGAAATAAAGAAACCTAACAAGACTTTCCCCTTTTGTTTTTTGCTCTCAGTATGTAGCTCATGATATTCTTCGGGAAAAGCAAACGGTTCAGTAAAATAAACTGCATTTTTATTGTACTTTTGGTAAAATGACTGTTCAATACTTTCAATACCACTAACTGCTGTTCCACGCCCTATTTCTATTTCATTACCTAGACAATAAAATAACACATTAGCAAGGATATATCCTGTGCTATTGAATGCTCCTTCAACTACCATTGAAATTTCCATATTATCTCTTAAAACTTCTTCATATTTACTTAATCCTAATGTATTAAAAACTAAACATTCTTCAAAGACATTTTCATATTTTAAAATTTGTATACTGGGAAGCTCTTCATTATTTCTATAAAGTTCTCGGTCTATTGGCTCACCTAAATATTTACTATAATGATCGTAATAAAGTTCTCCGTAGTTAATCATTTTTTGACCTCTCCTCTATATTTCGTATTTATGTCTGTTGCTACTCAAGCTAGGTTCTCTAGTTGATTACAAATTAAGACTTTGAAATTTATATATCCTTAGACAAAAGAAAGCACTTAATACTCATATAGAATATCAAATGCTTTCTATATCTACGTTCTATTAACTTATTCAAATCCTATAACCATCCATTCATCTACTACATCCCAAAAGTTTAAGTTATACTCTGGCTCTTCTTTTGAAGACCACAAAGTAGCATTGTCATCGAGACTGTTTTTGTAGTCAACTACTACATAAGTTCCCATTCCATTACTGAAAAATCCATATGAAGATGCGAAGTCAATTTTCAAATTATGTTCTCCAATTTCATCAACAATTTCCCATTCATAATCGTCTAAATACGTAATATCTTCTAAGGACTCTAACCCCATTGACTTACTTGGATAGTAATAAAATCCATTATGAACATTTTCATAAAAGCTTCTAATTTTATCTGGAATTTTACTCCAGTCTTCTTCAAGCTGTTCGTTGTTAAAGTACTCTTTAGGATTTCGACCTTCATAATATAAAATTTTTCCTCTCGCATTTTTCACCGAATATAATATAGAATACCTATCACCAATAGCCATTAATTCAACATCCACCAAAAATTCCTTCAAAAAAGATATGGTGTTGCTCATTTCATTACTTACAAATCTTTTCCATATGTTTAATATCTTACTTATCTTACTAGATTTATCGTTCTCTTTAAAAATTTCTCTCCATTCATTAAGAATTAAATCCTTTTGGATATGATCAATGTCATTAGGTTCTATTAAGCTTACAGATAGTTTCTTACTTAATGTATACTTATTTAAGAAATCTAATTTATCTTGAAGCATCATTCCTACCAACTCCCTATTCTTTTAAAAATCCAGCTATTAAACCCTGTATTTTCACTTGCAATTCTTTTTCATCAACCCTATTATGGTACACTCACTAGGAGTTCTCGATTCTCAAACAAATTTACCCCTTTACATATTAGCTGATGTAGAGTGAAAAATCTGGAACACATGTAGCCAATCAAATATTTGTTAAAATACTTTCACTTTGTTTTTACTGCTTCCTTCATTTGTTCTACTAATTTATATAGCCACTGTAGAGGAGTTAATTCAGTAGCTGAAAAATAAATTTCTGCACTCTTTTGAATAAGATTTTCTTTCTCTTGTTTGGTTAAGTTACTATTCAAAAGTTCTTCACAATCTCTTATTGTAGACAACAGACATTCTTTACTGACTTCGTTTATAAACTCTTTTAATGCTTGTTCAGGAGAACTGATGTCTTGATGAAATGTCCCTCCTAAAAAACCTTCCACTTCCTCTATGTAATCATAACTTTCATCCATAAACCTTCCACTTCTTTCCATTTAACTCGTGTGCAGCTAAACCATCACCTGGTGCTAAAGAGCTTTTGTCTCCTTGCTTAACGTTTTCTATACCTTTAGAAACAGCCGACATTTTCTCAAACTGCAGAAGACTTGCTCTGCACTGCTCGTCACTAACTTTGCTTCCAGACATCTTTCGTCCGATCCATTATAAAAAACACACTGATTTTTCACAAAAAAGTGTGTTTACTTATAACCTTAATAGTTATTTAAATAGGATTATTTGGATACTCTTTTAAATATTGATCTATTAAACTTTTAGTTTTTTCATCCGTTGGTGCTTCATCTAAATATTTGTACTTCCAAATCTTTTTCTGTGCTACAAATCCGTAATCTGTATTAAACCAATCTGTATAATCGAATGATACAGAGAACTTCCCTGTTTGGTCCAACATTAGCGTAAAAGAATACCATAGTTCTTGGTTATTTTCTTTAAAGATTTCTCTAAGCTGTTCACTAAGATCAAAAAGCTTATCTTCTTCATTATTAAATTCTAGTTCCGATAGGTTAAAGTGTTCCGGTATATCTAGACTATAGTTGTAACTATGATCTCTAATGGATTTATAAAAAAAGTAAGTTCGTCCTCCAGATTCATCAATCTGCGCATAAAAATAAAATTTCTCCCATTCTTCTGGAATCATATTATTAACTGTTTCTGCTATTTCTTGATAAAGGTTCTGTAATTTATCTTCCATACTCATATTTACCCTCCAGATTGATTTCTAATTGTTCTTCTAATTTTGGGTTCACCTTCAATTTGATACTCTATTCTAAATTTAATAGGGCGTATTGAATCCCCTTGATAAGAGGGAAATATTTTTACCGATACTTTTTTAGGAGGGACTTCCTTCAAAGCATTTGCCCAATCTTTCTCCATACTAAACCAGACTCCACCAGAACGATTGTTATCTATTTTACCTGCACTAAGTTGTTCCTCAACATATCACGTCCATTCATGTATTTTCCTAAGCCATTTTGAACAACAAAACCATAGAGGACTTTTTTGGTTTCAATAGATTGAGTTAATTTGTTTCACAATCTCACACTTATAAAAAATGCAAGCACCATCCGTATCTTTTCACACAGATACTTGAACTTTTATCATCCCATGATTTTTAACAAAGCAAAAGATCTTGAAAGGAATATTACCCATCAAGATCTTTTATCATTTCATTTTTTCCATTGATACTTATGACTGTAAAGCTAATTTCAAGTTTATTCTTTTTCATTCATCTTCTGCTTTAAATATTCAGCAATTTCGGTCTGCCCGAACTCCCTAGCATATTCGTAGGCATTCATATTCTTAATATTTTCCCCAGTATATCTAACTGAAATATCTATTCCTTTTTCAACTAAACATTCAACTACTTCTTTATGCCCGCCATAAATTGCTCCAAATAGTGGATTTCTCTTAGCTAAACTCACATCTAATTCTGCGCCTTCCGCTATTAAATATTTCACTATTTCCAAATGTCCTTCTCCCGCAGCTACCCTCAGAGGAGCAGCATCAAATATATCACCTTTTGTATTAATATTAATTCCTTTATGTAGCAAATATTTCACTATTTCAAGTTTCCCTTTTTTAGCTGCAACATGTAACCACGTCCCAAACGGTGTTATTGAATGTAAAGATTGCGGATTGTCATCTATTAAATGTGTTACCTGATTAATATCACCGAGCTTGATAGCATTTCTTATGACTTTATTTAAACTTTTTTCATCCATAACGTTACCTCCCATATTCAACTATCTTGTACTAGCTATATCTCCTAAATCTTTAAGGGCTTCAACAATATCATCAAAGTCTCCGTCCATTTCTTCAACAGCCCTTAATCTATGAACAACAATTTCTAAGGCGTCAATACTATGTTGTCCTACCACAGCATTCGGTGCCCAGACAAGATTTTCTTGCCCAATTATCGGATCAATTCCATATTTTCTTAATATTTCTTGCCCTTCTTGCACAAGCTCTTTTTGCTTTTGACCAAGACCTTTCTTAAATAAAATATGATGAGCATGTGGATTTATCATAGCCTCAGGTGGGCCACCTATTAACCCTGTGAGATATTTTCCAAAATCAATTTTTAAGAGTACTTCATTATATTCTTTTGTAATGCCTAGTTCAGACATCTTTTCATTAATTTCTGAAAGTTCCTCTACATTAAACCTATTATTTTGAATAGCATTTTTAAGCTGATTCATTTTATCCTTATTGACCCTACCTGATGTAGTTATATCATTAAGATATTCGCTCACTGGCTTATCTTTAACAGAAACCTTACCAATCATATGCATCGTCTGCTGCTTCACATTCTGCAAGGTCTCCCTCACCGTCTGCTGGGCAAGTGCCGGACCGGCCGGCACAAGGTCTGGAAGCAGTCTTGGCATGCTGCTATCTAGGATGTTGTTATACGTTTTATGTAGCGACTGCGTCCAAGAGGCTGGCGCGTTTTTGACGCTTTGGTAGGCTTGTTTTGTGACGTTGGCAACGGCGCTTGTGCGAAGCGTGTTGCGCATGTTGTTGAGCTTTTCGGTTCCTTTGGTCACAAGGCTTTGTCCCATTTTCCCCGCTACTTTCGTAGAAAGCGCCCCAGCTCCAGCAATTCCTAATGCTTGCAGAAGACTTGCTTTACGCTGCTCTTCACTGATTTTATTCCCGAACATATCGCGTCCGGTCATGTATTCTCCTAGCCCGTTTGCAGCCACAAGACCGTAGAGGCCTTTTTCGGTTTGCTCCAGGACTTTGAAGGATTTGGCGGATTTGTAGGCGTCTAAGGCGTGATCCGCTGCGCTTAGGCCTTTAGCCGTTTTGTAGATTGCTTTTCCGCCTTTTGCGGCTCTTCCTACCCAGCCGACGACCGGAATGAAGCCGGCTGCTGCCATGGCTCCTGCTGCGACGCGCTGTGAGGTAGAAAGTTTTTCACCCGTAACAGGGTCAACGCCTTCTGCTGCTCGTTTATAATCATAATATCCGCTGACCTCTCCTGTAAAGGTAGAAACCGCGTCCCACGTTTTTTCATACCACGGTTTGTTTGCTTCTTCTTCTTGCTTTTTTTCCAGCTCGTATACTTCTTCTTGCTGCTTGTTGTAGTCAACATACGAAGTCGCATAGTCGTTTAGCTTTGTTTGAACTTTATACAGCTCGCTGTCGTGATACGCTTTTTCGTTAAAAGCAAGCTGATAGGCGCTTCCTCCTTGACTCGTAGCAAGCTCTAAGCCGCTCACTAGCGTATTTACTACCGTATAGAAGTCGTCCATTTCGCTGTATTCTTTTGACCATTCAGCATCAAGCTGGTTCACCGCTTCAATTGTATCGGTGCGTTTTTTCTCTGCTTCTTCTATTTTATCGTTAAACTCACTCGTTGAAAACGCTGAAATAGAGACAATATCATCGATGCCGTTTAAAATACTTTGCAGATCTTCGTGCTGCTGAGCAACCATTTCTTTAGCGTTGCTGTTGACGTTTTTTAACTCTGTTTCTAAAAACGATTCATTTACAACCGTGCTTCCGGCTAGCTTTGCTTTTTCAGCTTTGACGTGAAGCGCTGAAAAATAGCTTTTTTGCATTTTAATTAAGTTTTCCCACTGTCCGGCCGTATCGGCGTGCTGCTTGTAAAAAGATTTTATATTGTCAGCGCCTTTTCCTTCTAAGCTGCCTTCTAAGTCCGCTACGCCCTGCAGTGCTTTTTTCAGTTCACCCAGCTGGCTCAGTAACTCATCGTAGGCATTTTCCCTGTCTTTTGCTACGTCAAACAGCGCTTTTGCATCGTATACCTTTTCCACAGTCATCCCCCCTTGCTGCTACGAATGGATAATAGATTCGTCTTGTTCTTTTAACAAGTCTACATTGGATTTTGTATCTTTTACGTTTTTGTTTAGCGCTTTTATATAAGTAGAAACAAGCGTTTGAATTTCTTCTTCGCGCGCTTCCCATTTCTTTGTAGTATCAAGGCTGTTTTTTCCGAGGTCAGGCATTTTATCGATAGATAAATTTCCAATCGCTGTGCTGACTGCTTCAAGCTTTTTGATAACGTCAGCGTGATCAAGCTTAATTGTCATGAAAACAGCCCCCTTCTAATAGCACTGATTCTGCTTTCTACTTCTTCGTAGGCTTCTTCACCTTTAGCTAACAGAGAATCAGCTTCTCCAATAGCCGCGTTCAAGCCGCTAAAAAATCCTTTTTCGGCTTCTAACAGTCCAATCTTTGTTTCAATTTCACGGATATATCCATCATAATCACCGTTTAAAATGCTTTTTATGTTGTCGTAGGCTGCCGTACGTTTTTCTTCAAAATCATCCGATAACGTACCCGTCCACTTTTCTCCTAGCTCAGGCTTTTTGATGTGTTCGATTTCAGTTAATGAAGTAGCCTGTTCATGCTCAATTTTACTTTTGGCCGTTTTTAGCTTAGAAATCTTTCCTTCTACATCTGAAACTTTTCCAGATACTTCACCCAGCAATCCATCTAATACGCTTCCTAAACCCATATCGTTCCTCCTGTTCCGCACATTTCGAGTTTAATCCAATAATTATAAGTATAAAATTTGTCTCATTATAGCTAAATAGGAAAAAACTCTCTTTTTTATACTTCTAGTTTCATGAATTGAGATAAAAATAAAAAATCAACGAAAAAAGACTCATGTCTAAATACGTTATCCAACAATATACCGTTATCTAAAACAAAGAATAAGTAGAATAAAACCATTTCTTTGTACCCATACCCGTTTTCTGCCATAAATTAAAGATTTTTGCGTAAAAAGACTGATCTACGTTTCACTTTTTTACACAGCAAAAAACCTCTGCACATTCTGCAGAGGTTTTGTTTTATACTTGAACCGGCGTCGGTTCTTCAGCTGTTTGTTCGTGCTGCACAAGTCCGTAGTTTTCCCACGCTCGGCTTTTCCAGCGGAAAAACATAATAACTGCGCGCGTCCATTCATCGGCTGCAATGGCAAGCCAAATGCCAGCGAGCCCCATGTCTAAATGAAAAACGAAGAAATAGCCAAGCGGCAAGCTCATCATGACCATCGACATCGCGCCAATTAATACCGGATACTTAGCATCTCCCGCTGCCCGCAGCGAGTTAATCAGCACAATGTTCATCGTTCTTCCCGTTTCAAGCACAATACTCAGAAGCAGCACCGTCGCCCCAAGCTCAATGATATGCGGGTTATCTGTGAACACGCTAATTAGCTGTGTTCTAAATGTCATCACAAGAACAACCATCATCATCGTTACGGCACTGGCCCACTTGACGCTTTTCCATACGCGATGGTACGCCTCATCTTTTTCATTTCCGCCTACTAAGCGGCCGACAATAATCGCTGTGCCCATTCCGATTGCAATGGCAAATAAGTAAATGAACATCGAAATATTCATCGCGTACTGTCTAGCAGCGAGTGATTCTGCTCCTAGGTACGTGGCATAATATAAAAAGACAATTTGACAGCCTTGATACATGACCTGTTCAAAAGCCGACGGAATACCGATTTTTAAAATTTTACTGATATATTCTTTTGAAAGCGTAATGTAGTATTGAAATTTCACTCTATATTCCATCACTTGATACAGCAGCCAAAAGAACACAATCAGCGCCACGAATCGGCTGAACGCAGATGAAATCGCTGCTCCTTGCACGCCCATTTCCGGAAAGCCGAACTTCCCGAAGATTAAAGCATAGTTTCCTGCAATATGAAAAATGTTCATTCCAAGTGATACAAACATCGCCTGCTTCGTAAAGCCGTGTACGCGAATAATCGCTGCAAGAGAGTTAATAATCGCTTGAAGAAAAATAGCTCCTCCGACGATGGATAAATAGCTTTGTGCATACATCAGCACGTCACCTTGCAAATTCATCGCTTCCATCATATGTCTTGAAAACAAAAGAAAACCCGCGCTAATGACTAGCCCGACTCCTAAATTTAACGTAACGGCCAAAGCAGAAATCTTTGACGCTTCCATATAACGTTTTGATCCTAAATACTGAGACACAACAATTGCGGCCCCGTTACCAATAACCTCTAACACTAAAATCGCAATGTGAAGGTATTGATTGGCTGCTCCGACTCCCGATACGGCATCATCCGACAGCGCACTTAGCATAAAGGTATCAGCAATCCCCATCAACATAAAAAGAAACACTTCTAAAAAGATCGGCCACGTTAAGAAAAACAAATTTAGCTTTTCTTTTGGCCCTTTTTTTGTTTCGACCGCGGTCATCCCATCACCTTCTTTACCGATATCCAATTTCAAACAAGAAGTATCTTACCACACATTTCCTTTGTATACATCCCCTTTTTAGCACATTTTTTATTTTATTTGTTTAGGCATAAAAAAAGCCGTTTCCTTGAAGGAAGCAGCTTTTTTCCGTTATTAAATTGAAATTTTCACTTCTGCGTTCATACCTGGAAGAACTTTATCTGATGCATCATCAATTGAAATTTTCACCGGTACTTTTTGCGTTACTTTTGTGTAGTTTCCTGTGTTTTGAGCCGGAAGCATAGAAGACACTGAGTTTGTTGCGCGGCCGATTGCTTCAACATGACCTTTAAAGACTTTACCTGAATCTCCGTCCACTGTAATGTCGACGCTGTCTCCTTCTTCAATATCACCTAGGTCTGTTTCTTTAATGTTTGCCGTGATATAGATTTTAGATAAATCAGCTGTTTGTGCTAATACATCGCCAGCTTTTACTAATTGATTTTGAGAAGCATTGTTTTTAATGATTGTTCCGTCAATCATAGACGTCACGTCTGTTGATTTTTCGCCTTCTTTTAAGCTTCCAACAGAATCACCTTGAGAAACGCTGTCTCCTTCTTTTACATTCCATTCGCTTAACTGACCGTTAGCTGAAGCAATAACCTGTGAAAGCGGTGCTTCTACCTGCGCTTCATCGGTTTTAACATAATTTGCTTTTTCGTAGAAATAATATCCACCAAAACCTACTAGTAATAAAATCACAATGATTCCAACAATGTTAGTAACCAATAAACGACTTTTACTCATCGGAATTCCTTCTTTCTATAGTTAGTATATTATACAGATGTTTCTTCTGTTTGAGGCGCCGGCAGCATTTTTCTTTCTTCTTGCGGCTCAGCTTTTTCTTGCACCTCTTCTTTTTGAACAAGAATTCTATTTTGACCGCTCCACGCTTTACTTAGTGAAGCAATGAGCATGATTACGCCTAAAATACCAAGCATGAAAAATAAGTTGTGATACGCATGTAAAATCGACGCTTTTTTAGCGCTTGCTACAACAGCTGTCACAGCCGATGTTTTTGCGTCCGCTTGGCTCATTCCCATACCCATATAGCGTTTGATCATTTCAGACAGCTGCAGCTTCACCTGAGGATCTACTGAGCTAATTTGACCTCGAAAATCTTCATAATAAATCGCGTTTTGTCGAACAACAAACCATCCTATTACAGGTGCTATAATGGCTCCTAGTAAATTTCGAATGGAGTGCAGTGAAATCGAACGCATCGAAGCTTGATGTAAATCTCCGGCTAGTGCCGCTCCTAGCGCACCAGATACCAGTGCCATACTAACACCCATACCAAAGAGCATAATGTAAACATATAAACTTACTAGTGATGTATCGGCTGATACGTTCACCCAGCTAAATCCTACAACGACAATGAGAAGTGATCCAATCGCTCCAAGGTAACCTGGACCAAACTTGTCATACAAGAATGTCGTGGCAAATGCTGAAATCAGTACCCCAACAAAAAAGTATAAATAAAAATAAGAAAGCGTGGTGTACGATGCATTTTGCACATTTTGCATGACGCCATTAATGCCTGCAATCGCTAAGATGTATGCCATATGACCGCCAATTGCCATAATTGTACCTGCAACTGGTTTTACGGCTAGCAGCGATTTTAATGGTACTAACGGATTTTCAGCTGCTAAATCAACTAAGACAAAAATGACAACTAATCCTGCTGCAGCTAGTAAGAAAGGCCACACTTGAATAGAAGCGAATCCTTCGTATCTTAGTTCATACAGTGGATACACTAATAAAATCATAATAAGACTAAGAATAAAGATACTTTTCTTATCTACTGGACGCTCTTCTTGCTGACTCGGATCGTGAGCAGGCAATACCTTATAACCAATAAATAGACATATAAGAGAAGCTATTATTCCTAAAACAAAAACCCAGCGCCAATTATCCATGCTAAGAGATACAGCACCTAAAAAGGCTCCAATCGCCGTTGAACCGAACAGTCCGCCGATCGCTAACACTAAAAAGAAGTTTCGAATTTTATTCGGAAACGAGATCAGCGCAGCTGGAATAATGGTTAAAAACAGCATTCCTGAGCTTAAACCTTGAATGAGACGACCAAGGGATAAAAACGCAACGTTTTCAGAAAAAACGTTGATAATCGAACCTGCTAAAAAGACTAAAACGAACGTTAAGTATGCTTTACGCACGCCATATTTTTTCGTGAGCATCGGACCAATAGGTACCCCAAGTCCAAATGCCAAGTTAGAAATAATAGATGGCAATAGTAAGCTTTGTGTACTCGCATCAAATCGATTTTGAATTAATACTTGATTGACCGTGTAGGATAAATTCAAAAAATACTGAGGGCCAATCGAAAATAGCGTTAAAATCGCCATAATTAAGTATTTAGGTACGCTTAAACCTTGTTTGTCGGAGGCTACTGCTGGATTATTCTGACTCATATTTATTCCTCCTTTTATTAAATTCTTTTTATAAGACTAACAATTCCTTACATATTTTATTGTACAAGTTGTATAATGCAAGTTATAGCAGCACTACATATTATACATCTTTTAATGAAGAAATCAACTTCTTTGTTTCAACTTAAAAAGACTATTTTTCAATAGCCTTCTTGTCCATCTATATGTATTCGCTTTAACATCCATTACTGCGCCATTTTTTAAAATCGTGATTCAAGCGGGATAAGCTTTTTTCCAGTGCTAAAATCTCTTCTTCCGACCAGTCTTCCAATACTTCAGCATAGGCTTGTTTACGCTTGTTTTGTACATGCTGCAAAATATCTTTTCCTGAATCCGTCATTTCAATTAAACTAATCCGCCCATTTTCTGGACTTGGAAAGCGGCGAACAAACTGTTTAGTCTCAAGGGCAGATACTTGCCGGCTAGCTGTAGATAAGCTCAGCTTTAAATTTTCAGCTAATGCATTAATCCCGAGCGGACTGCGCTGATCTAGCTCGCTTAACAGTAAATATTCGGACCGATCCAAGCTTCCAAGCTTAGGACTGTGCGTCGTTGTTAGACGAACAAGCAGCGCAATTTCGTGCTCAATGGTTTGCAGCGAGTCTCGCTTCACTTCTATCTCCCCCTTTATCTCATAGAACATTCTGTAATTTTCGATATGTTTACTATACCGCAACCGTTCGCGTGAACCAACCTTTTTTCCGTTTTTCTTCTATTATATAGAAAGAAATCATAGATGGGGTACATTTAATTCTAGCATCACAGGACAGTGGTCGCTTCCCATTACATGCGGATGAATAGCAGCTTCTTGAATAACGTCTTTAATTCTCTCTGATATGATAAAATAATCAATGCGCCACCCAATATTTCGTTCTCGCACTTTGTTCATATACGACCACCATGTATAAGCGCCTTCTCGATCCGGATATAGATAACGAAATGTATCAAGAAATCCGCTAGCAAGAAGCGTCGTCATTTTCCCTCGCTCTTCTATTGTAAAACCAGAATTGCCTCGGTTTGACTTTGGGTTGCGCAAATCAATCTCTGCGTGTGCTACGTTTAAGTCTCCGCATAAAATCACCGCTTTACGACTATTTAATTTTTTCAAGTACACAAGCAGATCATCTTCCCATTGAAGCCTTTCTTCAAGTCTCGCTAAATCTCTTTTAGAATTTGGCGTATACACATTTACTACATAGCATTGTTCAAACTCGAGTGTAATGATACGCCCTTCGTCTTCTGATTCTTTATCCACACCGTATGAAACCGATAAAGGCTTTTGCTTTGTAAAAACAGCCGTTCCGGAATAGCCTTTTTTCACGGCGTAATTCCAGTACTGATAATATCCTTCTAGCTGCAAATCGATCTGCCCCTCTTGCAGCTTCGTCTCTTGAATACAAAATACATCCGCATTCACTTCTTGAAAATAATCTAAAAATCCTTTTCGCACACATGCGCGAATGCCATTTACGTTCCACGAAATCAACTTCATAAACTCTTCACGTTCTCCTCACTCGATTTATGTATCAGTGTTTAGTGTAGACAATTTCTTGCATGAGTTCAAATAATTTAAAGCGTATACTTTTCTTTTCAAGGTATTCCTAATATTTCTTCTTATTTTATTTTCTGTACCTCAAACACTAGATATAAGAGGTGAAAAGCAATGTCAATAAACAATCGATATGACAATACCGAAGAAGTTTCTGCTGTTTCTAAAAAAGAAGAACATCCTGCTAAACAATGTGAAACACAAGATCAAACGGCGCTTACTAAAGAAGATTTTTCTTTAAATGATTCTGCTATTAAGCACTTCAGCAGGTAATCCATAAAAATAAAAACCCGTTAACTGGTAGCAAGACTTGCTGTCCCAAGCTCTTGCTATCCATTTCTTAAAAATAAGGTGGTCGTATGCTAAAAACCATTCAAATGATAGAAGCCATTAAAAAACATTCTATGCCTTTTGCTGATGTCGATGACTTACTGCCGCTTATTAACACAGCAAGCCGCGCTCAATACGTACTTCTCGGCGAAGCATCTCACGGCACATCTGAATTTTACGAAATTCGAGCAGCTATTACGAAAGAATTAATTCAGCATCATGATTTTTCCTTTATAGCAGTGGAAGGAGACTGGCCTTCGTGTTTTGAAGTTAATCGCTATATTAAAGGATATACAACTCAATACGCGAATGCCGAAGATGTCTTAAAATCTTTTAGCCGCTGGCCTTCATGGATGTGGGCCAATCAAGAAATAAAAGAATTGATTGAATGGCTTCGTGATTATAACAACAACTTGCCAGCACATCAGCCAAAAGTAGGTTTTTACGGCTTAGATGTATACAGCCTGTGGGAATCGATGGAAGCTATTATTGAGTACTTAGAAAACAACCACGCTTCTGATGCAAAGAAAGCGAAAAAAGCCTTTGAATGCTTTGAACCTTTTCATCGTGAAGCACAGATGTACGGAATTTCTTCTGCTCTTTACGGAAAAAACTGCATGGTAGAAATCTTAGAGCTTTTACAAACCATTCAGCAAAAGAAAGATACCTATACTCATGAGCCTGAGGCTGCGCTTAGTATGCAGGTAAATATGCTGGTAGCAAGCAATGCTGAAGCTTATTATCATACGATGATTACCAATGACAATGAATCGTGGAATATTCGCGATCGTCATATGGTAGAAGCTTTAAAATATATTCAATCTTACTACAAAGATAGCGCCAAAGGAATTGTATGGGAGCATAACACTCACATCGGAGATGCAAGAGCAACGGACATGAAAAGCAGCGGCATGGTGAATGTAGGTCAGCTTACCCGTGAAGAATACGGACAGAAGCATGTTTACGCCGTCGGATTCGGAACTCATCACGGCACGGTCATTGCTTCTGATAGCTGGGATAATCCTCAGCAGGAATTAACCGTTCCTCCAGCTATGGAAGGAAGCTGGGAAGATACCATTCACCGAGCAGGTGCTTTTGATCAATACCTCATGTTCACAGAAGAAAACCGAATATTTTTTCATTCAACGATAGGCCACCGCGCCATTGGTGTTGTATATGACCCAGAGATTGAACAATACGGAAATTATGTTCCTTCTCGCTTGTCAAAACGATATGATGCTTTTATTTACGTAGAAAAAACACACGCCTTATCGCCACTCATCTTTTAATTAAATAAGCGGACTTCCAACGAAGTCCGCTTATTTTTATTGCAAAAAGCTACGAATCGTATCGGTCACCAGTGCATGGTCTTCTTCTTGTGACATGCCTGATACGGTGATGCTTCCAATTACGCCAACGTTTTTAACCGAAATCGGAAATGACCCGCCTACCGCTTCGAATTCCTGAGGGTTAGCTGCATAAAACTGCGCGTAAGAACGATCTTTTAACTCGCAGTACAGCTTCATATAATACGAGCTGTGATGGTGGCGAAGAACGGTATTTGATTTTCGTTTAATCCATTCTTCATGGTCGGGAATGGCCCCTTCCATCGCATGTTGAAAGAGAGTTTGACCATTTCGTTTAATATTTACTGTAACGGCTTTCCCCTTACTTTTTGCTTCATTAATAATTGCTGTTCCTATCTGCAAAGCTTGGTCATTTGTAAATTGATGAAAGATTAGTTCTTTTTCCTGCTGAACTACTTTTTCAAGTAGTTTCTCTACCGAATGATTACTCACTGTTTCTCGCTCCTTAGTTAAAATAAACCGCTCGTTTTTCTTGGCTGCTTTCAAATGCCGCTTCGATAACTTTAACTACGTCACGAGCTTCTTCTGCTGAAACCGGAAGCTCTTCTCCTCGAAGCAGGCTGTCGGCTATTTTTTGATAATACGTCACATAAGAACCGTGCAGCGTTTGAATTTCTTCCGTTTCGCCTTCGCCTGTTGTCAGCTTCCCGTAGTGCTCAGGGCTGTCAGCTCCCCACGTATCATCCACAGGCTTCTTGCCGGCTCTTAGCATATCTTCTTGGCCGTCAATGCCGTATTTAATATAGCTTGCTTTTGTTCCGTGAACTTGAAAGCGCGGCCCGTTGCTTGGCACAATGGCACTTGAATGTAAAATAACGCGAAGAGAACCGTATCCAAGCACTACGTGGAAGTAATCATCCGCACGTGCATGATCTCGCTGACCAAACACATCAGCTTGAACAAATTCAGGCATTCCAAAAAGGTGTAAGGCCTGGTCAATTAAATGAGATCCTAAATCGTAAAGCGCTCCTGAACCAGGTCCTTCATTCTCTCTCCAGCGGTCTCGAACAGCTGGACGATAGCGGTCAAAATGAGCTTCATACATTTTAACGTCGCCTAATTTTCTTTCTTCAATCAGCTGCTTCACTGTCAAATAATCGTTATCCCATCTGCGGTTATGATAGACGCTTAGTTGCACATCTTGTTCTTTTGCTAATTGAATTAATTCATTTGCTTCTTTTTCCGATACGACCATCGGCTTTTCAATAATTACATGCTTGCCTGCACGCAGTGCGTCTTTCACCATTTCATAATGCATGCCGCTAGGCGTTGTAATAATAACTAAGTCAATGCTGTCATCTTCTAGAAGTTCAGATAGAGTGCTCACTACTTCAACATCTTCTAAGTCACTCTTTACTTTTTCAGGATTTGAACTCATTACTTTTGAAATATGAAATTCGTCTAACACGCTTAAAAGCGGCGTGTGAAAGACCGTTGCTGAAAATCCGTATCCTACTAATCCTACTTTTATTTTCTTCATTGTGTTTCCTCTCCTTTATCAAAATCTGTTACGATAAGCCGCACTTGATTTTGTTCTATTTTTTCTTTTACATCTGCTTCTGGCGCTTTATTCGTAATCAGGATATCAATGTCGCTCATATCACATACTCGGTGTAAGAATTCACGTTCAAACTTTGTATGATCCGCAAGCATAATAACTTGTCTTGCGCATTGAATCATCTGTCTTTTTAAAAACGCTTCTTCTTCACTTGGAGATGTAATACCATCTGCACCAACGCCGCACGTACCTAAAAACAGCTGATCTACTTTGTATTCCTGCAACGTAGAAATCGTTCTTGGCCCGGTGACGTTACGGTTTTTCCCGTTAAACTTGCCCGGCAGCAAAAACGTATCACTTGTCGTATATTGATCCAGCAAATCCACATTATCAATGGAATTCGTAATAACGGTTACATGCTTTACATCCATATACTTTGCCATCAGTGCGATGGTAGAAGACGTATCTAAAAGCACGTCATACCCCTCCGACATTAACGAAGCTGCTTCTTTAGCAATTTGTTCTTTGGCTTTGGTAGGCGTTCGCTCACTGTAATCAATGATATGACTTGACGATAGCGTCGCTCCGCCTTTAACTCTCATAACCTCACCGTTTTCTTCAAGCTTGACTAAATCACGTCTCGCCGTATCTTTTGAAACGGTAAACATATCGCACATTTCGTCTAACGTAATTGTACGGTGTGTATGAAGGTATTCAACAATCGCACTCATGCGCTGTTCTTGATACATTGAAATACCCTCCTTTTTTACTTTAATATGAGCTAATTGTAGCGCAAAGAAAAACTAAAAACCACTAAAAAAACTTAAAATGATTAATTTTTTTAAGTTTTTAACTTAAATTATAAAAGATTATTTAAACAAATTCGAAAAAAAGCATAAAAGTGTACAAACGCTTTTTGGAAATAACTATCTTATTTTGGATAATACTTCTTTTATATCTGATACCCTTTCATGCTTTTCACTAATCTCTTCTAAGCGATTCGGACTTCCAGCAAACGTATATGCAAAAAAAAAGCGGGAATCTTTACGATTCCCGCTTTTTCGTTACATCTTATGTTCAAGCGCCTTGAAGTTTTCTTGAAATTGCTCTAAGCAAACAAGTCCTTCTTCACGAAGGCGTTTGTTTTCTTCTTCGATAGCTTTTGTTTCCTGCATTCCTTTCATAATAATATTCCACGTTTGTTCCATCGTTTCTACTTTTACGCTGGGCGCACCCGACATTTTGGTAATTTTAACGCTTTGCTGTGAAATATTTTCTGCATTTCGAATGAGCAGCTCATTTGTGCGTTTGTCTAATTCGTTCATCGACTCCGCTACTAAATTTTGACGTTTTGCTGCGATTGCGTTAATAAGCCCATTTTTAAAAATAGGAATCGTTGTAATAAACGCAGAATTAATTTTGCCGATCAGCTTTGTATTTCCTCGCTGCAGCATACGGATTTGAGGAGCGGATTGATAAGATACTTGTTTTGCCATTTCTAAATCATATAATCGCTGCTCCATCAGCTCAACCGCATTTTTTAAGGTTTGAAGCTCCATTGCCGCCAGCTGATTTCCACTCGACGCTCTTTCTTCAAGCACCTTTAGCTCTTGTTTTAACTCTTCTACTTTCACTTCGCCCGCTACAATGTATTTTTCAAGCTCCATATAATACTGATAGTTTTGCTCGTAAAGCTGTTCAAGCGTTGTGGTTGAATGCTTCATTTCGGTTTCATATTTTGTAATCTCTACATATACTTTATCAATTTCAGAGCCCATCGTTTCATATTTTTGAAACAGCTTATCCACTATTTTTTGACCGCGTTTAAAAAGCTTAGAGAAAAACCCTTTATCTTCAACAAAATCCTTTGCATCAAATTTATCCATAATCTTTCCAAGCTGCTTTAATAATTGACTTGACTCTTCCATGCTAGACGATTTAATTGTACTAAGCACTTTTCCGGAAAACGAGGAAATTTCATTGGCTGTTTCTTTCCCATACTCAAGTAAAGCTAGCTGATTTTTATAATCAATTTGTTCTGCTAAGCGACGTACTTCCGGCTCTTCTCGCAGTTTTGCTTTTACTTCATTAGGCTTTGTTTCTAAAACTTCTTCGGCTTCGTTTAAATCTAAAGACTGTAATTCGTTTGTTGCCATTTAAAAACCCTTCTTTCTTTAAAAGATTCGTTTTAACCATTTTTGAATGAGCGATGGCTCTTTGAATTCTTCATTAAAGCTAATATCTTCTAGCCAATGTATATCGAAATATTTTTCTTCGACAAACGCTTCTATATCTATTTGACCGGTCGGATTAAAAAGAACAATATCAACGCCAAATTCATTTAACAGAAGCAGTAAAGCTGCATCTTCACGCGTAAACGTTTCATGTTCATTTCCGTGATAAATAATTACCCGAGGGACGTGCTGCGTATAATCAAATTTTTGAAGCATGCGAAGCACGTTGTTTGGAAGCTTCAAAGACTGATTAAACAAGTACATTTGATGCTGATACGCATCTTCATGATCCAACCGAAGGAGCTTTGAATGTGCACAATATCTGGAAATGGCTGCAGCTAGCCCTTGCTGAAGCCCGATAGGCAGTTCTTTATAGCGCCACCAGTTGCTTTCAATCATTTTATCAGGACTGAGCGTTCCATCACTTCCGAGAGCTCCTTGATAGTGAAAGTGATTATTTCCTTCTATTTTTTTGGCAAAAGGAACAGAATCAACAGGCAGAGCTAACTCATTTTCCGTTTGCATGAGCTCATGCACTTTACTCCAGTACTCTTTTCGGTTTTTAGAAATACCAAGTACTTTTGAAAATAGGACCGGCACGTGGACATATGGCTTTGACACTTCAAAATTAGGACGGATAAACGCCCGTTCTCTCATTAATAAAAAGATCTCATCATACGTCGTTTTGAGAGTAACTGAAGTTGGAAAATACGAACGAAATTGCCAAGGTTTATACAGCATGGACTCCTCTGAATGAAGCACTTGCTCAATTTCTTGAGACGCTCTAAATGCTACCGTACCTTTTCGAACCGGTTTATCCGTTGGAAAAGGTACAAGCGAGCTAGTAGAAGGAAACGTATAAACTGTTGTTAAATGTTGATTCTTATCTACTTCTTTTAAATTATCCTTTCCCTCTGGATGAAAGGTAAGGACGTCAAAACCTAGTAAAATTAAATAATAGAGAAAATACTGCTCGCTTTTATTTGCATCTCCGTACCACATGATGCGAGGCACGTGTTCAGGAAATGCTTTATCCAGCAGCCAAGGTTTTACATGATTCCACTGCCACTTTATTAAATCGATTAATACGCGTTGAAAATGCTCGTCCATAAAGCCCTCTGCATGCTGTTCTTTAAAACACGTTAACGTTTCAATAAATTTTTCACGTACTCTTCTATGTATAGCGGGACTTTCTGACTTTACGATCAGCTTTTTTCCTTCTAAAAAAGCAAACAGTCGATTGACAGAAAGGCCGCGTTCTTCTTGATTAATTTTAAGGATGGTTTGTACTTCTTTTAATCTATCATTCGAAATGGACTTATCAAGCTTATCGTGCAGGACAAGGATCGATGATGATGAATGTGCAAGTTCATAAAGAAAAGCTGCGTACTCGTCCGCATCAAGATGAGTGCCTAAATACCTTCCCGCCACTTGCTTATAGGAAGTTTGCTGCTCATTTTGTATAAAGTCACCTCGCAGAGAAACATCTTTAGAAAAAAGAGAAGTTCCATTCTGCTCGTTAAGATTAATGATATGAGGATCAATTAGTTTACTCACGCCTTACAGCTCCTTTCTTTTCAGACATATACATGCTAAAAAGAAAGGGTACTTGTTAAAGCACCCTTTCTTTTTCATTTATCCCATGCCTTTTTTATACGGATAATCCGTAGTTGCGGCAAAGGTCGGCCAAGCCACCGGAAAATCCGCTGCCAATGGCATTAAACTTCCAGTCGTTTCCGTGCTTGTATAGCTCGCATACAACGACAGCTGTTTCAATTGAAAAATCTTCGCCTAAATCGTAACGAAGCACTTCTTCATTTGTTTCAGCGTCTATCAGACGAACAAACGCGTTGGATACTTGTCCAAAGTTTTGTCCGCGAGCATCTGCGTCGTGAATCGTGACGCTAATTCCGATTTTTTCAACGTGGTCAGGAAGAAGGGAAAAATCAACGGCTATTTGCTCATCGTCTCCATCTCCTGCACCTGTACGGTTGTCACCGGTATGCTCCACAGCTCCATTTGGACTTTTTAAATTGTTGTAAAAAACAAACTCCTCTTCATTTACAACCTGACTTGATTTGTTAGCTAAAAATGCACATGCATCTAAATCGAAATCCTGAGATCCAGCATATTTATTTGTATCCCATCCAAGACCTACTATTACTTTTGTTAATCCTGGATTTGTTTTGGTTAGGTCAATGCGCTGACCTTTTGATAAAGAAATTGACATAAAAACATCCTCCGTACGTTTTCTTACTTCAATGATTAGGCGTTTAAACCAAAATCGTTTACAAGTGCCGCTAAGCCACCTTGATAGCCGCTGCCAATGGCATTGAACTTCCACTCTCCACCGTGTCGGTACAGCTCGCCTACCACAACCGCTGTTTCAATCGAGAAATCTTCACCTAAATCATAACGAATTAACTCTTCGTCATTTGTTGCATTTAAAATACGAACGTAGGCGTTGCTTACCTGGCCGAAGTTTTGACCGCGTGCTTCCGCTTCATGAATGGTAATGGTAAACGCGATACGTTCAATAGATTGAGGCACATTTTTCAAATCTACTTGAACCTGCTCATCGTCTCCTTCACCTACGCCTGTACGGTTATCTCCGGTATGCTCAACCGCTCCGTTTGCACCCGTCGTATTATTGTAAAAAATAAAATCAGATTCTGAAGCACATTTTCCCGCTCCGTTTAATAAAAAGACAGATGAATCTAAATCAAAATCGTTTCCACCATCATACTTATTTACATCCCATCCAAGACCTACTACTACGTTTGTTAATCCTGGATTCGTTTTTGTTAAATCTACTTTTTGTCCTTTTGAAAGATTAATAGCCATTTCGTTTCCCTCTTTTCAAGTTGTTTATTTTGTATATTTATTTGCAATTTCTCCTAATCCGGTATCTCTCGTTGCATCTCCAGTTGCTGAAAACTTCCATTCATTCCCGTCTCGGTAAATTTCACCTGCAAATAGAGCGGTTGCTCCTGAATGGTCTTCAGATAGATTAAAGTAGACAAGCTCTTCGTTTTTAGCGCTGTCTACAACGCGAATAAACGCATTTTTAATCATACCGAAATCTTGGTTTCGCTCAACACACTGATAGATGTTGACCACAAACACAAGTTTATGTACGTTTCCAGGAACCTTTTTTAAATCAACAAAAATTTGTTCATCGTCTCCTTCACCTGCTCCGGTAAGGTTATCGCCTGAATGCTTAACGCTCCCGCAGTTACTGTGACGATTTCCAAAATACACAACGGCTGAGTTACTTACAAGCTTATCGTTTGAATTTAGCATAAGAACAGATGCATCACAGTCGATACTTGGTCCGTTTCTTCCGAAACCAAAAAAGCTGCGTTTTTTTACAGGATCCCATCCTAATCCAACTGTAATAGAAGATAGGCCTTCTCTTCCTTTTGTTAAATCAATTTTTTGACCTTTTTGTAGATTAATAGCCACTTTTATTTACTCCTTTACTGTAACGAACACATTCTTTTTAAGGTTCTATATAGTTCTATATCATAGCGCAGATAAATGAAAAAATAGTGAAATCTTTTATACCATTTTTAACGTTTACGTAAATCTTCTTTCCATGGAAAGAATACCACAATTTGGTGATTTCTTCAAAAATTAAGCTGTCTGTTATGGCGTAAATTAATTGATTTAAAGTTTGAAAGTGAAGATAATCTACTAAAAAAAGACTGTCTCTAAACCGGAAATCCGAGTTATGAGACAGTCTTTTTTGGCTTATTGAGCTATTTTTAAAGTAGGTTCTTGCTGTTCAGCTGTTTTAGCAGCTGCCACGTTTTGAATACGGCCTTCAGCTTGGTATTCAAACGGGCTGTTAAGTGTTTTAATATAGTTTACCGTTGCCTGTAAATCTTCTGGTCCCACTTCCATATCTGAAGAAAGTGCGCCAATACCGTATTTTTCATTTCCGTACATATAGTTATTGACTACTACTGTGTATTCTTTTTCTTTGTCAATTTTACTTCCATCTGGAAGCGTGATATCGACTACTTTATTCGTGCTTCCATCCCACGTATAGTTAAAGCCTGCAATATGGAAATCTAGTCCGGATGATGTAATTTGATTGTTTAACACCGTTTCTAAATCCGCTCCGCTTAGCTTTACTTTATTTAAGACGTTGCCAAACGGCTGAATCGCAAACAAATCACCATATGTCACGTCACCAGCACCAAGCTGTGAACGAACGCCTCCGCCATTCATTAAAGCAAAGTCAGCGTTCATTTCTGCTTTCATACCGTCAGCAATTAAGTTTCCAAGCGCGATATCGCCTGTTGGCCCGCTAGACGGATAGCCTTTTGCCAAATCTGTAGATGACTTCCCAACCACTTCTGCTTTAATAGGTGCTGCTAAGTCTTCGTACTTTTTCATAATGCTTGAAACTTCAGGATCTGGCGTATAGTCTTTCTGATACACGGTCACAATTTTTGCATCTTTTTTTACGACGTCACCCGTATTATCAATTTCAACATCTACGTCAGAAAACGCTGAACCGTATGAATAAGCTTGAACAATTAGTTTGTCATCTACTACTTTGTTATTGTATACGTGATTGTGAGCTGAAAAGATAACGTCAACTTCATCATCAACTTTTTTAGCTATATCCGCTGCATCAAATTCAGTAGGTGTACCGTTTTGATTAGATGGATTATGAGCAAGTACCACAATTGCTTTGATACCTTGCTTTTTCAACTCTGCAGTATATTTATCAATCGCTTCTGCTTCGTCTGTAATTTTTAAGTTTTCATTTCCTTTACGAACGATCATGCTTGGCGTTTCTTGTGTTACAACGCCGATGAAGCCGATTTTCTTGCCGCCTACTTCTTTTATTGCATAAGGTTCTGTAATTAATTTATTAGTTGAAGTATCATAAGCATTTGCCGCTACAACCGGGAAATTCATGCCGTCGTAGCCTTTTGTTCCTTTCGTATGATCTCCGCCTTCAATCATACGATGAAGCTCAGCAATGCCTTCATCAAACTCATGATTTCCAAGCGTGCCTACATCAAAGCCAAGTGATTCCATCACTTCAACCGTTGGCTCATCTTGAAACAGCGCTGAAACTAACGGGCTTCCGCCAATCATATCTCCTGCATGAACTAAAAGCGTATTCGGATTTTCTGCTTCTTGTTTACGGATAGCTGCTGCTGTATATTTCATATTTCCAGCTAAAAGCGTTTGGCCATTTGAATTGATTTTTGTATCTGTATCGAGCTGACCATGCAGGTCGTTCATCCCTAACAGCTGAATCTTTGTATTATCTTTTGATTCGCCGTTTAAATTAATTTTGTAAATACCAAATCCTTTGTCATCCGTTTTATTTGTATACGTAATGTTACTTCCTTCAGTTAAATAGCTTTCTCCGCGCGGTGAGCTTGTGAACGTCACGTTAGCCGTTCCGTTAATTGGTGCAATGGACCAGTTATCGTCAGCTGTTGGCGTGATTTCTTTTTGCTCTGTAATGTAGTCCATTAAAATTTGACGGTTTTCATCCGCTGAATCCACTACAAGCTCGCTTCCTTTGAGACCAGGGAAATTTCCACCTCCGCCAGCTCGGTAGTTATTTGTCACAACGATAAACTCTTGGTTTGGATCAACAGGTTTACCGTTATACGTTAAGTTAACAACGCGGCTTGAATCTTCGTGAATCACGTTTCCATTCACATCGTATTTTGCTGGTTTTGTTACGTCGATTTGGTATTGAACGCCGTCAATGACGTCAAAATTGTAAACAGGGAAGCTTGGGTTTAATAATTCCTGCTCTTCTGTTTTATTCGGTGTAATTTGATTAAATTTACCCGCAGACATTTCAATCCAGTCTTTTACAACAGAACCTTTTACTTTAACGGCTTTTAATGTGTTGTCATATAGATACAGGTCGCCAGCGCTTCGAATTGTTAAGTCACCTTTTTTAATTTCCGTATATTCATCTACGCCGTTTCTTCCTGCTTTAAAAGGTGCTCCGACTGATAAAATTGGAAGGTCTTTATATTCCGGCTTGTTTTGAGAAACGTATTTTTCTACGTAATCTTTTTGTGCGTTTGTCACAACTTGAATAGATGGATCATCTTGCACAAGAGAAAAATAGCTGTGGATATCATCCGTTGTTTTACCGATTGGTGTATTCACATATTTCACCGTTGCATCGTGATCTTTTTGAACTGCTTTAACAACGCCTTTATCCGGTTCTACCGTACTTTGCGTAACCGTTTTCCCTGACGCGTCTTTTACGTCTTTATACGTTTCACGCGTGGATGATTGAGAGCTTACTACTTTCCATTTTCCTTTTTCTTCTTTTAACGTTAAGTCAATTAAACCAAGTGACCCTCCGCCATAACCTGCTTGAACAGCCGGAACGCCGTTGATCGTTCCTTTTGCATTATCAACGCCAGGAAGAGGTTTTTTATCTGCTCCGAGGAACAAACCGTCTAGCGAAGCTTCCGTTTTAGCAGGGAAGACTTTATGCGTGTGTGAAAACGTAATAGCATCAATGCCTTTTACTTCACTTAATGAGTAAATGACATCTTCCGTATTTTGCTTGTTGCCGCTAAATCCAGAGTGAGCCATTGCAACAACTACGTCCGCACCTTTTTTCTTCATTTCTGGAATGTACTTATTGGCTGTTTCAACAATACCTTTTGTAATGACTTTTCCATCAAGATTTGCTTTATCCCAGTCGTTGATTTGAGGAGGCACAAAGCCAATAAAACCCACTTTAATCGTTCGTTTCTTACCGTTTTCATCAACAACTTTTTTATTCATAATTTTATACGGCGTAAATTTGTTTTTGTCGTTTTTCGGGTTGTTGTCATGATCGTCAACGTAGACATTGGCATTTATGTAAGGGAAGTTCGCATCGTTGTAGGCTTCTTTTAAGAAGTCTAATCCATAGTTGAACTCATGATTTCCAAGCGTTGCAATATCATAATCCAGCTGATTCATCGCTTTAAATACAGGATGAACTTCGCCTTTTTTTGACGGATCAATCTTGGCTTTATACGTGCCTAGAGGGGTTCCTTGAATGAGGTCTCCGTTATCTACTAATAAGCTGTTTTTTACTTCTTTTCGAGCATTTTTAATTAAAGTAGCGGTTTTAGCTAAACCCACTTTTTCATAAGGAGCGTCTTTGAAATAATCATAGTTTAATAGATTTGTATGAACATCAGTTGTTTCCATCAGGCGTATGTTCACAAGCGCATCTTTTTTATTGTGGCCTTGATGCTTGCTTTGCTGTGAGCTTTGTCCTGGATGACGTTCTTCCGCTCCTGCCTGTGTAGTTAAAAGAGGCATAGATAATAGAGAAAGTGCCAGTGATGTGGATAGGATTTTCTTCGTTTTACTGCGTGTATTCTTTTGCATCTACCATTCACCTTTCAAGTAAGTTATCATCGCTATAAATCTAGCAACTGTTCAAAAATAGTATAGCAGAAAAGATTTATAAAGGATGTAAATTTTTTGATTTTTTAGTAAACCATTTGTATGCGCTTTATTAACTTTTTGTAAACCGAAAAAATTTTTTTAGTTCCTCTCTTTAAAACCAAGGACTATAGTTTTTATTAATTGGATGAATCCTCCTTTTTAAATGAGTCTTATTACCTAATACATCAAGGTTCCCACGCCCTCTTTTAATTCAAAAGAAATTTATTTCAAGCGGTGTGTATATATGTACTATACATAGGATATGAAAAGCAGACATTAAGTTTGTCACAGCTTCTAACAAAATTTCGTAGATGTAAAAAAGAAAGAGAAGGTTTTTGCCTTCTAATAAATAGATATATTTATATACTTTTACATTTATAACAAGAAAACGAGGTTGAGTCATAAGACATAACTACATCAATCGAATCTAAAGGCCAACAAAGAGGATCAATGAGCTAGTATGAATCGCTTGTGACACCGCTGTGGATTTCCGTGCAAGACTTCGCTTTCCGCGGGCGGCCGATGAGCCTCCTCGTCGCTTGCGCTCCTGCGGGGTCTCATCTGTTCCGCTTTTCCCGCAGGAGTCTTCGTCTTGCCCTCCAATCCACAGCTAGAAGCACCTATACACGTGAAGCCTACGTTCACCCTACAAATGAAAAAATCCGAACGAAGTTGATTCTCCATCAAGAATCTTGATTCATCGTTCGGATTTTCTTCAACTAACACACTTTTGTCCCAGGCTTGTTTTCTTACTGACCTAATTCTTTAATTTGGTTCATAATACTTGATACATCTTGAATTGATTGAAATAATTCACTGTTTTTTAGCGCTTCTGGATTGAAGCTGCCATCCTTTATATTGGCTTCATATGCTTCAATTCCACTAATGATTTTTTCATTTTGTTGAACAAGCTGATCGTGCACATCAGAAGCGACGTCAGGAGCTTTTGTTTTATTAAATTCTTCAGCTTTCCCTTTCATTTCCTGCAGCTTTTGCTCTAGCTTTTTTATTGCCTCGTCGTCATTAACAGCTTTTTCCGCTAGAGGCGGTATTTCTTCAGCAAACTTTTGTGCTTCACTCACGTAATCTTTCGCATCGTTTGCGTAGTTCAAAGTACTGCTTGTATCTTCAAGAAAAGAACAGCCGCCGACCATAAAAAGAACAGCAGTTGATATCACTAGCATCCACTTTTTCACTTAGCACTCAACCTCTCTTATTTTCTTTTCTGCTATCTTCTTTTCGATTTTCGTTTCTTTAACTCTTTCATAATAATGGGTACAGCTTTTTTTATTCCTTTTTTTACAGCGGGGCTTTTTAACAGTCTCGATAGTTTTGACATTTTCAAGCTCCTCTCTCATTTTGAAATAACAAAAAACACCTTTACCACATTTGGTAAAGGTGTTTTTATCCAGACCTTTACCAATGGCAACATTGGCAAAGGTCTCGCTAACAATTTGCATTGTCAATAAAGCCGGAGATAATAATCTCGAAATGACGACTTTACTGCAAGAGCTACTCCCCTTTGAGCAAAACAGCATTTTTTGTTAACACAATCATAACGCACGTTCCTGATTATCGTCAACTTATATGGAATTAGTACACATCTTTTTTGGTAAATACCAGAAAAGACACGAGCAGCCCGGCAAGTCCCCAAATAGTTAAAACACCCAAGGAAAACCCTAATGTCATTCCTTCAGTCGGAGGAGCTGTGCCTTGCAGATAAGAAGTTAAATTTAAATTAACCATAAACAAATACTTAGCCGAATGCCATGAAGAAACCATGCTGCTTAAAATCGTACCTGCAATCAAACAAGCAAGCATCACACCCATACCCGCAGCTGTACTTTTAATTAAAACAGACAGCATAAAAGCAAGCGTTCCAACAACAAGTGATACAAACCAAGCAAGACCAAACTCCATTAAAATATATCTCCACTGCGAAATTAAATGGACGTCCGCTGTATTTAAGTCATTTCCCTGCACGCTAAACCCCGTAAGAATAGGGGCTGTCCAGCCTTTAAATCCAAATACAACGCCAGAAATGAGATACGACAAAACGCCAAACATTAAAATTAAAAACGAGACGGACATGACGAGCGTGATATATTTACTAAGCAGGATTTTCCACCGTTTCACAGGCCTCGTCAACAATACCTTGATGGATCCCAAGCTGTACTCTGAAGACACTAAATCCGCTGCAATAATCATAATCATCAGCGGCAGCAAAAGCTGAATGGCGTTTTCAATGAACCCTCGCACAAACGTTGGCGCTCCTGGTTCTGAAGGATTGATATCGTTATCTAAGTAATACTGTTGCTGCGCCACGCGAATTTCAAGCTGCTTGCGCCAATCATCTGAAATTTGGCTTCCGCTCAGCCGGTTTTGCGTATCGATAATTTCTTGCTGCAGCGTACTGCGCCAATCGGTCGTTCCTAGCTTTTCTTGAAGGCGCTGCGTTTCGCGAAGCTGAGCATATGTGAACATGGAAATCAAAACGCCCATAATAAGCGTAACGATTAAGAGGCGCTTTTTTCGAACAAGCTTGATCATTTCATTTTGAACCAAACTAATCAATCGATTCGCCTCCTGTCATTTCGATAAATAAATCTTCAAGAGTTGGAAGCTTTCGGTTCATTTCTTTTACCGTTACTCCTGCTTGAATGAGCTGTTTGTTCCACTCTCCCACTTCAGCTTCTTCATAAAACGTCGTGACATACTTCCCCTGCACTTGCACAAAGTCCGTCACTTGTTCTAAGACATCTATTCCTGCAGGCTGCGGATCTAGCTTCCACAGTAAGCGCTCTTGCTGAGTTAACAGGGTCTTCACCGATTCTGTGTGAATAACTTCTCCTTTTGCAATAATCGCTACTCGATCACACATTAGCTGAATCTCGCTCAGCAAATGACTCGATACTAAGACGCTTAGACCTTCACTTTCAGCTAAAAAGCGAATAAATTTACGCATATCCCGAATCCCAGAAGGGTCTAGTCCGTTCGTTGGCTCATCTAAAATGAGCACTTTTGGTTTTCCGAGAAGCGCTTGTGCAATTCCTAAACGCTGCCTCATACCTAACGAATAAGTGCGAACTAAATCGTGGATACGCTCTTGTAAGCCAACTAACTCCACCACTTCGTGAATACGTTCTTCCGTCATAGAAGGAATCATGCGTGAAAAGTGCTGCAGATTTTCCCAGCCGCTTAAGTATGGATACAGCTCAGGGTTTTCAACAATACAGCCGATATGCTCCATCGCTTTTGTAAACTGCTTCGATACGCTGTATCCACAAATAGAAATGGAACCAGCCGTCGGGCGAATCAAGCCGACAAGCATTCGAATCGTTGTCGTTTTACCAGCTCCATTGGGTCCTAAAAACCCAAATACTTCGCCTCTTTTTAGTTCAAAATCAATATTTTTGATGATTTCACGTTTTCCTATTACTTTTTTCAGTCCTTTTACTGAAAGCGTTACTTCACTCATATCATTCCCTCCCTTACCACGTAATAAGCGATGCTACACGCTCTGCGATCAGCTTGTAGCCTTTTGCATTCGGATGAAACTTATCAGTATATAAGTAGTCATCTACCTTTAGCTGAAACAAATCAAAGGTCGGAACAAAAACAGTTTGCTTATAATTAGCGCTTAATTCACTGCTTTTGTAATTCCATTCTCGTACAATAGCCGTTGTCGTTTTTGCATCTTGCAGGTTACTAAACGGATTATATAAACCAATTAAAAAAATCGTCGCGTCTTTATTTGCCGAACGGATGCTTTTTAAGATGCTGTCTACGTTTTTTAAATAGTCATTTTCTAGCTTTTGAATATTGTTTTTATTTAAGTTTTGCAGCGTTTGGCCCCCTTGAAATAAGTCATTTCCGCCAATCGTAATCAACACGGTGTCTGCAGACTTAATCTGCCGCTGAATTTGCTGCTGCTTTACTTGACTTGCCAGCTGCGAAGATGTTTGACCTTTTATTCCAAAGTTACTTAAGAGAATTTTCTTCTTCGTTTTTTCTTCAAGATTATCTTTTAAATATCCAACGTATCCTTTTCCCGCTGCATCTCCTGTTCCTCTTGTCAGTGAATCTCCTAAAGCGACAATCGTATAATTCTTTGTACTTTTGTTACTGATGCTTGTTTCTTGCTTTGGCTTTGGCATTTCTTTTACAGTAGCTTTTGAGGCGCTAACATAATCATAAATAGACATTCCAAGCCCCGCTGCAAACAGCAGACACGAAATAATCGAAATAAAGGATACAATCCATACCCACTTTCCTTTCGCTTTCACTGGCTGCACTCCTTTTCGTCTTTTTAGTTATCTTTTTTTAGAGCTTCAACTGTTTTTAGTAAAGCGGACCAGTCTAAATGACCCCAGCCATTTTCGATTCCTTGTTCATAATGACCTTTCACAAGCTCTCCTAACGGAAGCGGAGCGGACACTTTTTTGGCTGCATCAATAGCCAGGTTTACATCTTTTAGTCCAAGCTCCAGCTTGAACCCGGCTGGATCAAAGTCTCTTTTAGCAATTAAATTGCCGTAATTTTTATACACAGGAGATGCAAATAAGCTATTAACCACTTCAAGAAACTCCTCCGCTTGCATGCCATACTGCTCTACCATGACTACTGCTTCAGAAACAGCTTCTAACATCGATACTAATAAAAAATTATTGCCAAGCTTAGCTACATTTGATAAGTAAGGCTCGTCTCCTACAGTAAAAATAGTTTGACCAATCGCTTCAAATAGCGGCCAAACTTGCTCTCTTGCTTCTTTATTACCTGCAACTATTACTTTGAGAGCCGCAGCTGCTGCTGCGTCGGGGCGACCTAAAACAGTCGCTGCAACAAAATGCTGTCCTGATGCAGCATGTGCGCTTGTTAATTTTTCCGACAAATCTACGCTAATAGTACTCACTGAGACGTGAATACCACCTTCTTGAAGGCCTGCAAGTACACCAGCTTCTGAAAGCGTTACTTCTTCTAAAGCCTCATCATTTGAAAGAATCGTAAAGACAAGATTCGCTTCTTGTGCTGCTTGAGCAGGTGTCTCTACAACCTTTGCTCCTTTTTTCACAAGACTCTCCGCCTTTGAAGCAGTGCGGTTATAAATGACAAGTTCATGACCCGCTTTTATCATATTTTCCGCCATCGGTAATCCCATATTTCCTAAACCAATCAAACCTACTTTCATCTTTACCACTCCATTTCAGTACTCAGTATGTACGTTTATACTTGTTCTCTATCTTTAGAAAAAACATATTTTCATTATTATATAACTACAGTAAAAGTGAATACAAAGAATAGCCTTTCTAAAATGTTCAAAATGTGACATTTTTTAGACACGGTTTATGAAAAACTTGTCAAAAAAAATACGAATGGTTTTTGAATAAAGCGCTTGCAAACATAGGAAATTTCTGCTAAGATGTAAGAGAATTATTTTTGTTCGGTGGGGATGTATGAGTATTGTCACTTTTCGTCTTTAGATTTGAGCAAGAATAGTACCACAATGTGCGAGTCCGCACGAGGAGGCAACAATTATGGAACAAGGTAAAGTAAAATGGTTTAACGCAGAAAAAGGTTTTGGATTCATCGAGCGCGAAGGTGGAGACGATGTATTCGTACACTTCTCAGCAATCCAAAGCGAAGGCTTCAAGTCTTTAGACGAAGGTCAAGCTGTAACATTTGACGTAGAACAAGGTCAACGCGGACCTCAAGCTGCTAACGTTCAAAAAGCATAAGAAACACAACATATCAAAAACAGATCCTTTAAAGGATCTGTTTTTTTGCGTACAAACATAAAAAAAGCCCTGTTTTTCAACAGGACCAGTCGGTACAAGTACAGAAGTAAAGTTAATGGTACTCTTAGTATAGCACAAGATCATAACAATCTATACGAAATAATAAAATAAAACTTTCATCCGGCACGTTTACCTATGTTTATAGCTATTCCAGACTCTTTAGGGCGCTCGCAAAACGTTTAATTCCTTCTCGAATGACCTCTTCTTCCCCTCTGCCAAACGTAAAGCGAATAGCTCCGCTTTGAGAACTCAGCACGCTTCCCGGAACAAAAGCAACTCCTCTTTTAAGTGATTCTTCCAATAAACGATAATCGTCGACCGGCTGATTCACCTTGCACCATAAGTGAATCCCGCCTTGAGGCGAATCGAAAGATACTTTTGACCCGAGCAATTCGTTCAGACTCGACGACAGGGCATACTCTTGTTTTTTGAGCTCTTGTCTAAGCTTTTCAATATGAGAAGAAAACGTAGGGGAATTTAAGAATTGATAAGCAATCCATTGCGGAAAGATGCTGTGACCAAAGTCAATTTGCTGCTTAGCATCTGCCAGGCGCTGAATCACTTGCTCTGGCCCCACTATCCAGCCAATTCGAAGGCCCGATGCAACAATTTTAGAAAGCGAGCTGATATAGAGGACATTTCCGTTCTCGTCCATCGATTTCAGCGTTTGATGTACATTTCCGTCAAATGCCGTGAGTGAATAAGGATCATCTTCAATAAGCGGAATGCCGTATTCTGAAGAAAGCTCTAAAAACCGCTTTCGACGCGCTTCTGATAACACAATACCGGTCGGGTTTTGATAATACGGATTTAAAAAAACCATACGAATGCGATGCTTTTTATGTAATTCTACTAAGTCGTCCGGGTTGGCTCCATTTTTATCTACAGGCAGCAAAAACGTTCGTAAACCTGCTGATTGAAAAAGCGGCAGTGAATAGCTATAGGACGGATCTTCAATTGCTACTGCATCTCCTGGTTTTAACAGGCACTGCACAATCAAATGAAGTGCTTGCTGTGCACCTGATGTAATTAAAATGGAATTAGAGTCCGTGGAGATTTTCCGGTACTCATGAACATGAGCAGCAATAGCATCACGCAGACGTTCATTGCCGTGAGGATGATCATAGCCTAAATGCTCATTAAACGGCATGCCCGCTAATATTCGCTGAAAATCTTCACTTGGAAATAAGCTAGGAGCTAATTCTCCGCTGGCTAAGTTTACAAAATCTGTTCGCAAAGCTTCGCTTCTTATTCGCTGTACGAGAGGTAAATTAGGCAAAAATGAACCGTCTTCTACATATCTCCCCCAGTTTGGAATACGTTTACGGGAAATTCCCCAGATGCTCGAACTAACTCGCGTGCCGCTTCCTTTTTTACGTTCTACGATTCCAAGTGCCTGCAGCTCTTCATAAGCAGCTACTACCGTGCTTCTGTTCACATTTAGCTCAGCAGCAAGCGTTCGTTCTGATGGCAGCATAGAATCCGGCGGAAACGCTCCCGATGAAATACAGCTTTCAATATATTCTGCAATTTGTTTATAAATCGCTTTTTTGCTAGCGCGATCTGGTCTCCAGTTCATGCGGCGTCAGTCCTTACATTTAAACTTTCTTATTAGTAGTTTATCCTTTATCTCTCTTATCTTAAAGCAGTTTTATAAAAAAAGACCATCCAATTCGATGTTTTTTTGCTCATCCACTTTACAAAATAAATATGATATCACTACTTTTCATTTGTTGGTATTTAAGTTTACATAATAAATTTATAGTTAATTAAACTACATTCACCATCACAATAAAAAAATCCAAACGAAGTTGATTCTCCATTAAGAGTCTCAGTTGTTCATCGTTCGGATCTTTACTAAAATACTTTTGTCACAGCCTCTTTTTTATAGAGGAGGTAAATCTAGCTTGCCTTCTTGAAACAATTCTTTCACCATATGCTTGGCATAACCCGTTGCTTGCCCTAGCGTAATCTTAGCTGGCATAGGCGCTTCATTTGCATCAACGATTACATCGATAATGCACGGCTTATTTTGTCTAACAGCACTTTCAAAAGCCGGCAGCAGCTCTTCTTCTTTTTCAACCCGGTAGCCAACACCTCCGCAAATATCTGCATACTTAGCAAAGTTCGGATTTGTTAAGTCTGTGCCGAATTCAGCATTTCCCATTACTTCTTGTTCAAATTTAATCATACCGATTTTATGGTTATTAAATAGCACCACAACTAGCGGAAGATTGTATTTAACAGCTGTAATAAAATCTGCCATCGTCATCGCAAAGCCGCCGTCTCCACAGACCGCAAACACCTGCTTCTCGGGATAAGCAATTTTTCCAGCAAGTGCGCCCGGCAGCCCGCATCCGAGAGTCGCTAGCCAGCTTGAAATCACAAACTGCTGATTTGTCATACGAAAATGACGCGCCATCCATACTGTGACGTTTCCTACATCTACAGACAAGACCGCGTTATCAGCTGCTACGTGCTGAAGCGCTCGAATCACTCGCTGAGGCTTGATAGGTAGACTTTCTTTTGCTTCTTGGGTATCAAGCTGACTCCACCACTTTTTCATACGTTCTTGACTTTGCTCTAAAAACTGGCGATGCTCTGAGCGGCCAACGTTTTCTAAGAACCACTGAATTGTTGTTTTTGCTTCTCCGGCAAGCCCCGCATCTACAGGATACCTTTTGCCAATTTGTGCAGGATCAATATCAATATGAATCGTTTTCGCATGGTCTGGCAAAAAGCCTGTAAACGGATAGGACGTTCCAATCATGATGAGCGTATCCGCTTCTTGCATCGCTTCATACGCTGGCTTTGTCCCGATTAACCCAAGTCCTCCAAGACAATATGGATGTTCATCCGGTATTGCGCCTTTTCCAGGAAGCGTAAGGACAATAGGTGCTGCGATTTTTTCTGCAAACGCAAGCAGCTCTTCTCTCATTTCATGTGTGCCTCGACCGGCTAAAATAACCGGACTTTCTGCTTTACCAATCAAATCTTTTGCTTTTTCAAGGTCTTCTTTGTGAGGAAAGACGTCTTGTTTAACGATTATGCTTGATGTTTCTCGTGCTTCTGATCCGACTTCAAAACGAGGAATATCATCGGGAATGGTTAACACAGCCACACCTTTTTTAGCATAAGCTGTTCGAATCGCTTGATTGACAACAGTGGGAAGCTGTTCAGCGGACATGATTCGCTGGTTATATACAGCCACGTCATCGAACATTCGTTCTAAATTAATTTCTTGAAACGCATCGCTTCCGATAAGATCGGACTCCACTTGCCCCGTAAGTGCTAAAACGGGAGCTTTGTCTAACTTTGCATCATACAAACCATTCAGTAAATGAATCGCTCCCGGTCCGGCAATAGCCGTGCATACACCGATTTTACCCGTTAGCTTTGCATATGCAGCCGCTGCGAGAGCTCCCGCTTCTTCGTGCCTCACTTGAATAAATTTAATTTTGTCCTGGGCTTTGCGAAGCGGTTCAATAATTGAATTAATGGAGTCTCCTGGCATGCCATAAATATGATCAACGCCCCATTCAATTAACAGTTCAATCAGTTTTTCCCCTGCTTTTTGTTTAAACATATGACTGACCCCTTTCTTCTTATATATAGAGATAGTGTGACCTGATACGCTCTTTCTTACTTATTTTCACTCGTATAATTTTCGTTTTCTTTCATTAAATGAATAAACCATCTTCGTTAAATTTTCTTCATTCCTTGCAATTATCATTAACTTTTGCTATTCTATAAGAAGAATTATTTTTGTTCGGCAACAATCGATAGGTGAATACTTTCGTCTTAAAGATTTTGATCATGAGCAAGGATAGTAATACAATGTGTGCATAGCACACGAGGAGGCAACATTCATGGAAAAAGGTACAGTAAAATGGTTTAACGCAGAAAAAGGTTTCGGATTTATCGAGCGCGAAAATGGCGACGATGTATTCGTACATTTCTCAGCAATCCAAAGCGAAGGATTCAAATCTTTAGACGAAGGTCAAGCTGTAACATTCGACGTTGAAGAAGGTCAACGCGGACCTCAAGCTGCTAACGTTCAAAAAGCATAAGTAGAAAAAGACTCTGATTTCAGAGTCTTTTTTTTATGTAGAACCACGCATAAAATCTTTTTAACGTGTAGTTTGTACACGTTATTATAAATAATAAACTAAAAAAGTCTCTTCATCCCGAAGAGACCTTTTGTGGAAGAAATAGTTGAAGAAATAAAGTGTGGATGTTGCGTCGTCATCATTTTTTAATAATTAGCACCAGCCGCCGCCGAAGCAAGAAGCGCCGATGATGATTAATAAGATGAAAAGTACAATGATTAAAGCGAAACCGCCGCCGCAGCCACCGCCGCCATAACCACAACCGTATCCGTAACCTCCGTAGTATCCCATGTGTTTCACCTCCATTTGCTATACTTTAAGATATGTGGATTTAGTTAAATTGCTCCTAATAATTCCATAGAACTTTTGAAAATGTTTGTCATACACTAAAAATACTGCGTTTTTCAAACATGTCCCACAAAGAGATAAAACATTTGATTTTATGGGCATTTACTCCTCTTTTCTTTATCTTTTAAAAATGTAATCGCTCCCTTTTTCATGAATGTACACCGTGCTGAATACCTTTAGTTATGTACACTCACACAGGAGGGATTCAATATGTTAACACTCGAAATTTCAAAGCAAATCGTTAAAAACGTCTACCCTATTGTCTTATCGAATCGCAGTAAAATCTTTCAAGAGGAAGTGAGCGTCGCCGCTTTGCAAGACTACTTTGGTCTTGATCATGCCTTTAGCGTGTATGCAGCTGCCACCATTATTTATCAGCTAGAAGCCGACGGGTATGTATCCAAACCTCTGAAGCGCAATGAATACAAGCGAATTTTGCTCAAATAAAAACAAGCATCCCCGCAAGGATGCTTGTCTTATTTATAGCTATACCTGTCGAATAACTGCTCGACTCTTTTGTGGTAATCGGCAAGGTAGTCAGAAAGCTCAGTTTCACTCAATTTATTTGCCTGTTCCTCAAATAGTGACAGCAGCGAAATTTTAATCATTGCCATTTCCGTTTCCGAGCGATTTTCATTTCGCAAATCTTTTCTTAAATTCCACAGGCTTTGCTCCATTTCATGCTTTAATTGTTCTAGTGAGTGTGGTTCTTCAGATCCGGCACGAATGTCTTTTTTAAATCCACTCATCTTATCACTCCTCGCATTTGCACCTGCTAGATAGTATCTAATGTATACTATACCATAAATAACTATACGAGGCTTAAGCATGCCTTTTAAGCAATTGGTCACAAAATAAAAAACATCTCTTTGGATGTCTTTACGTTACCTTTTATCTTACTTCGTCTTCTTCACCTTTTACGTATTTAAAAAATGAATCAATCATTTCGTTTAAAAAATCATTGCGATCTTCAAAATTCATAATTTCTAAAAATTCCACAATATCCTTATCTAAGCTAATAGAAGCGGGAACATAAGCAGCCGCTTCCCTTCTTTGCGGGAATGGAATCACATTATCTTTCTTCTTCATAAAACACCGTCCTTTTTCTGTGCTTTACTAGTGTAAGCTTTCAAGGAACGATTTGCAAGTCCCTCTGATGTAAAATTTTATATAAACATTCTTCTGAAAAGACAGGGTATATCTTTAGCTACTCAAGTAAGCTCATTTGACATTAGCTTTTTCATGTTCTGGCGTCATATTAATAATTCGCCGCTGTTTTCTCTTTTCCTTTTGGCATCTTTTAGCAAATTTAAATACAAATATTTCAAAAGAGGTTTTTATTTCCTTTGTATAGGTTAAAGAAAGGAAACAACATTTTTATATGGAGGGGTTACAAATGATTGCATTAACTGGAAAAGTTGCGCTTGTGACGGGAGCGGCGTCTGGAATTGGACGTGCTTCAGCCATTACATTAGCTGAACAAGGAGCGCGCGTTGCTCTTTTAGATTTAGAGGAAGAAAAATTACACGAAGTAAAAGAGACCATCATGTCTAGCGGCGGAGAGTGTATAGCCATTAAAACAGACGTATCTGACTCTGAAAGTATAAAAGAGAGTATCGAAACGATTAGCAGCTTATGGAGTCAATTACATATTGTTTCTATTAACGCAGGCATCAACGGTACGTTCTCTTCTATTGAAGAACTATCACCAGAAGATTGGACAAAAACGATTGATACAAATTTAACAAGTACTTTTTTAACGGTGAAGCATTCTATTCCTTATTTGAAAGCTCAGGGAGGAAGCATTATTATTACTAGCTCGATTAACGGCAACCGTACATTTTCAAATATCGGCATGAGCGCATACAGTTCCTCAAAGGCTGGCCAAATGGCCTTCGGCAAAATGGCAGCTCTTGAACTTTCTACATATGGAATACGGGTAAACGTCATTTGTCCAGGAGCAGTTGATACAAATATTGAAAGCAATACATTCCGTCAAGAAGACAAATTAAAAGAAGTAGCGATTCCAATTGAATATCCAAATGGCAATCAGCCGCTTGCTAAACGCTCTGCTAAGCCCGAAGAAGTAGCAGACTTAATTTTCTTTTTAGCTTCTGACGCGTCCAAACATATTACCGGAAGTGAAATGTTTATTGACGGCGGAGAATCGCTGCTGTAACGTACAAGCCCCTGCATTATCTGCCAGGGGCTTGTTTTTTGCTTTTATGAACAACGTCTACTCCACCCGAAGCGGATATAATACTGCCTGTAATCATATCTGAGTTTTCATCACAAAGAAACTCAATAATACGCGCAATGTCTTCTCCTGTCCCTGATCGACCGACAGGCGTTGCTTTATCTTCTAGTAATCTTGCTTTTATGATATCATTTTCTTTCATGTCTCCTACAATATCTCCGGGACAGACCATATTGGCCGTAATCCCGTATTCGGCTACTTCTAGAGCAAGCGATTTGGTCAAAGAAGCTAGCCCTGACTTAGCGGCACTAAAAGCCGCGCGGTACATCCATCCAGGGGTATGCTCTACATCTTGAAAACCATATGTAATAATTCTTCCAAACTGCTGCTTTTTCATAACAGGAACAACAGCTTTTACAAAATGAAAAACGGAGCTTAAATTCCCTTCCAGCATTTCATACCATTCACTGTCTGTGTACTCTATTAATTTTTTTCTTTCAAATACATACGGACCTGCATTATTAATTAAAACATCAATACGTCCAAATTGCTCCATAGCCCGCGCAACGACATGTTCAATATCTGCTTTATTCGTTATATCTCCTTCTACAAACTGTACGTTGTCTTTATATTGATACCATTCTTTTTGCAGTTCTCGCACTTTATTTTTATCACTGCGAAAATGGACGGTAACGGAATACTGCTTTTAAAAAAACTGTTCTGTTACCTTCTTGCCAATACCTTTATGACCCGCTGTAATCAATACATGTTTCATCTACCTTCACCTCTTTTACTCTACTTGTCTACTATATATATTAGACAGCTCCTTAGTTTCTCCTTTACTAACAGAAAAAAGCCCTTGACTAAAGGGCCTTTCTTTTACGGTCTTAACAAAATTTTCCCTGTGCTTTTTCGGCTTTCAAGAAGCTCATGTGCTTTCGCTCCGTCTTTTAAGTCAAATACGACAGGATCGGTTAGCACAAGCTGACCTTTACTGATCCACTCAAACAGCTGCTGTGAACGTACTTTACGTTCTTCATATGACACAAGCACGTTCCACAAGTCTCCGCCTGTAAGCGTTTTAGAGGTATCCATCAGCATACGCGGGTCGACCGGGGCCGGATCGCCTCCTGCCATTCCGTAAAATACCACGGTTCCGCCTGTTTTTACGGCTTCAAAGCTTTTTTCTAGCGTAACCCCTACAGATTCGTAGACAACATCTGCGCCTCGCTTCGTTACTTCTTTCACTTGTTCCACCCAGTTATCTTCGTATAAAAAGACATAGTCAGCGCCTACTTGAGCCGCTGCTTTTGCTTTTTCAGAAGATGACGTTAAGCCAATGACTTGTCCGCCTAATAGCTTGGCAATTTGAACTAAAAGCTGACCTACGCCTCCAGCAGCTGCGTGAACAAGCACATAATCGCCGGGCTGAATGCTGTAGCTGTCTTGTGTTAAATAGTGCGCCGTTAACCCTTGTAAAAGCACAGAAGCAGCTGCATCAAACGAAATATCATCGGGTACAGCAATCATTTTATCTTGTGGCACGGCAACAAGCTCTGCATTTGCAAAAGGGACGTCAGCAAAAGCAATACGGTCTCCTACGTTAACGTGACTTACTTCTGCTCCTACTTCTTCTACCACACCTGCTCCTTCATATCCTAAAATATACGGAGGTGTACCCGTTAAGTGGTAGTTCCCTTTTCTTCGGTACACATCAGCAAAATTAAGTCCAATTGCTTTTGTACTTACTAGTACGTCTGTTGGACCAATAGAGGGGTTCGGTATATCTTGATAGTGAAGAACGTCAGGTCCTCCAAACTTTTCAAATACTAATGCTTTCATATATAAGTTACCTCGTTTTCTTTATGTATTCCCTTTCATCGTAAGTCAAAGAGATAACAAACACAAGTTTCTTACTCAGCAGAAAAACGCTTTGTCTCGTCATGAGACAAAGCGTTTTTTTAATTTGTTTGCGCTACAACTTCTCGCATCGTTCCATTTTTTTGATAAGACGTATGAAAAGAAAAGGCTTTTTCAAGAACGTGCGGTGTTTGGCCTCCTCGTGTGAGCGCTTCTTCGTAATACGCCATAAGCTGGTCGCGGTACATTGGATGGGCACAATTTTCAATAATGCGTTTTGCACGTTCTCTTGGAGCGAGTCCGCGTAGGTCTGCATACCCTTGCTCTGTTACAATCACATCCACATCGTGTTCCGTATGATCCACGTGTGAAACAAACGGCACTATACTTGAAATATCGCCGTTTTTGGCAATTGATTTTGTCACAAAAATACCAAGGCGCGCATTTCGGGCAAAATCCCCTGAACCTCCGATTCCGTTCATCATTTTTGTTCCCATCACATGCGTTGAATTAACGTTTCCGTAAATGTCTAGTTCTAGCGCGGTATTAATTGAAATCAGCCCTAAGCGACGAATAATCTCTGGATGGTTTGAAATTTCCTGCGGACGAAGAATAAGTTTATCTCGATATGTTTCAAAATTAGAGAAAACCTGCTCCATTTTATCCGCTGAAAGCGTAATTGAGCAGCAAGAAGCAAACGTGACTTTTCCTGCGTCAAATAAATCAAACACAGCGTCTTGCAATACTTCTGAATATACTTCTAAATCGTGAAACTCTGAATCTAACAAACCGTGGAAAACAGCATTTGCTACGGACCCAATTCCAGATTGTAAAGGAGCAAGCGATTCAGTTAATCGCCCTTCTTTAATTTCTTCGCGTAAAAATGAAATCAAATTTTGAGCCATCACAACCGTTTCTTTGTCAGGTGCTACAATCGTAGACGGTGAATCTAGCTGATTTGTAAATACAATACCCTTTACTTTATCCACATCAATTGGTATGCCTAACGAACCAATCCGGTCATCAGATTTTTTCAAAGAAATTGCATCTCGCTGTCCTTGAACGCCTGGGTCATACAGGTCGTGGATACCTTCTAACAGCTCTGGCTGTGCTGTGTTAATTTCAATAATAATCGATTTTGCATGCTTGGCAAACACCATTGAATTGCCGATTGACGTTGTTGGAATCATCATTCCGTCATCCGTGATAGAAACCGCTTCCAAAATAGCGAAATCTATTGAATCTAACACGCCTGAACGCACCCATTCAGAAGTATGCGATAAATGCTGGTCGATAAACTGAAATTCACCTTCATTAATTTTTTTACGCATTGTTGGATCAGCTTGAAACGGCAGGCGTTTGTTTAACATGCCTTTTTCTGCAAATAGCTTATCCACATCTGATCCAAGCGAAGCACCCGTATATACGCTGACTTTTATCGGTTCTGTTTCCGCTCGTTTCGCTAGCGCAAACGGTACAGCTTTGACATCCCCCGCGCGCGTAAAACCGCTTAAACCAAGGGTCATTCCATCTTGAATCCAAGACGCTGCTTCTTCAGCAGATACAACACGATTCTGTAGTGCTTGATGCTTAATTCGATTGCAAACGTTTTCCATTCTATTCACTCCTTGTTTTTGCTCTTTTTACCATTTTACTGTAAAGCAAGCGGCCACAAGAGTTTTCGGAATGAAATGGACAAAAATAGCGATAAAACAGCATATTTGATGATAATTAAGCAAAATGACGGTTAAAACCCAAGCAGCTTTCGAAAATAGCTGGCGTACGACTGACTGACTGGAATTTTTTCTCCGTTGTTCATCACTAATAAAAAGGTTGAATGTGTATCAGGGTAAATTTCTTGAATCTGCGTCACATTGACGATAAAGGAACGATGACAGCGCACAAACTCTTCTTTTGGAAGCACATAATCAAATTCATTTAACGTGTATTTATGCGTACCAGTATACTTCTGTGCGTACACATATGTTTTTCGGTCACGCGCTTCCACGTAGATGATTTTTGAGAAAGGAACCGGTATCCATCCCTCATTCACCTTTAACGTCACAACTGACTTTCCGCTCGTTAACGCAGGAAAAATCGCCGTCACGCATCCTTGAACATCTCCTTCATCTAAGAAAGGCACGGCCATGCCGTAGTAAGGCGTACCGAACACGTCTCGGTGAATAAATTCCGATACTTTTTGCTTTCGTTCTAATGCTTTATATGTAATCGTTCCTTTTTTAATTTGATCTCCAGGGCTGATTTTTAAATTAATTCGTTTACTTGCCCTGTAATATACGTACGTTTCTAGATCTGAAACGGCAATCGACGCTTCATCAGAGAACAATTCACTGATGACATCTAATAATGCTGATGCTTTAAATGGTTTCATCTTTTCACCTTCTTTTGTCTAGTCAAACATGCTGCTTCTTTATTGTAGCGCAAAAGCAAAAGCGATTGGGAAAGAAGCATGGAATTTATCTTTTCAACTGCATAAAATTTCTATTTTTTCACAACATAAAACAACGAAATGAAGGAAGGGTGAAATGTATGGGCTATGCTGAATCGACGTTTCGAATCGCCTGTTCATTTTTTGTGCTGCTTCTTTTAACGCGGCTCATGGGAAAAACAGAAATCAGCCAGTTAAATGTGTTTACATTTATTACGGCGATTACGATTGGTAATATTGCTTCTTCCCTCTCCACTGATAAGCGAGTAGAGATTGATAAAGGAGTTTATTCACTGCTAGGATGGACATTTTTAACGATCGCTATGGGCTATATTGGAATGAAATCGAAAAAAGCACGGCATCTTATTACCGGTGAGCCAAAAATTGTGATTAAGCAAGGAAAAGTGATGGAAAAGGCGTTAAAGCAAGTACGGCTAGATATTGAATCTCTTTTAGGGATGCTGAGGCAGCAAAACGTATTTTCCATAAAAGATGTCGAGTACGCTATATTAGAAATCAACGGAAATCTTTCCGTTATGCAAAAACAAGATAAAAAGCCAAACTCGTGGTCAAAAACGCTTTTATTTCCAACTTCAACCGGCGTTATTTACGATGGCAAAGCGAACGAAGATTCGTTGAAGGACCTGCACGTAGATCATAACTGGCTGCATAAACAGCTAGAAAAAGCGGGAGTCAACTCAATTGATGACGTCTTTTACGCTGAGGTTCAATCGGACGGATCGCTTTATATTGACTATAAAAAAGACAAATTTAACTCATAAAAAAAATCCGTACCAAAAGGCACGGATTTTTTATTAGCTTGCTTTTTTCACACGATTTGTAATGGTATCTTCTTTTGGTGATGTTTTGCGAATAAAGAAGGCTAAAACAAACGCGATCACACTTAAAATCGTTGCGATCATAAACGCATCGTTAATGCCCATTGCCGTACCTTGATTCACAGCTACAGCCATACTGCCTTTATCTGTCGGCAAAATTTGCTGATTCATTACGATGTTTTTCACATGTTTTTCACCTTGATTCATCATAATGGAGACAAAGAACGCCATTCCTACAGCTCCAGCAACCATTCGAAGCGTATTAACCATCGCTGTGCCGTATTTATTTAAGCTAAGCGCAAGTTCATTTAACCCTGCTGTAAAGATTGGCATCATGAGCAGCGACATACCAAACATACGAACAGTATAAACAATCATTACATACATAAATGTTGTTGTCGTTTCAAGTTTTGTTAATTCATATGTTGTCACAACGGTAATCGCTAAACCAATAACAGCAAGCCATCTTGCGCCGAACTTATCAAACAGCCGTCCTGTAATCGGAGACATAATCCCCATTACAATTCCTCCTGGCAGTAACAGCAGGCCTGAAAGAAACGGTGAAAAACCGCGTACGTTTTGCATATAAATCGGCATTAAAATCATACCTGAAAACATTGCCATTGTCACAATAACGTTAATGATTGTTGTTAAAGTGAACATACGGTAACGGAAAATACGGAATTCAAGAAGCGGCTGATCGATTTTTAACTGGCGGAAAATAAAGAACAGAATTGAAATACCGCCTACAATGAACATGGCTAATACTTCAGTGCTGGTCCAGCCCTTTGTACCGCCCGTAGCGAACGCATACAGCAAGCCGCCAAATCCAATTGTTGATAAAATAACGCCAAGCACGTCTAGCTTCGGTCGGCTTGTTTCTGTCACGTTTTTCACTAAAATAATTGCCGCAATTACGTTAATAAGTGCAATTGGAAACATCATAAAGAATAAAACGCGCCATGAGTAGTGCTCAACTATTAAACCAGAAAGCGTCGGACCTACTGCCGGTGCGAAGTTCATCGCTACACCAAAAATCCCCATCGCAAAACCGCGTCGGTCAGGCGGGAATAACGTAAAGATAACGTTGGTAATTAACGGAAATAAAATCCCTGCTCCTGCTGCTTGCACGACGCGTCCCACTAAAATAACGGAAAATGTCGGTGCGATACCGCAAAGCAGTGTTCCTACTGTAAACAGACCCATTGCTGTAATATACAGCTGCCTTGTAGTAAATCGATTCATTAAAAATGCTGTAATTGGAATAACAATTCCGTTTACTAACATAAAGATGGTTGTTAACCAGTTGCCCGTAGCCGCCGTTACATGGAAATGATCCATCATTTGCGGAAGCGCAATGTTAATCAGTGTTTGATTTAAAAAAGCGACGAGCGCTCCCATTATCATTACGCCAAAAATAGACCGAGTTCGGGCTTGATCGGACTGTTGTGTTTGTGTATTCATTTTAACAAGACCTTTCCCTTTAAAATTATCTGTATGTAAATCTTCAGATGACAAACAGGTTAAGAATATATTTTATGTGTTCATTCTATTAATTTATGTCACGAATATTTAATGAACTTAATTATATACCGGATAAATATATCTGTTTCCGAAATATTTGTCAACAAATATGATCATTTTCGTAAAACTTTTCCATCAGTATATATAAAGTAGCATGCCCTTTAATGAAGAAAAAAATGAGAGCCTTTCAACGAAGGCTCTCATTTCCTTAAAAATACTTATTTTAAGATTTGAACTTTTACTGTTTTTCTTCCCCATTTTAACGCTTCTTTTTGCGAAGGAAGAAGAACATCAATTTTATTTCCTTTAATCGCACCGCCTGTATCAGCTGCGATTGCTGTGCCGTAACCTTCTACGTATACTTTTGAACCAAGTTTAATCACTTTTGGATCGACAGAAATAACTTTTTGATTTGGATTCTTTTTCAAGTCAATTCCAATCGCTGTTTTTCCGCTGCAGCCTTTGCAGTTCGCTGTGTACGCTGTTGCTGTTACTTTAAATTCTTTCACAACGTTTGAAGACTTCGCAGGCGCTGCTTTAGCAGGCGTGCTTGATTTTGCTTGAGATACTTTTAATACTTGTTTTGGATGAATGTTATCTGATTTTAAGTTGTTCCACTGTTTCAGCTGACTAACCGATACTTTATATGTCTTTGCAATTTTGTATAGCGAATCTCCGCTTTTTACTGTATATGTATTTGTTGCAGCTGATGCACCACTTGCCACTCCGAACAGTGACATTAGAACTAAACTGAACGTAATCATTGTCTTTTTCATGTAATTGATTTCCCCTTTATCTACCAATACATAAAAAATAACACATGAATATTACAGTTATATTTCAGTAACATGTCAATAGTTTGATAGTTTAGTTACAGTAAAAATAAAGATTCTTCCTTTTAAACTAGTAAATTAATCACCTTTACTCTTCAAAAACATACATATTTAGGTATATGACGGTGCTTTTACACATATTTATACTGGATTATTTCATTTGTAACATTTCACTGGTTCTAGAGGCTTATATTTGGTTTTTATTGATTATTTAGAACATAGTTTATGTAAAAAATGAAGAAATGAGATAAAGGACTAGTATAGATCATTTATCACACCGCTGTTGATTTCCGGGCAAGACTTCGCTTTCCGCGGGAGTCTTCGTCTTGCTCTCCACTCAACAGCTAGAAACACCTACATATGTAAAATTCACGTTCTCCCTACCAATAAAAAAATCCGAACGAAGTTGATTCTCAATCAAGAATCCCGCTCGTTCGGATCTTCCTTCAATTAAAATACTGTTGTCCCAGCTTCTTTTATCTTTAAATTATAATGGTTACACTAATTTTCAATATGGCTGCCACTGAAGCATTTTAGCTGCCTCAAACCTTTTTTCTACATTCGGCCAGTAAACTATTTTCCACCAATTGTCAACGTACGGATCACGTTCATTTTTGTACTGCAAATAATACGCGTGTTCCCATACGTCTAATACGAGCAGCGGAATCGTATCCCACTGCGTGAGAAGCTGATGACGCTCCGCTTGCAGAACTTCAAGCTTGCGCGAACGCGGGGACCATACTAAAATTGCCCATCCGACACCTTCTACTTTTTTAGCCGCCTGAGAAAAGTGCATCATGAACTTTTCGTAGCTGCCAAAGTCTTTTTGAAGCTGCTGCAACAGCTGGCGTCTCGGTCTTCCTCCTCCTTCTGGACTCATAATTTCCCAAAAGATTGTATGCAAATAATGACCGGAGCCATGAAAAGCAGCTTCCCGTTCCCAATGTTTTATGAGGTCAAAATTATTTGTGTTACGGGCTTGCTGCAGCATGAGCTCTGCTTTATTTAATCCATCTACATAGCTTTGATGATGCTTGCTGTGATGAAGACGCATAATTTCCCGGTTAATATACGGCTCAAGAGCTGAATAGCTATAGCCAAGCGGCGGCAGCTCGTGTCGTCCCGGCGCTATAGATTCCCGCTCCCTGCCATCATCTCCAAGTCGCTCCTTTAAAACTTTATCAATATGCCGCACTGCATTATTGATTTCTTCTAACGTATATTCGTTAACATCTTCTTCACTTAAATATTCAAGAACGTCTTCTTGCGTGCGCGTGATATATGACGTTATATCTACTTCTGTAATGGCTTCTTCAAATACAGGGTCACACACTTGTTCAAGCCAGGTCTGAACTTCCATCAAGTATCTTTTTCTCTCATCTTGATCGGCCATACTTCCCCTCCTTACACCTCATCTTCACTATCATATTCAAAAAAAAAAGCAACATAACTGCCTACTTGTATCTATTGAGTTAGAAAATTCGACATAAAAAAGGCAAGGGTTCCTTTGCACTTGAACTCTTGCCTTTTTTCTTATATATTCTTTGCCATATTCACATAATCAATCGTTTCTTGCTTACTAACAGCCGCGTGCTTCAGCTTTGGATTGTAATAAAGGTCCACTTTTATATTATTGATTTCACAGCCGTCTGGCATATGCTGCAAATCCGTTAAAAATGGAAGCAAGTGATTGTTCATATCATATTCAAACGCCCCGTTTTGCAAATAATATATCTTTGGCACATAGTTAATATGGCGAAAAAACTTCACTACGTTGATTCGCTCACCGTATGAGGCTATCACTTCCTCTTCTGTCAGGTTGGGATAAGATAAATTAAACACTTGCCGAACCGGCGTTTTCAGCCACTTGGTCAAGCAGGTCTGCGGATTATTGACAAGCGCTTTTGCTCCTTTTACGTACCCCGCCAAAAACATCGACATAAAGCCGCCGCCTGAAGATCCGTAAAACAGCACGTTAGACGAATTCACCTGCGCTTTTTTCATGAATTTTTCAATTAAAACGGCAATGTCTTTTAAATAAAAACGATCGCTCGTCCCTTGTCCCCATGCAAGCGACACTTTTCCTAAATAAAGAGTAGGATCGTTATAATAAATAATGGAATCTTCGAATTCATTCATCCACGAATGCCGCTGAAAATATGGAGGTCCTGCCGGCATTTCCTGACTTGCTCCTCCGCCTGAACCAAACACAAGCAAATGAGAAGACTCTCTTTTCAGCCTTATTAAAAACTCAAACAGCACTCCGTTCCACTCGACTTCTACTAAAACCGGCTTGTCAAACGGCAGCTGAAGTTCATCTAGCTTCTCGTACGTACTATTTATTTTTTCATATTGATCAAGCAACAGCTCTGCAACTCACTTTCCTTAAAATGATCTGTCGTATGTTCCTGACATTGATCATGGTTCTGTGAAAAAAACCTGTTACAGTATATGAAAACCAGCGGGCAAATGATTGTACACTTTATCCAAAAGAGGCGGTTACCTACATCTTCCTAGGCTTCTGTCACGAAATAAAACTCTCTACATACAATACAGCATCATGAAAAATTCAAGGATAGGAGCTGAAGACCCTTGTCAACGTCCTATATGGATTACAATAATCCGAACGTACAATACTTTTCTGATGTGAATAAAAATAGACTCAATACGCGCAATGGCGAAAACTATATTAACCGGCTAGGAAGAGATGTGCTAAATACCCTTGGAAACGTATCGTTACTCGATATTTACTTAAGCGAAAGCCGCGTGGTCGAACCGCACTATCATCAAAATGCCGCTGAGCTTGTCTACTGCATTTCGGGCTCAGCTGTCGTTTCATTAATCAATCCGTTTAACAATGAAGTGACAAACATTCCGATTGTTCCCGGTCAAGTAGCCAATATCCCTCAAGGCTGGTGGCATTGGGAAATCGCTTCTGAAGACAATACCCATTTACTCGCCATTTTTGACGCTCCGTACCCGGAATACATTTTTGGATCAGATATTTTAAATAAGACGCCTATTGAAGTACTTGCTCACACATACTGCTTAGATCCGGAGCAACTAAAGAAAACGCTGGCTCCGTTAAAAAATCAAACCATCGTAATTGGACCAACGGACGAATGCGGAGAAAAAGAACATTATAAAAAGAAAAAACAAGCAGGCCCCGTTCACCACCAGACGCCTCATTATACGTATCCTCCTCCTCAGAATTCTTATTATCATTCTCAAAATCCTTATCACTATCGATATTGGTAGAGACAAAAAACCCCGCTGCCGATGCAACGGGGTTTTTAACGAATACATAACGTTATTGTTCTTCTATATACGTGCTATGAAAGGCTGCTTCAATATATGCAACTTGGAAATGATAATGTCCAATTAAATATTTCACAATGTCCACTTGGTCGATTTTGCCGGGCTTATCGATCATCGCTTCTTTTACCATTTCTTCAAATGCCCCTTGATCAAACTGTTCTTCATGGATAACAATTGTCTCAGAGTACGTTTCGTCTTGTCCTTCTGAAATGCGATAGTAATACAATTTTTTCACCTCGATTTGTCTTAAGTGTATGTATACCCTTAACTGATAATTTTAAAACATTTTTTCAGCGTTCTTTTTCCGCTGTACGATATGCTGCGGCTTTTGCTTTTACAAGCAGCCTTGTAACCCAGTACGCCACTAGCGTTATTCCTATATCAATAAGGAAAATATAAAACAAACTCATTCCTTTTCTTGAATCAATAAATTTAAAATGATGTTCAAGAGGCGCCAGTCCAAACGAAAAAACAGCGCTCAACAGGATTGTATATAGATAAAAATTCTTTTGATGATTTGTACAATATTGATAAAGCAGCAGAAATCCTACCGGCAAAATAGATGCCGTAATGTTCGTTGCGTTCGGAAGCAGAGGCGTTAAGAAAAACGTGTGCGTTAAATGACCGCTTCGTCCAAGTGCAATATCAATATATGCCCAAAGCATATGCACCGTGTAACCAAAGAAAAACACCTCAAAGATCCTCGTCCGGTCTACGGTAAAATACAACAACACAAGAGGAAGAACGAGCGAAGCAAGCACCACCCAAAACTGCCAGTTTCCAAAATCTGAATACTGATGCCAATACGACGATAGTAACTCCTGCAGCTTATCGCTTTGTTCATGTATGTTTCCCCAGTATTGTTTATAGCTCACTGAAGTACCCTCCTATATAGAATCTCTGCTTATGTATGCTCTAACAAGTAAGTTTCTATACAAAAAGATTATAGATACATCATTTCTTAGTACAATAAAAAAGGGAATTAATAATAACTGCTTTGTCCTAACATAATAGCTATACATGATACTTGTTTTTGTCAATCAACTAATACTTTTCTTAGGCATATGTAAAACATTTTCCTTCTCTTTTTAGTTTTTTCTTATCCATTATGTATGTCTACGATTGCCAAAACGTATTTTCCTCGTAATAAAACTTACAATCACTACGAAAATAATAGATCGGACAATAGCAGGATAACGGCAAATCCACTAATGTCTGGTCCCCAGTCTCCAAAGATAAGCCCACCTAACCATGCACCAATAAAACCAGCAATAATATAACACTATGCTTATTTTGATTATTAAATTATTGCCTGTATTTTTTTTGAAAATAATTGGAATGCTAAAGTTATACGACTACTACAAGGAGTGAAAACAAGAGAAAGAAAAGAAAATATTTATTAGGTCTCCTATCAACGATTTTATCTGTAGGATTCCTTTTTGGATGCAATGATAAAAAGGATGAAGCTGAACCCGATCCAACTGAAGAACCTTCTGAACAACGTGCAGAGAATGCCCGTAACAACAATGGGCCATGAAATGTTGGATTTGAACCTAATGAGGAGAATAATGATAAAAACCAAACAAAATTAGAAGTAGCTGATGAGGCTGCAAATCGCATTGCCAAATTAGACGAAGTAGACAGCGCAAACGTAATCGTAACAAACCGGAATGCCTATGTTGCAGTTGTTTTACAAGATGGAACAAATGGAAAGGTAACAGACCGTTTGGAAAAGAAGATTGCAGATCAAGTAAGGGCGACAGACTCGGATATTCAGGAGGTATATGTATCAGCAAATCCTGATTTTGTGAACCGAATGAAAGATTATGAAAAAAGAATTAATGAAGGTGCTCCAGTAAAAGGATTATTTGAAGAGTTTACTGAAACAGTTCAAAGAGTATTTCCTAATGCTCGTTAAATAAGAGCGATTGAGCGCAGCAAGTTAATCTACTATGTTCCAGCAAAGAGAAACCTCCTTATAAATTAAGGAGGTTTCATATGCGTTTATTTCTCAATTGAATGCCATATACATTATAATAATTATTTTACGTTCGACTTTTTTAGTTACCGTCACAGCAAAGTTAATACAATATATTTCTCGTTCAGGAGGAAATATTGCATCTATCTAAAAAGTAAGGAGACAAGTTTTATGGACTATAAAATGTTTAGAACAATCAATCAACTGGCTGGTCGTTATTCTACCATAGATATGCTGATGATATTGATTTCAAAAAAGGTTCGTTATGTATTTATGTTTGTATTGATTTTTATGTGGTTTCGAAACTATTCGCAAAAAAAAGTGACAATATATGCAGTAACATCTTCGGCCTTTACTTTATTTATTAACACGTTGATTAAATGTTTTTACTTTAAGCCTCGCCCATTTATAAAACGCCGTGTCGGCATACTTATTCCTTCAAAAATGGATTCTTCATTTCTAAGCAAACATACGCTGCTTACTTTTGCGGTATCTACTTCTATCTTTCTTCATGAACGTGTGATCGGGTCAGTTATGTGGGGACTGGCTTTGTTAACGGGGTTCTCAAAGATTTGGGTCGGACATCATTATCCTTCTGATATCATCCGAAGTGCCTTTATTGGCAGTGTGACAAGCATCACCATTGACAAAACTGCACGTTTCTTTAATTCTTTTATTCGTCTATAACTGACATAAGTATTAGTCTAAGATTTTATAGTAAAAAAACAGAATATAGCTAGAGAAATTACACTGTAACATAAAAAGACTGGCTTTAAGTTTTTTGTTCTTCTTTTCAATTAGTCAGAATTGCCAATTTGTAAACTAAAAGATTTATAACCAAAAAGCCTTCACTCAAATGAGCGAGGGCTTCTCTTTTCTACCAGAAAACAGAACTGGATTCGTTAAATGGACATTTTAGCCGTTGAAAATAGCTTCATTCCCTCCTTACTTAGCTTTGCAAACTCCCCTTTAACCAAGGGCGAGGTCGGTAGGGGCCGGTCGGAATTTGGATTAGACTGGTTTTTCCTTGTTGCTCCATTTTGTAGATCTCGTCACACAGGTTGGCATCAAATCCGAGTAGTGGGTGTCCTCCCATATCGATGGCCGACGCCGCTAACAGTAATCGTTGCACGAGCATACCTGCTTCCATTTGCTGAATACGATAGCCTCTGTATCCCAGTTCCGATATGAAGTGATCTTTATCCCCTGCCACATGAAAGCAGAATGGCACTTGGGATAAATTAACATTCCCTACAGGCATTCCATATTGCAAACTGAGTCGATGATCACCGAGATCTACCTGTCGTAACGCATGATTAGCACTATCATAATGATAGGCTCCATCGGGAATACCTTCAATATTATTCAAACAGACATACAGTGAGACACGGGGCTCGTTCTTCTTATGTGCTTCATCCAGATCATTTCGATACAAGTACGCCGACGTTGCTTCCTGCAGTAAAGTGGCCAACTGCAATTGACTTACCTTTCCAAAAATGAAATCCATGTCCGGTGAAAATCTCTTTTGACAAACCGAAGCTAGATCATATGATAATCGCTTCATGTGAGGAAGAGTGACCACTTGACTCTTACAATTCACCTTCTCCCTCACCTTTATTTGCCGAAACGATTGCTTTGATTCTAGCATGGACGCTTCATTCATCTTCTTTAACATCGGAAACGCTTTGATCCTCTGTGATCGGACGTAGTGATTATTTTGAATGACTGGCAACTCTCGACACAGTTCGATAGCAGAAACAGGCTCTTTCCCACCCCGATTAGTAAACCAACTTGTAGGTTCCACTGTTAGAGGGATAACTGCATATACACTCTCCTCTTCTTCGTTTAGTCCAAGCAGATGGTTGATCGCCCGATCTAGATATTGAAAGTACACCCCAGAAGCAAAACCAAACCGTTTTGCTACTTCCAGTAACTGTCCAATCAGCACGCCAGCATCTAGCCCTTGTAGACGATAAGCAAAGTTATTGTATTTATAGAAGTTTTTCCAAAACATTGTCGACACAAAAAACGTACCAAAACAAGCGGACACATCACAGCGATTGCCAAGAGCCTGGGCTATATATGAATCGAAGTTACCTTCTCTCAACAGTACTAAGCGATGGTGTGCTACATCATAATGGTACATCCCAACCGGCAAATCCTCCGTCTTCAGATATACGTACAATTCGTTTGGGTACAACGCCCCGCCAGAAGGAACAAAACGCCGATACGACTGCATTAGTTCCGGCTCTTGATCTGTAGTAGAAAAGGCTGACTGGGAAATTTGAGTAAGACCAAATACATACCAGAGAAAATGACTCATTCTCTGAAGGTTAGGCTGTTCTGGCGCTGCCCATTGTTCAAGCGACAGCGGTACTTCCAGAGATAATGGGAAAACGGGCAAGTCACGGTAGAGCTTATACGGAAGCGGGGCATCTTCCCAATCCACTTCCCAGTCCGTTGGGCTTGCCTTATCAATGTCAAAATGCAGATTGTACAGAAATGTCTCGAGACCCATCCTCTTACCCTCCTAGTTACCGCTTATGGAAACGGATGCGGATGTGGATTAAGCTGTTCAAATGTCAGCGGTTTCTTTTTATATCCAAGTTCCATTGGTACCCGCAGCACTCTCTCCAGTCCTGTTACTCTCGTAAGGTGATGTCCGAATGTCATTGGCAACATTCCCGGAATCAGCACTTTAACACAATACAGTCCGTTTCGTTTAGTTTCCGGTGTCGACTGATCCACCACAATCACATCGAGATTCAATCGACGAAACTTCTGAAGAATGTCCTGTAGATCATCAGTCAGATCTGCAGAATTCGATTTCCACTTGAATTCCTCAGCAAACGATCGCAATGGACGATTATCATCTAGCAAAAACTGTAGGCGCTCTTGCGCTTGCGGCAAACCGTACAGCATGCCATGATCATCCATCTTCTGCACCAAGGAAGAATCTTGCAGCATTCGCACAAACTCCTCCTGGTTCGTCTCTAATTTCTCATCAAGCGTCAGCATCATGGCAGCCAGCTCGTGAATCGTGCTTTTTACCGCCCGTACTGGATCAAGATGAGCTCCAGCTGCACAGATGATATTCAAACCCTTTTTCTTTCTGTTTTTTGCCATCGCCCAAACGCTTGGAATTCCGTGCTCCATCGTCGAATTATAAAAGTGCAGATCATATCCCCCTATTGCCCGTACACGATCGATCATCAGCTCTAATTCTTGATCGTTAGCGGAATAAGGGTCAAGACGCGGGAGAGGCAACTCTGCGTACCAAGTCATTAAGAACGAATCACGTTCTACCACTTCCAGAATACCGTAGAAAATGGCTTCTTCCAAACTTCCCCCTAATGCGCATCCGTTGGAAGTTTCATAGACAAACCCTTGGCCACATCCCAAACTGTAATAGGCAAGCAACTCAGGAACCAAAATTGGACGTTCTTGCAAAAACGAATAGCCCCATACCCATTTTATCGGACGGTCAGGGTGAAACTGTTCAAATGGAAAACCAGGCTCGGCATACCGTTCCTTCGCGTGCACTCCTACTTCAATAGGATTGATCGCTTGATCTTTCAGATTACGATAACTATCATATACGACGGTTCGTTTTCCACGAGGTGTCATACCGCAAGACCGTTCCAATCCCTCCAAAATAGCAGTTAACTCGCTTACCGCATATGAATGAGTCCGTCCTGCTACTCCTTCGTCTCCTGAGAATAACGGCAAATTTACAACTACATCAGCAAAAGGCGGGACAAGGTCATACATTTTTCCATTCAAAATGCCCATCCGTTGATCCAGATAGTCTTTAACCAGGACTTTATTTAGATCGTCCATCGAACGGCAGCGGTAACTATCAGTAATCTTTGGGCTTGATTTTAACGAAATTCTGGCCGCAGCTGGTGAATCGTCAGGTAATTGGCTGCAACCAGGACATAATGGATCAGACAAAAAAGTATGCCATGAACTCTTTAATGTTTTCAGATTAATTAAACATACCTGTCCTTCCGAGTGCACCTCATCACCTTGCACGATCCTCTGTACCTCCCTCCCAAGCAGGCAGGCGATCTGCAAAAGCCCCAAGCTCGATGCCCACGCGTCACGCGTTACTCCTCCGTCCGCAGCCAGCTGCTGTTGCATTTCCCACATCTCTTTACGGTCACGTCCTGCCATGAGATGTCGTATGTCCGCACATCGGGAGCACCCTGGTGTATCCGAACCAACTAGCGGTCCGATCACGCCTTCTCCAAATGAAACGAAGCCTCGCAGCCATCGGATGCCGGTTGAACGCAACACCTCTTCTGCTTTTTGATGAAGAGAAGGATTCCAAGCATCATCCAACACTAAAACTAAATCAGCCGCTTCAGGTAATTCTGCCTCGAAATCAATATGACGAACTACCTGGTATTGGTCTGACAATTGTTCATACACGTGGTCAGCTAGCATTCCTTCTCCAATAATCACTACGACTGCACTCACTTGGATTCCTCCTCTCGTAGCAACATACCATACACTCCTACCAGTTCTTTTTTGCAAAAGGGCTCCAGTGCTAGTTCGAAAAACAAGAGTCGCTTGCCATTCTGTTCTAAAACCTGCATCGCGGATCGCAAGACTTCAGAATGTGGTATTTCTTCACTCTTTTGGATTACAAGGCTTTTTGGTACCTTCTCTACCAGAAACACAGACGAATTCGGCAGCACTTGTGTCGCTTGATTTTCTTTATTCATAAGCGCTTGTTGTAATGCTTTTTGCAACGCCATTGTTGTATTCAAACCTACACTGCCATACCAGCGATCATTCGTACCGGCCCATACCACAGGGAAGCCGGATACTTCCTTTCCCAAACCTATAATCGGTGCACCCTGCGTCACGGTCAGTGCCTGTAAACAATACCGACAATATTCATCTTCTACATCACTTACCTGCACCCGAGAGACAATATTTTTCTGATCGATTAGCTGTTTGCTCAGTTCCTCTGTTAAACACTTTTGCAATCCACGGCAAACGCCCTCTGCAATTGTTTCTCCCGCTCCAATCCCAACAAATTCCTCAGATTCTACGATAACCCTCTCTGCTTTCTGTTGTGAAGGAAGAGTCGTAAGGAACGCATCAACCATTCTTGATACATACGCTTCAACTCCAGATAGACCCGCTTCTTTCCGTGCCTTCTCATGTGTCAGTTCTGTACAGACCATGCTTGGCAATAGCTCAGCAGGCCCCTTCGACAACGGATCAACCACCTGAACGTGGCACTGCGCTAACGGTAACTGCTTTAAATCCTCTTCTTCTAAAATATGAAAAATGCCTGATTCCTTTGATGTTAACTGACTAAAGTACAGAAGCAACCCGCTCGATTCCCCTCTACTCGAACTCTGCTTGAGCCGCAAATCAAAATCTTGAACCCATTCAGCTGTAACACGTCCGGTCACTAGCGGATGAGGCATAAACGAATGCCAATTTCCTTCTAACGTATCCAGATTAAGCAGGAAGAATTGATTCTTCTGTTCTGATTCAGCAACTCTCGTAATGTTTTTAAACAATTCAAATACGATCACATTAGCCAACATCGCTCCTGCCGTGGAAGTGAAGCTAGGTAATTGCTCGTCATTCCTAAACACAGATTCGTGTATGCTGCGCCATGCAGACTCCCAACATCCTTCAGAGCCTGGATGAACCAAAGGACCTGCCAAACCCACTTGGTGCAGAAATATAGCAGGGAGTAACACTTTTTTCTCTTCCCTACAAATCTTATGAAGAGCTCTTAGTTCCTCTACATCGCCTTCCTGCGACACATACAAAATTGAATCAAACGGTTGCACAATCTCCCTCCAAGAATTTCCCCCGTCCTTTTCCAGGATGACTTCCTCTATTGCTACCTCGGGGTCCGTTTTTCGGGCATGCCCTACCAATTCTTCTAACCGCAGCTGATTGGTCGGTACAGAGTCCGTTATCATCACATGGAATTTAGACAATCCAGACTCAATCAATGAAGAAACCAACGAAACAAAAAAAGAGCCAGAGCCTATCGCCAACACTCTGGCCTGGCGGTAGGCTTGAAAACGGTACGCAGCTGAATCTCCAAAACTTTCTAAAAACTCAATTTGAGAAGCATACTTTTTAAGGACTGGATCCGCCAATTGATGCGGACGGTCTTGACTTGCATCCCGAGCAAACCCGTTTTGATACAGTACTTCTGCAATTTCATATACACGTTCTCGATATGGACCCGGCAATCCGTTTGTTAAACTCTCCAACGTATACTCTCCATTGAACATTGGTATCAGCTTTTTCACCCATTGATCTATCATACTGCCTTTCATATGGAACGAACTTATATTATTTCGAAAATACACACCGCTGTTTGGATCAGGGAGAAAAAAAGTATCCCTTTTCACTTTCAAACGCATAGAAGGGTTCAAATTTGTCATTCCGCTCCTCCTTATCCGTGAACTGTTCTCAACTCTAATATCACCATTTTCCATTTCCACTATAATCCTATGTACTGTAATTTGTCTCTTATGTCTAATCTTTTAGAAAAAAGCCCCTGCAACTTATGCAGGGGCTTTCCTCCATAGATAACGATGTTTTTTATTTGAAAACTAGAATTATCAGCTGCCGCAACGACCTCCGCCACAACGACCTCCACAATTGCCACCACAACGGCCTCCGCAATTGCCACCACAACGAAAGCAGTTGGAGCAACGAAAACAATTAAAGCAATTAAAGCAAGTAAAGCAAGTAAAACAGCTAAAACAACTAAAACATCGGAAAAAAATCCCAAATTGTCGATCTTGATCCATATTATTTGGATCCCAAGGAATGGCTTGATTCGCTTGGAAATCACCAACATCCAACATTTGAAGTTCATTTTGGAAATTATTCATTTTTCATACCTCCGTATTTAAATTAACAAGGTGTGCTAACACCATAAAAGAGAAGCAGAATGAAAACAACTGTATAATAAGAGGCTCAAACAATACTTCGAATACTCCCCTCAACAAAGTATGAACTCTGCTTGGGTGTTGTTACTGATTCAAATACCTATTTTGATTCATTTTTAAAATTAATACCTGACCTCGATGCATGAAAAGAAGCATAGTTCATTGGACGAGCGAAACGATTTAATGCTGCTCTTTCCAAAATGACCGTAATCCCAGCTTTACTATTTTTACAGATACTAATGCACGCTTCTATCTTTTTCTACTGACATTATGTCGCAGACAGAATGGGCCAACACAAGGGTTAAACCCTCCTGCATTAACAATGGGTTTATTTGTTGAGATGTAATTAAATGATTTCTAGCTTTGAGAGCTTTAAAGGAAGAGAACTATTTGAAAAATAGTTCTGCAACAGAAGTTGTAGAAGTACTATTCAGAAGGCTTTTAAAATAGCAAAAACTGATAAAGCAGTAGCTAAAAGGTTGCATGATAATTATGTTTCTATTTATCATATGCACAAATAAATGAATAAGAAAAAAGCACTTACCCTTTAGAGAATAAGTGCTTTTTCACTATTTATTGATTTAACATTCTTAGCGTTACATGTTTCGTTCCTACTTTCAGTTTTTCGCCGTCTTCTGTATCTTCAGTGAAACAAAGACTGTTTAGCAGTAAGTTCTCTTGCAACAAGCCTTCAAAGCTAGTGACAGCTTCCTTCACTTCCGCATCGCCGCTAAGTTCCAAATCAATGCGTAAATTCACCGGCAAATCCAACTTTTTACGATAGTCCTGTACTGCTCGAATGACTTCACGAGCTAACCCTTCCTGCACCAGTGCTTCTGTTAACGCGGTATCTAACACGGCGGTATACATGCCGTTTGATGCCACCGCAAAACCCTCTTTTGGTACTTTTTCAACCAGCACATCAGCTGTTTCAAGCGTTAGCTTTTCACCTGATGGGAGCGTGACCCTCCGCTCACCTTGTTGAACAAAATCTTTCGTTTCATCTGCTGAAAGATTTTTCAACGTTTGATTCACTGCATTAACTTGTTTTCCAAACTTCGGCCCTGCCTGTTTAAAGTTAAGTTTTAACACGTACGAGACGAGATTTTCATCATCTTGCTCCACGTTAAATTTCTTTACATTTAACTCATCTTTGATGACATCACGGTACGCATTCCACTCGATATCTTCATTCGTCACGACAAGAGACAAACTCCGTAAAGGCTGCTTCACCTTTAACGAATGCGTATTTCTGATGCTTCGTCCTAGTTCCACTACCTGCAAGACCGCTGCCATTTCTCTTTCCAGCTTTTCATTCACTTTGCCTTCATTATAAACAGGATAGTCTACTAAATGAACGCTTTTTCCCGTCAGATTTTCATGAATATCATCCGCAACAAACGGAGTAAACGGTGCTAACAACTGACTGAGCGTGACTAATACTTCGTGAAGCGTATCATAAGCTGCTGCTTTTTCTCCGTCCATTCCCTCTGACCAAAAACGATCGCGGGAACGTCGTACATACCAGTTGCTTAGCTCTTCAATGAATACTGCGATTTCACGAGCCGCGCTTGTAAACCCGTAATCTTCAAGATGTGCCGTTACTCGTTTGACCGTGCTGTGCAAACGTGAAAGAATCCATTCATCCAATTTTGTTTTTTTCAATTCATACGTTTGCTCCGGGTCATAGCCGTCCAGCTTTGCGTACAACACGTAAAAGCCGTACACGTTCACTAGAGTATCAATAACTTTTGACTTCGCTTCTTGCACCACGCGCTCTGAAAATTTCTTCGGGTTCCAAGGCGCACTGTCTGCTAAAAGCGCCCATCTAAGCGCATCTGCACCAAATGTATGAATAAGATCAACAGGGTCCAGCGCATTTCCTTTACTTTTAGACATCTTTTGACCGTTTTCATCTAACACGTGGCCAAGAGACAGAACGCGCTTATACGGTGCTTTTCCTGTAAATAGCGTTGAAACTGCCATCAAGCTATAAAACCAGCCCCGCGTTTGATCAATTCCTTCTGCGATTACGTCTGCTGGAAACTGCTTTTGAAACAATTCGTTGTTTTCAAACGGATAGTGATACTGCGCAAACGGCATCGAACCGCTGTCAAACCAAACGTCAATTACTTCCGGCGTGCGCTTCATCTCTCCGCTGCAGGCCGGACACGTCAACTGCACGTCATCTACATAAGGCTTATGCAGTTCAATACTGTCATCAACGGAATGAGACGCATGCTTTTGGAGCTCTTTGATGCTTTTTGGCGCTACTTGATGCTGACATTCCCCGCATTCCCATACGTTCAGCGGCGTTCCCCAGTAGCGTTTTCTGCTGATGTTCCAGTCCACCATATTTTCTAAAAAGTTGCCAAAGCGGCCGTGCTTGATATGCTCGGGGTACCACGTCACGCTTTCGTTGTTTTTCAAAAACTGTTCCTTCAACGCCGTCGTTTGGATAAACCAGCTTTCATTTGCATAATAAAGGAGCGGCGAGTCGCATCTCCAGCAAAACGGATAGCTGTGCTCATGCTTTTCTTTGTGATACAGCACGTCTTGATTCGCTAAATAACGTACGATATCAACGTCGCAGTCTTTCACGAAACGCCCTTGAAACGGCGGCACTTCAGCCGTGTACTGTCCTTTTTCATCCACCACGTTCACAAATGAAAAGCCGTTTTCTTTTACTACTCTGTAATCATCTTCGCCGTAAGCAGGTGCTAAATGAACGACACCCGTTCCGCTTTGATTCGTTACATAATCAGCTGTTACCACTTCATGCCCTTTTTCCACTTTCACAAAATCAAACGGCGGCTCATACGACATCCCTTTTAACTCATTTCCTTTATGACGAGATAAAACGGTATACTCTCCTTTTAACACTTTGTCTGCGAGCGCTTCTGCCACTATATACACACTGTCGCCTTGCTCAGCGCGAACATAGTCCATCTCGTTATGCACCGCAAGCGCCACGTTTGACGGAAGCGTCCAAGGCGTTGTCGTCCAGCCTAAAAAATACTCATTATCGCGGTTTTTCACTTTAAATTTCACTGTTACCGTTAAATCTTTTACATCTTTATACCCTTGCGCTACTTCATGCGAACTTAGTGACGTTTGACAGCTCGGGCAGTACGGTGATACGCGGTGTCCTTTATAAAGAAGTCCTTTATCATGAATCGTGCCAAGCACGTTCCATACGCTTTCAATGTATGAATTCTCCAAGGTGATGTAAGGGTCTTCCATATCAACCCAATAGCCAAGCTGCTCCGTGAACGCGCGCCATTGCTTTTCATACACAAATACACTTTCCTTACACTTGTTGATAAAAGCTTCTACGCCGTATTTTTCAATGTCATGCTTCCCTGAAATTCCAAGCTGCTTCTCGACACCGAGCTCAACCGGCAGTCCGTGCGTATCCCAGCCTGCTTTCCGGATTACTTGATGCCCCGTCATCGTCTTATAGCGAGCCACCACGTCTTTAATCGTCCGGCCAAGCGCATGCCCGACGTGAGGAAGACCGTTTGCTGTCGGAGGCCCTTCATAAAATACAAACGAAGGATGCCCTTCTCGGTTTTGAACCGACAGCTGAAACACATTTCCCTTTTGCCACTGCTGCTGGATACGCTGTTCTCGCTCTTGCGAAGACTCCCTTACATTCACTTCTTTCATGTGATACCACTCCTTTTAAAGTTAAAAGCACACAAAGAAACCCGTCCCTATGACTAGGGACGGGTTTCAACCGCGGTACCACCCTGGCTTCTATTGATCCGTTCATCAATAGCACTCAGCAACGTACAATCATACGCGTTCTTTTTAACGGTAGACTACCGTTCAAACTTACTTATAGTTCAGTTTGACTTCTCAGAGAGGATATTCCCCTGCAGCTTGAACACCGGCTTTCAGCTAGCACCGGCTCTCTGTGGAACAAACTTGCAGCGTACTGATTCTCTTCAACGAATTTGTGTGCTTTTATTAGTAGCTATTGTATGCGTTTTGGAAGGGAATGTCAATGTTTATGATATTTATGTATGTTTCTCCCTATAATGCAGTCGTCTGTTGCCTATAAACAATGAGAGCGTCGTTTTATTGATAGAAGAACTGTTTGCTACAATATTTACTGCCTTTTTCACGTGCTCAGGAAAGCAAAAGGAAATATACACAAAAACCCATCTCATTTAAGATGGGTTTTATTTACCTCTCTGACTTGAAAGATGATCTTTAAAACCAGTTAATAAACGGCGGGATGCTCTGAGGGAAATGAAATAGATTGAACGGATCATATGCTCGTTTCACTTCTCGAAGCTTTTTAAAATTCTCTCCATAGTACGCCGTTGGCCAATCTCTGATGAGGCGATCCGGCCAGTTCACATAATCTCCAGTTGTATATCTCGATAAAGCATTCCTTAATTCTTCGATCCATCGAATGTTTGGTCGCCCCTCTGAAGGATGGCTCCATGTAGCAAGATATTCCTGTGCTATAATAGCATCTCTATAATAGAAAGCCGTTTCATTAGAGGCAACTTCCTCTACTGCTCCTCCAAGAGACTGGTGCCAAATACTAGATTTTTCATTTGGAGCATTTTCTAAAAAATGCTTCATTGTTAAAATTGCCTCTTTCGGAAAAGTTTTATTAAGAAAAGAACCTGACCTTTTTCGGGGAGCAGGTTCGTTTCCGCTCGGATCGTCAAAAAATTGCACAGCTTCAATATATGAAACATCCTTTATTACTACTTTTTTAGGACAACCAACATCTATTAAAGGCTGCAGAAGTTCCTTCAACTTGAATGATGAACCAACGAATTCACCTTGAGCGATAATCTGATTTGCTTCTTTCGATTTTAACTCAATCTCCGAAGTTAAGCGCTTATCGGTATTCGGGGCCCAGCGCTGCCAGGCGTCAAAAGCAGCTTCAAAATCTTCCCATCCCCATGTAATTGAAAAGATTGACACCTTTGAGATAGGCTGCACCTTGAATGTAAGGGACGTAACAATACCAAAGTTTCCGCCCCCACCCCCACAACACGCCCAAAAGAGATCACTGTTGTGACTTTTATTTGCCTTAATGAGTTCAGCCTCTCTCTGTTCGTTTACTCTTGCCATTTCAACTTCAAGCAAATTATCACAAGTAAGCCCAAAAAGCCTTGATAACATCCCAATTCCTCCGCCAAGCGCAAGGCCTACAAGACCTACACTGCTTTCGGTTCCTGCAGGAATAGTCGTTCCGTTTTTCCACAATTCATTATATACTTTCCCTAGATTAGCTCCTGCTTCTATTTTTGCTGTCACGTCTTTAGAGTTGAACGTGATTCTATCCATTTCACTGACATCAATCACTAATCCACCGTTTACTAGTGAAAAATTTTCATAGCTATGCCTGCCGCTCCTTATTCGAAATGGGACATGATTTTCCTTTACCCACTTCAATGCATTTAATACATCGTTTGTATTCTGACAAAATACAATTATTCTCGGAAATTTAGGCACACCTAAATTATTATTTGTTCTAGCCTGATCATATTCCGCATCATCAGGTGTAACGATTCGTCCAGTAAGCTTTGTTTTTTCCAAGGTATAACCCCTTTCTTAAACAATACAGATAAGATGCTATATCCTATGAATTTTTTTTAGAAAAGACACACAGTTTAAAGGGAAGAAACAGAGAATAGAAAACTCACTGGAGGGGTTCAGGATAAGTGTGCTAATTTATTTTCAATGCAGCAACTCTCTTGTTGTAGATAAGTTTCCAATTGAACAAATTTTTGCTTTATATTAAAGTTTTCCTGGCGGTGTTGTAAACTGCATAAATTGAAGTACTTTTATTTTCCGTTAAATTATTTAAACGCGCTACATCACGGATTTTTTTCATTTGAGTATAGGACAATTTATATTCTTGAAATGAATGATCCGTCTCCCAAAAATGAAACTTCTTAATTATATCTGCCTAAAAAACCATTGAGCTTAGCCAACGGTTTTTGTAGCGTTCTTTATTTTATCTATTATTCAGGTATTGTATTATGCTAGATCAATATAGTACTCATCATCATCCATTACCTTCTTCAAAAACTCTTCTAAAGAATCGGCAATTTTTATATCATCATAATAAATCGCATTATGCTGCTCCTGACTTATTTCTATCAGCAGCAGCGCACTTTCGTTGGCTTCAAAAAATAGCAATTTGCCCTCTTCCAGCTCTTCGTAAAGTTCGATATCAGGGTAAAATTCAAAATCGTTCACTTTTAACCTAGCATCTCTAATGGAAGAAGGCCCCATAATGCGGTTTACATTATATTCTGAGCCCTGAAGGAAGCCATAACCCACCTCTAAAAGAAACTTCCTAAACTCAAAAGGAAACTTTAAATTTAATGTTCCTTCTACCTCTTCAATATCAGTTTCACATACGGGATAAAATTGATTATCTTCTTGATCCGCGACAAAGTCGTACCTCATCATTTCCTCTCCTTTATAACTTACACATACGTACACTCATTACACATTGCTTAACTTAATCCTCATCAGACAAAGCAAAAGCATCACTAACATCCTCTAATTCTTCCATGAGGCTATTTAAGTCACCCTCTATATGCAATAATGCCCCCATCTGGATAATCCCCACACCATCCACAAGGCAAATACCCGGATCTATGTAATTTAAATATACTTTCAAAGAAGTTATTTTTAGTACCATTAACCGCTCTACTAATTGCACAATTGTTTAAATCTGCTACGACGTCTTCAAAAAAAGCATCATAATCTTCTAGGCTCTGTCGTAAGTTTTCAGCTATAACTTCTACTATTTCTTCTAACTCACGAGGTTTTTCAGCATCCGTTAAATCATAATATCGCTCCCATACGTCACTCATTTTTAATTCTCTAATGTCTTTCCAACTGTATTCTTCTTCACCATATACCTCTTCATATGCAAGATATTCAGCCTTACCATAATCGTATATTACTTGTATTTTATCTACACCTTCTTTTTCTAGAGAAACCTGGCCATAATTTTTTGATAGCTCAATGACCTCTTCTACTAGAGTATTAAACTTACCACCATTATTCATTACTTATGGAGCCGCCTTTCCAAATTGTGATTCTTTCTTTTTTCCGAATGAAGCCTTGTATTATAACCCCCTAATCAATCCCGAGAGATTTCCACTAATCCTTTCAAATGATTTTCTTTCATAATCTTCTAGCTTTACCTCTCCGCTTTTATTGTCTACTACTAACAGCAAACCGTTAGATTCTATCCCTATAGGAATGTTGACAAGCTGATGATTATGAGCTGCTTTATAAAGCTTTGTTTCTTGTTTGAGATCTTTTAATTCTACCCCTGGTACAACAGGATCTAATACTAAGTCATATCCATTATAGGTTCCAGTCAGTTCTAAAAACCAGTAGGAATTAAAATAGGCCTTAATATCCGGATACAGCTGAACGTTAAGTTCCTTTTCTACATCTTCAAAATTACTGTCCACCTCTTTTTTCAAAGGTTTCCAAGCTATATAGCCTTCTTCATCTTTTTCACCTTCAAAAATAAACTGTTCTGTTTCTTCCGTCCACTCAATCATAGGCAAAGTACCGTTAAAAGCTTTCCATTCTTTTAGTAATTTGGTAAAGTATATTTCCATTGCTTGTTTCACATTTACTATTCCTTTCCTCATCTTCTGGATAAATTATGATTTCTTCAGCTTTATCTTTCTTATTAATTCCTCAAGAGAATTTTCCAATAAGGTTAATTGGTTTGTTTCATAATCTTCTATATAAACTTTTCCGCTCTTATTATCTATGTTAATGGCCATTTCATCCGGAGAAATAAAACCTATCTGTATGTATCTAAATTCCTTTCCTTGACTCTCATTATAATGCGTAAGATGTTTAAAATAACTTCGTACATCCTTACCTGGTTCAATAGGCTCAAGGCATATATATTTTGAATGATAAAGACCTTCTAAACTTAAAAATAAATAACTGTTAAAATACTCTTTAATTGAATGATGCAAAGGCATTTTAATTTCAGCTTCGATGACACTAAAGTTTTCAACAGCCTTTTTTTCTACTGGTTTCCAAAAAACATACTCTTCTTCATCAGGCTCACTTACATATAGCAGTGGATGTATCTCTTTATCCCACGGTGCCTTTGGAAATGTATTATAGTTTTCATTCCAATAATCTAGCAGTTTCTCAAAATAATCCGTCATGGCCGCTTTTACACTCATTTTAAGCCTCCTATTCACACTTGCAAACCGGTCAAATTCAACAGCCCCTACGTTTATCTACCTATTAATAGTTGTAACTTTCAAGGTTAGCTTTAACGTCTAGTAGATTCGTTACAACACTATATCCTGATACCCTACTTCTTCTACAACTTCATCTTCCATTTTAATTCCCATGCCATTTTCAATATCCCAAGAGACATCGCAAAGCAAACCTAGCCGTCTTTTTCCATTCTTCCTTACTCTTCTTACGATTAATTCAGTGGGCTCCACTAATCTTTTTAAACCTGAGACGGAATCAATTTTTGGAACAACCTGATCTGCTTCTGATTTATTACATACCATCTCTCTATACTCTTCATAGTTCTCACAATAGTAATCGTATATGTGCTTTTCTGCCTCATTCATTATGTTTTCCATGTCTTGAATAAAGCTAAGAAATGCTTCTCTCTGTACATTTGAAAAATCAGTATTTTCGTATGTATCAACACTTAAAAGGATTTCTTTTTCCACATCAAACATTTTAATCATAGTTTTTCCTCGCCAAAAGTTGTTTTTATATTTAAGTTTTCCAAATAATTCATCATCAATCATTGCCATTCTAATCGCTCTCCTACCTTAGCTTTTAGATTAAATAGACTTTTACATTATTCGTAGTAGCTACACCTTCTTCTACTCTTCAATTAAATCAATGTAATACTCATTATCATTTATAAATTTCTTTAAAAAATCTTCTAGTGAGTCTCCTGTTGGAGTGTCCAAATAAAAGACTGGATTATTAGGTAATTTTAAGTCTAACGATATGTACACTCCTTCATTCACTTCAAAGAAAATAAGTTTATCTTCTTCATCAAATTCCTCTAAATCTGAATCAAATTCAAAAACTCCTTCTCGTAATTTAACATTTGCTACCGTTTTTGGCCCCATAATTCTATTGATTGCAGTATTACTTGGCTCCTTAATAAATCCATATCCAACTTCTAAATATAACTGCCTTAAATCGTTAGGAAAACGAATACCCATTCTGTCTTCCGCTTGTAAAATCTCCTGTTCAGATACATGATAAATTTTATTTGCTCCATTATTAATAAACGCAAAATCCGACATTGCTATTGCCTCCTACGGGATACCGCTCGTACACTTTTTATGATCAATTAAATTGCTCCATTGATGAAGAAGTCAGAAGGAGTACGATTATTTTAGAGAAAGTATAAAATATCTATTTTACTTAAAATCTAATTGAGAAATTAGCTCTTTTAAACTGGACGACAAATATTTATAACTTTTATCCTCACCGTTTTCTACGAAAATCTCTCCAGACTCATTATTCATAACAACTAGCATACCATTGCTTTCAAAACCTACCGGAATGTACGTGCTGTTTTCTTTTTCAAAAATGTACTCCTTTACACGTTGACAAAATGCTTCAGGTTCTACACCGGGAATGACAGGATATAAATGAACGTTATACTGAGACACCCATCCAATCATTTCAAGAAACCAAAACGAGTTAAAATAAGCTTTTACATCCTCATGAAGTAACACGTTTATTTCTTGTTCAAACTGTTGAAAGTTTGTATTTTCATACTTTTCTAGAGGCTTCCAAGATATATACCCTTCTTCATCTTGAGAACCTACATAAATACGTCCATCTGCTTCTTCATTCCAAGGAATCAAAGGTAACGTTCCATTGAACTCTTCCCATTTTTCCGATAGTTTCTTAAAGTATTGTTTCATTACAAGTTTCAAAAGCTTTCCCCTACCTTATATACAACTGTATTTCCAACTCGATACTCTCCGCCCTGTTCACACGGAATATAACCGCTTAAATTCATACCTAACAATTAAAATAGGATTTCAGAAAATCAGAAAAGGTAGGCCACGTCGCCTCTAGTTCTCCTTTGAACAGCAGCTCGTCTCCTCCTTCAAAATTAACTATGTACACGTTATCGGTTAAAGTATCAAGTACTAGTACCGCATTTGCTGATATTTCACTTAAAATCAGATATTGTTTAGGAAAACCGTATTCTTTTCGGCAAATAAACGTATATGCTTCAATGTTATTTTCTTCATCTACTAAGTCGAGTAACTCAAAAGGTACGTATTCTTCCCAGAATGGTCCAGCATAGCGGTTATAAAATTCTGCAAAAGTATGGGATACCTTTACTTCTAGCCGCGCTAAAGCATCCTTTATTGAAGTTTTATCTTCACGTATATATATTTTTTCTTCAAGAACTTGGTTCAATTTATTTGGCAACATCTTGATGTAAAATTCCTCCTAAGTCTTGTTTTCTACTAATTAATTAACTAATCAACGTTTACCGAAATAAATGTAGCCACATCACTCGGAAAATCATCTGGAAATGCATCACAGGCTAACTTTTTTGTAATGATTTGATATAAAAAACCGGTCATGGACAGTGAGTAAATGTAATTTCCAGGCAATCTAGATTCATACACCGCCACTTTCCATTCTTCGGGGCTCCCTTCAGTTAGCCAATATAATTCGTCACCATTCTCCGTATATCCCCAAGGAAGAATCTATCCAGTTTCTGGATAAACATGATATTTATAATATTGAGGGAATTGAATATTAAACTTCAGTTCAAGCTCTTTTAAGGCCTCTTTATTTACTCCTGGATTTAACTTATGGATACCTTCAACATATTTATTTCTTCAACAAATAGCTTTAGTTCAAGATTTTCTTAATAAAGCTCTTCGCCCATTTATAAAACCTCCTATTTATTTAGACTTCATAGGGACCTATTGTCTAACTCCTACCATTATCACCTGCATAACCTAACTTCTACATAATTAGTAAAAGAGATACTCATACCTCTCCAACACATCAAATAAACATATACAGAATGATACCTCTATTGGGATTCGAAAGGAGAAATCACCTTTGACAAAATATCGGATTATGACCTTTGATGGAGGCGGTACTTTAGGGGCTTTAAGTTTACAGCTTTTGAATAGATTGGCTCATCAAAATCCAAAGTTAATTAGTGAAACCAATGTTTTTTCAGGAAATTCCATTGGTTCATTCACTGCTCTTGCACTAGCAAGCGGAAGATCACCAGAAGAGACGTTTCAGTTTTTCAAAGATCACATCTTACCGGCGTTCAGCGTTTCCCGACCGGGCGGACCTGTTTTTAACCAACAACTACCCTATTCTGGTTTTATTAAAGCCATACGAACGTTTTTCCCTCGAGACCTCCGCCTTAGAGACTTAAAAAAACGAATTGTTGTGCCATCCTTTCACTTATTTTCACCGGAGCTGAATCGTTGGAATCCTGTATTATTCCATAATTTTCCTGATTCTCCCTATCTTAATGAAAAAGCAAGTGACGTAATACTTAGGAGCAGCGCTGCCCCCGCAACGCAAAGAGCTTATCAAAACTATGTGGATGGGTATACAGTAGCAACTAACACCAGTACAGCTAGTATCGCCTTTGCAGTAGGAAAAGCAAAACAGCCGTTGGATCAAATTGCCGTATTATCCATCGGAACAGGTGAGCAGCCAACTCAATTAAGAAGAGATACGAAGGGATGGGGAATGCTTAGTGCCGATAACATACGACCTGAAGATATGGAGGACCTTCCGCCAAATTGGGGCGTACTTTTAGACCGGTCTCCTAATGAACCGTTGCTGCCGTTTCTTCAGATTATCTCCGGTGGATCGAGCTACTATGAATCAATGGTCAGCTCTGAGCTTTTAGGCGATCAGTTTTTTAGGTTGAATCCGAGGATTCCTAATTTCTCTAAAACAGATCCTTCGGTGGTGCCCGCCCTTATTTCGATTGCTAATAAAACTAATTTACGGCCTGCCTTTCATTTCATTGAAAAAAACTGGAAGTGTTAATATTTTTTAAGAAGAGTATTGAAATACGGAATTTGTTGTTTTATCAACACAAATTCCTCTTTCAGATAAACCCTTATATTTCAGCTAGTCATGCTAATTCGTTCGTTATTATAATCGTGCTTTTTTATTCTTGCTCGTTTCCCCTATTAAAACTTTACACTTTTCAGCATTTTCACAATCAACTTGTCTTGTTTTTCCCCTTGTTTCTCCGTTAAATGATCTCCAGTGTATTTGTAATAAAGCTCGATTACTTTATCCGTATTTTTATCTGCTATATATGCTAGATATGTATTTGGAACATACTTAATATTGTCCTTTACAACTTTTTCTTCAGTTCCTTTAAAATATGTATATGCTGAATCGTAATATATACTGATATGCGCTGTTTCTATCTTTTTTGGTTGATTCACATGTAGGTTCTTTTTGAACAGACTCTCTACATTTACCTCCTCATTTTCTTTTACCTTCTCTGCCAGTTCTACGTTCATGTATGAAATTTCATTTTTATGTTTAAGGAAATTTTCGGAAGAAGCCACCCATCGCTCATAAAACTGACCGTTGATAGCATAGTCTTCTTTATTTTCATGAATTAACTGATACTCCTCTGGAAACCACATCGTATACTGCCCTGTCTTTGACTTAAACTCGTAAAACTCGTTATCTGCTTTTTTGCCTTTATCTAAGAATTCTCGTGTAAAGTGATCATTAAAAGCGGGGACGTTTGGATAACGGGTTTCATTTATCATCCATATACCTCCTATTAAAATAGTAGCTCCAGCAATGACTGCACTAACTATTTTTGTGCGTTTTTTCATCATAGCACCTCCTTTTACTTATGTTACGACCTATATTTTATACATGTTCGATACTACCACACTTATACTAGGAGAGACATGAGCTTAATGAATGAAAGACTCACAAATAGTCGCTACCACTCTACAAAAAAAGGAAAAGTCGCCTCCAACCACAACAACCGCTAGCCCTCAAAAGGAACTAGCGGTTATTCATAATCTCTCAGAAACCACTCACTCTTCCACCGGCGTCTGTTCATCTGTTAACGTATCAATTTTAGTAATTTGAAGTTTATCTTTGCCAGCAGCTTTCACATGATAAATTCGTTCTTTTTTAAACTGCGTACTTGCGTCATATGAGTCGGTGAACGTATATACTTCGTTTGTATAAATGTTGTAGGTTCCGTTGTCATGTGATTCTGTTTTTGTCACGAGAAACTGATCGTTAGCAAACGATACGTTTTTTCCGGCGAGCGATATGATATAGCTTTTTAATTGTTTATACACTGGCTGATCCGAGTCAATATAGGGCGCCATCGCACTAAAGTCGCCGCTATTTAAGCTTGAAAAGTAAGCGGCTTTATAGGAGATAAAAAAGTTTTCAAGATCTGTTTTGCTTACGTCAGCTGGTTTAGTCTCTTCATTTTTTAACGGCTTGGTGCTGGTTGTAGCTTTTATATTTGAGCTGGTTTCTGCCGTTTGATTGTCACGATTTATATATACAATTGTCAGTAATAGGACAAGGACGATAGCGCCTCCTATTAAAACAGGAAAAGTGCGTCGTGATGATTGATGCTTTTTGAGCACGGGAAAGTCTGCGTAAGATGGTAGCGTAACAGGTTTTATATCTACCTTTAACCGAGCTAATGGCTTTAGCATCTCCGTGCTTTTTATACTGTTAAGCGGCTGAAGTGCTAAAAATTCTTCGTATGTAACAATAAATTCGTTTACTGCTATTCCTTTATACATGCCGTAAATTCGATTCCACAGTTCTCGACACCGAGTATCCTTTATATCTTCACTCAGTTCGTTAAAAAATGGTCGTGATTTTTTAATAAAAGCCGCTAACCACGTTTGATGAACGTCAACTTCATGGACTCCATTTAGGTCCGTAAGTGATTGCTTTAACTTGGCGTGTTCATTGGCATCATGTTGGGTAATGACTTCCATACTGCGTTCCGTTTCTTTCAGCACGGTAGAAAGAATTCCGCTCATTTTTTCTTGCAGCGCATCAAACAGACTGCGAATATCAGGCCAGTGAAGTTCGAGTAACTGTTTTTGTGCAGTCGTGGCTTTTCGAATACTTTCATTTAGCTCATGCTGCTTTGTGCGAAAGGCGGTCGCTTTTTGTTTGGTCACTACTTTATTTTTGCTTAGCTGATGCCATTCTTGCTTCAAGCTCTTGTCTTCTTCGAGTACTGTGGCTATCGCTTGTTTTACATGTTCATGCTTTTTTTGAAAGTCAACGAACGCTGACAAATACGTATTCCAGTTTTCCTTCATTTCTTTTAGCAATGACGTGTTAGCGTGTTTTTCTGTTAGTTGAAAAAAGTCGTTTCTAAACGCTACCATATCCGCTTCAGAAAAAAGTTCTTTTCCGAAAAGCTCTGTCACATTCCTATGTATGCTTGTTAACTGTTCAATCTGTCTCATATTGCTTTGATGCTTTTTTATGTACTCTGGATAGTCGCTTGAAAGAAACGTCACCATTGTATATTCACTGTTGTTCATGTTGTCCTCTGTCCGTTCTTTTCCCAGTTCGTCATACACTTTCTGCAGATGACGTTCTACTATGGAGAGAAATTTTTCTTTGTCCATCCCGTCTACTTCTTCTTTTAGCATGTTTAAAGATTTCGTTTCTTCAATAAGAAATCCCTTTTCTTTATATAGCTGTATCCATGCTTCTAGCAGCTGCGCTGCTGATTCATTCCAGTGGCTTGTATTCATCGTTCGCTTCACCTGTTGTTTTTATTTTTATCCTTTTTTAACTATACAGGAATTTAACAGAAATTCTATTACAGTTTTATTACTCTTGAAAAATGAGGTTTAAGCTTTCTAGAGCCGCTTCTATCGTTTGTTTGTCTCCTTGGTCGTAGCTGTGTGCCACAACCACTACGGTTGTAAATACGGCTTTCCATTTTGCCAGTCTGTGCGTTTCTTCGTCTACTTCTCCGTATTCTTTAAAAAAACGCGTTCTTCCTTTAGAGGGTAGGAAGCTATAGGCAATCGCTAGGTCAACTGCCGGATGACCAATATGAACATCTCCCCAGTCAATGATTCCTGAAGCAATATTGTTTTGATTGACAATCATGTTTCGAATATGAAGATCTCCGTGAACAAGTACGTTTTTCTCTTGATAGTGAATTTCTTGTATGTCGTTTACATACCTTTCAAGAATATCTTGTTTAGAATAAAGGTTACGCTCCTTCATTTGCTTGACATACTTTTCTAACACCGGCTTTCGCTTCATCATATCAAGCCGATTTAACTCATCAAACGGCACACCGAGCTCTTGCGCTTTTGAATAAGGATAGTGATGTAACGTGCGAAGAAATCTTGCTAGTACAGAAGCGGATTGTATGCGTTCTTCTTCTGTTAATCTTGCAGGCGGATTTCCTTGCACATAGTGATAGCCCGTAAACGGCCAAGGATATTCTGCATTCGGCTTACCGAAAAAAATGGGCTCGGCAATTGATAGAGGCAGCTGAGAAGCAAGAGTTGGTAAAAGCTGATTTTCCGTTTGTAATAATCGGGCTGCGAGTGCTCTTCTAGGAAAACGAAAAACAAAGCGGTCGTTTACTTGATAAACCGTATTGTCAAAGCCGTAGCCAAGCAGCGAAATCGCAGTGGGCGCAAGTTCTGGAAACTGCGTTTCGATTAGCGTTTTGGCAAACGGTGCTGATACAATTTGTTCTGCATCCCATGCATTTGGCATTGTGATCACCTTTCTTTAACGTGTAGTTTGTATGTAAAGTATACTATAAATAATTTTGACCCTAAAAACCCTCTGACGCAAAGCCAGAGGGTTTCAGTGAATATATGTAACGCCTTCTTTTTACATAAATAAGATAGATGCCTTAGAACGGTACAACAAGCCTCTGAGTTAGTAGCTACATGTACGTTTACTATTTAATACGTACACCAAAACACCTCATCAACCGTTTCTTCAACGTGCACAATCTCAGTAAAGTTCAATAAAAGATTCGTTCCATCATTTCCAGTGTACTCATCTTTGTCGACATTATAAAATTGAATAAAATCGAACTTGTACACACCGTTTTTAATATCAATTCTATACTTAGAACAGTTTTCGTCGGGCACTGAATGATCTTCAAACTGAGCGGCCATTGTAAGGCAGTCATAATCTACGAGATACAATTGATTATTGGTTACGTTTATATAACCTGTTGCTTTCCTAAAGTATGTACCGATATCGGACTCTGTTCCAATCTTCACTTCCACGTTCCAAGAGCGTTCAATTCCTTCTTCCGTCATTTGACATACTAGGACATTTCCTTTTTTCATTTCACTGCCGAAGTGGTTCAAGAGCTGATCTAGCTCCCAATCCTCATCGACAAATGAGTGATATTCTTTTGCGTTGGCTACTCCAATAAAATTAGTATCGCCAAAATTCATACAAAACTTCACTTTATCTCCTCCCAACTTTAAAGTAATTTTTATTATCAATTAACATATATCCGCAAACTTCTTACACGCTTTCTCTAACTCTTCTTTTTTAGCAAGCTGACGAACCCACTCTTCAGGAATACCATCCAACTGATAATACATTCCTGCTATAGTACCTGTTATAAATCCAATTGTATCTGTGTCTTCTCCAAGATTTACAGCAGTAAGTACAGCTTCTTTGTAGTTATTACTTTGAAGAAAAGACCAAAGTGATGCTTCTAGCGAGCTGACGACGTAGCCGGTAGATTGGATTTTATTTCTCGCGGCGTGCGGCAAGCTTAGGTTTAGTACTCGTTCATACGCGGAAAACCCTTCTTCATATTCCGTGCCTGTTAACTGCTTTTGACAGAGATTTATCGTTTTTTCATATGCTTCAAAGGGCTCGTCGCCGTGAAGAAGACGAATGAGCATTTCCACATATATAATACAGCCAAGCGTGGATCGCAAGTGGCGGTGCGTGACGTGAGCAATTCTTTCTATTTCTTTTTTTCTTTTTATAAAGCTAGATTCATCACATAGTGTAAACGCAAGCGGGGCAATACGCATAAGCGCTCCGTTTCCGTTGTCGTACTCAGCGCTTCCTCCCCACTCTTCTTTAGGAAGTCCGCTTTTATAGCGGCGAATCGCTTCGCTTGTTGCGATGCCAATATCAAACATTTCTCCGTACGGCGTCCAGTAGCCATCCGACCAATAGTTCGCAAACTTTTGCATCAAATCATATTCATCTTGTTTGTCTATTAGATTATCAATCAAGCACATCGTTAAAGACGTATCATCTGACCATGTTCCTTTAGGCTGGTTATATGTACCGTAGCCGGTCATAGTCGTAATTCGAAATGAATCGCGCTTTTTAAACTCGACTGGAACGCCTAAAGCGTCTCCAACAGCTCCTCCTAGGATCGTAGAAAGGACTTTGTTATGTAGCGTCATGTAATCAACTCCTTTCTATTATTTTAATTGTTTGATTTTGGAATTTGCAAGAGACAGCCTGCCTAGACGCTTTTTCCTCTTTTTAAAAAGGAATTTAACAGCGTTCATCTAATTTAATAAGAGGTAAAAAAACATGTGAGGTGCGGTAGATGATTCATTTTTTTGAATATAATTGGCAAGTGAGAGATGAATGGTTTAGCTGGTGTTATCAACTTTCAAGAGAAGAACTGTTGAAGGAGCGTACTGGAGGAGTGGGCAGCATTTTACAAACTCTTTTTCATATTATTGATGTGGAATACAGCTGGATACGCGCCATCCAAGGTAAACAAGATATCGTGCTTTCTTTTGAAGAACACGATACGCTTGAAAAGCTTCAAGCGCTCTCTTCTGCACATAGACCCAAAATTGCCGGCTTTCTAAGTCATTTGAATTTTTCTAACAAAAGGTACGTAACAGCCCCTTGGGATTCTAGTTCTTACACAGAAGCTGACATCTTGCATCACATCATCATTCATGAAATCCATCACATCGGTCAGCTTTCTATTTGGGCAAGAGACGTGAATAAACAGCCTATTTCTTCTCACTATGTAGGAAGAAACATAAAGGACATTCCTTCATACTTCTCTAAAAACAATTGACCAATAAGAACAAATGCTCTATAATCACTCTTGTAAATATATGGAGGTAAAAACGATGAGACCTGAACTTACAAATGACTTATCTATCAATGACTTTACGGATTTTTACTGGCTCAAAACAGAGCTGCAGCAATTTTGCCGTGAAAACACCATGAGTCCGTCCGGATCTAAAATGGAACTGTCAAAAAAAATAAAAGTGTTTTTAACAACCAGTGACACTCAACAATCAAAATCACCGTCTAAAAGACGCTCGTCCTCTAAAACGCAAGCTCCGCTAACATTAGATACCGTCATTACTAAAAATCATCGATGCAGTCAAGAAGTACGGGCATTTTTTAAGAAAGCCATTCATCCTACATTTCATTTTTCCACGTATATTCAAAACTATCTTAAAGAAAATACAGGGAAAACCTATCGAGATGTGGTAAAAGCGTGGTATGAGGAAGAAAAACGAAAAAAGCAGCCTTCCTATCAAAAAGAAATTGCGCCTCAGTTTGAGTACAATCGCTTTATCCGTGACTTTTTTAACGATCCAAAAAACAAAGGAAAAAGCCGTGATGATGCGATTGCGGCGTGGAAACACTTAAAACTTCAGCCAGGAAGCAATCAATACCGCTCTTAACTATTTGCTGGGGAACAAATTTGAGGCAAATCTACATATAAACGCCATTAACACACCACCTTAAGAAAAGGTGGTGTGTATGTACGCCTGTAGATTTCTTCACATACACATGTGCTTTTTGTTACGGCAACATGTATTTAAAATCTTTAACTATAAACAGACTCTTTTTTAATTAAACCAAGCGTCTGTGATGTAGAAGCATGAATCTCGTTAAAGAAGTCTGGGTGATCAACTAATGACATGCCGTAGGAAGGAATCATTTCTTTTATTTTTGGCTCCCACTTGTTCATGTTTTGCGGGAAGCATTTTTCCAACACTTCAAGCATAACGTGAACGGCTGTTGATGCACCAGGAGAAGCGCCAAGAAGTGCAGCAACAGAACCATCAGCGGCACTTACAACTTCTGTACCAAACTGAAGCGTTCCTTTTCCGCCGGCTTCCGTGTCTTTGATTACTTGCACACGTTGGCCTGCTACAACGATATCCCAGTCTTCGCTTTTCGCATTCGGGATGAACTCACGCAGTTCTTCTACACGTTTTTCATTTGATAACAGCACTTGCTGAATTAAATATTTCGTTAACGCCATTTCTTTGACGCCTGCTGCTAGCATTGTTAAAATATTATTCGGCTTTACAGAACTGATTAAATCCAAGTTTGAGCCTGTTTTTAAGAACTTTGGTGAAAAGCCGGCAAACGGACCAAACAACAGCGTCTTTTTGTTATTAATATAGCGCGTATCAAGGTGCGGAACCGACATTGGCGGAGCTCCGACTTTGGCTTTTCCGTATACTTTCCCGTGATGCTGCGCAATCACTTCAGGGTTATTGCATACCATAAATAATCCGCTTACCGGGAATCCTCCAATATGCTTGGATTCAGGAATACCTGTTTTTTGAAGTAAAGGCAAGCTTCCGCCTCCGCCCCCGATAAAGATGAACTTTGCCGTGTGGTATTCAACTTTGCCGCTGTCTACATCGGAGACTTTTACTTCCCACATACCGTCACTTTTACGTTTGATATCTTTTACACTTCGTTTGTAGTGCACATTAACGCCTTTATTCTTCAGGTGGTCAAACAACATGCGTGTTAAAGCACCGAAGTTTACGTCTGTTCCCGAATCAATCTTAGTTGCTGCAATTGGTTCTTTTGACGTACGCCCCTTCATAATTAACGGAATCCATTCTTTTAGCTTTTCAGGACTATCGGAATACTCCATTCCTTGAAACAACGGATTGTTTGACAGCGCTTCAAAACGCTTTTTCAGAAACGATACATTTTTTTCCCCTTGTACCAAACTCATATGCGGAATTGGCATGATAAAATCTTGCGGATTGCGAATCAACTTGCTGCTTACAAGATAAGACCAAAACTGTCTTGACAGCTGAAACTGCTCGTTAATTCGGATCGCTTTTGTTATATCTATAGATCCATCAGCTTTTTCTGATGTATAGTTTAGTTCGCACAGCGCAGAATGGCCCGTCCCTGCATTATTCCATTCGTTCGAGCTTTCTTCCCCTGCGTCTGCGAGTTTTTCAAATACTTTAATGTCCCATTCAGGTGCTAACTCTTTGAGTAATGACCCCAAAGTTGCGCTCATGACTCCGGCACCAATTAAGATAACGTCTGTTTTTTTCTGTACGTTGCTCATTATAACCTTCCTCATCCCCTATATTTGTAAAAAGATGTAGGCGCTCCTGCTTACGTAGTAAAAAAATTCAGGTGCGACCTAAGAACACACCTTTTTCTGTCTCACTTATAACTATATCACAGTATAATTGTCTGATGATTATAAACTATTCAAAAATGATAAAAAAGTGAGAAAATCGCCCACAAATTCCAAAAAACTTATTAAATTCCCTCTGCATTTTCTTTTATTAGTAAACTTTTATACCTACTTCTAAGTGTCAAAACAAGAATTGATAAAATAACAAACTATTCCAAAAATTCAGCTTAAAAACCAAAATAACTTTCTTGAAAATTTCACCTACTATAACTATACTCACTCGAAAGAACAATCAGCACTATAAATAGAAATGCCTTCATTCTTTTTGACTAGTTATACGTAGACGTATATATGTATAGAGCACCAGTTCGTTCAGGTGCATATTTAGAAAAATAAGTACATTTTACAACAGCTGATTTTCAGCTCATATTGTAAATTACAATATCTATGTCATATAACATACCATGAAATAAGTGAATAAGTAAATGATTATTCAGAAATTTATGTTATAAAACCTAACATGTATGTTGACTTTTACATAGGACATACTTAACAGTACTTTACATGCTTCTTTCATTTTAAATTTGTTTAATTGCCTTGTTCATGCGCCATGGTTGTTGCTGAGTTCAATCAAAATAAGCCACGATTAGCACGTGACTTGTTTTGCTTCTTATTGAGCTGGTTGAATATCATCTTGTGTAAACGTCCAAATACCACGATTTTTACTAAAACCGCTAAATTCAAACTTGAAATTTCCTTCTTTTGATATATCAAACGTCGCAATCCCGCTTTGTTTTTCTCCTGGTGAAATGTTTCCATTCAAATGATTCTCTGTTGCACTAGAAACAACCGTAGCAAAGTATTGAGTGTCTCCTTTTTGAATATTAAAATGAAGTAGCTCACTTATTTTATGATTTTTCTTTCCTTTATTCTCAATCGTAATATTCATTTTGATAAACTGTCCGTTTTTGTTTTTAGATAACTCATCATCCGGTACGACTTGTGGAGATTCTACTGTAATAGTAAGATCATCAACATTAGCAGTTTCACCTAATTTTTTGGTGACCGTATTGTAGAATTTATCTGTTTTTTCTTTATCAAACTTCGCATCAACATTTAGCTCTTTATCGTCCGATTTCTTTTCTGATGACTCAGCTGAGTGTTTCTCATTTCCACTAGCCTTTTCTGATTCTCCGCTCGAACAAGCCGCAAGCCCTAATACTAGGAAACATGTACTTGCTCCTATTAACCATTTTTTCTTACTCATTACGGGTTCTTCCTTCTTTCAATTAGTATTTTATTAGTATTTTATGTATAAAGAGTTAAATCTACGTAACTCTTAATCCAAAAATAGGATATACCAAATACTAACAATCTGTCAAAAGTAAATATATTACAACTGTTCTATATATTAAATAAGGACCTGTATTGTGCTACTGTGTTAATAAATATTATGATTCTTTCCTTAAATTCAATCCCTTCAGAATGCTCTGGAAGATCATATCCCATCATATGATTTTACCACGGCTCTCTATTAGACAAACACTCTAGTAGATTAAGTAGATCACTCTTCATCAAAGAAAAAAAGTCTTGGATGACTGGCTGTTTGTCTATTAACATGAAAAACCTCCTAATAGCCTAGTAATATACTATATCCCCTAAGACCGTACTTCTTTTTCTATTTTATCATTGTATAAAGCACTCCATGAGCGTACATTCATCGTGAGTTTGCTATTTCACACAACCTTGTTTACTTCGTCAAACAAATTATAATACATGCAAAAAAGCACCTTTTGTCATTAGACAAGAAGTGCTTTTTTCTTCAGATAATATATTAATAAATATACTTAGGTTCTTTAATTCAAACTCTAATCTTCATAAATAACAGAACCCATATATTTAAGCTTCCTACCATCAAGTTTTGCTTCCTCAACAAGTTCTTCATATTCAAAATCATATAACCGAATAACAATATTGTACGGTTCTTCTAAGCTTTCACCATAAAAGTCTTCAAGTTCACTTATAAGTGAATCAGAATACGAAGCATTCTTTAGTAATTCGGACAAAGAAGATGTAGGATATTCATTGTAGGTACATTCTAATAAGTCTTGATTGTACTCAAGGAAATTTATTTGAAAATCATTCATAAAGCTCGAAGGAATTCTATCTCCCTCATTATCATATTTTATTTCTACATACTTGCTTAACAAATCCTCATCACTACAATTTCCAAACCAAAGAGAAACAGCTCCTGGGTTTTCCATCATAATCCCCCTTTTCTAATTACCTAAGTCCTTCTGGCAATGAATCAATTCCACCTTTTAACCTATAATGTGCCCAATTTCTTAATTTCCTTTTAAATGTATCGTAGTCAAGTGAGTAATCAATTAAATTGAGAAGCTCTCTATGAGCTTTGCCAGAACCATCAAACCCATGTCTTCCTACCGGATTAACAAATTCAACATCTTTCGTTAACGTTCTCATTTCTGCTATATCTTCAGCCGTTACACCCCACCGCTTAAAAATTGGCGCTCGTGATACTAAGTGCCATTCATGGTACCCACCAGGATAACGAATTCTACTCTCAATAATAGTCCTTAGTTTTGGAGTAGACCAAGCTAGTTCAAATTCATCTACGCTCAATTCATTAAACCATTTTGCAAAGGCTTTACTTCCGGGCATAGTCTCTGATGTAAAGGTTCTAGTCCTCGCGGTTTCTTTTACAAAATGGTCTTTTACCAGTTTATTTACTTGCGCATTTGATAATTTTTTTCCTTCTGTTTTTTATTAGCAGAAGGTTTTTTTCGAGTGTCAGGTTTCACTCTACTTGCTTTAGGTCTTACCGGCTTCGGTATACTAGTGTTTGATCTGCTTTTGAAACGGTTCATACACCTTTTTCGACCAATTTCTTACTACTTTTTTACTGACGACATTATACCTATCACTTCATATTTTGGTCGTTTTAGGTGTATATATGCCCGGAACTTCTGTTACTTTTGAAACAGATTTTATGGCACCTGCAGATTTTGCACACCCTACATTTGTAAACCGGACGAGTTTATTAAATAAAAGCAAATAAGCACCTATTGTCTAGAAGACAATCAAGTGCTTTAAGTTCATCTGTTTTTAAGCATCATTAAATTTGTAAGTGTTATAGTAACAGTATTACATCAAAACTTACTAGTTTGTACGAGTTCGTTAATTTCATGTCCATTCTATGTGTTTGTTTATATTCATCACCCAGTAAAACGTCATCTCGCCTAATCTCGTACTTCTTTTTCTATTCTATCATTGCACATCATACTCCATGATGGTACAACCATCATGGAGTATGCACTTTTTAATAGTCTACTCTTTTTCTTTCGACTGCAAATACACTTTATTTTCTACTCACCCACATATATATTTGTTATCTTTGACTACAAACCACATTTTTTGGCGTTCTCATGTGTAAATTATAGTTTTAGCATTTATAAAGTCACTGTAATCCATTTCGTATATTTGCTTAATCTCTTAAATTATTAATTACAACATATAAAATTTGGTAACTAAGGATTCTTCAATCCATTAATAAAACCCTTAAAGCTATCAGCTATTTTATACGTATTTTCTTCTTCACTAGACTGCGGAAAATAAAAAGAGTGATCCCAATAATATACACCATGGTTTTCAGTATCTGTAATAAGTACAATTAATCCTGAACCTGGATCATCTCCTATTATTAAACTATTCGGTAACATATCTTCTTCAAACTCTTCATAGCATTCACTTAAATCAAAAGTTCTTTTTACACCTATACCATACAAGACATCTAAAGGGATTTCCTGATTTAATTCTTTAACAAAAAATTTACTATACCTAACTTTCGAAGTCCCCCCGTTATATTCACTTAAAAATTTTTTATAATCTTCCGGAAGTAAAAATCCTAAAAACTCTTCTAATTCTTCAATCGATTCTTCAGTTGCTTTACCAAAAGCATTTAAATTCATTTATTTCACTCCCATTTAATCTTTTAACTTCTTAGCTAATGACATTCCACCCATATGTCGAAATCTTCTGTGCATCTCTTTATTAACTTCTTGCATTGTTGTTAAATCTTGATGATGGTGCCACGTGTTTTCATCTAATTTCGGTCCATTTGGAGCTAATTCATCAGCCTTAGCAAAATCAATGTCATATCTATTAAATTCACCTATCGGAACTTCTTGTCTTACCAACCCAGCAGATTTAAAGTCCGGAAAACCTCCAGGATAAGAAACTTGATTTGGAGGAATATCCCAATCAATATAAGTCCATATTCCTTCCTCGCCAATTTCGATTTTCCCACCTTTTTTCTGCCATTTTTCAGGATCTCTAGAATATGGGGGTTTAGTAGATAATTGTTCCTCTGTAAACTTCACTATTTCTGAATTTTTACCCGTACCCCTAGCAACAGCCTCCTGATCATAAGCCCCTTCAACATTCGCCTTACCACCAGGCTTTTCCACTTTCTCCAACGCATTCGACTGCCCTTTTGAAACACGTCCAATCTTATACGTCGTTAACCCATGTAACGCTTCACCAACGGTCTTTCCAGGTAACGCCTCTCCTATCCCTACCAGTTGAGGTTGAGGACGTAAAGTCGGTATCTCAGCATCTAATAAAGGTTGAAGCTTCTTCTGAACAGGTTCATACACCTTCTTCGACCAATTGCTTGCTGCTTGTGTGCTGACGACATTCCGCATGTCACTTAATGTTTTGGTTGCTTTATGTGCAGGTACACGCGGAACGTTTGTTACTTTTGGAACGGATTTTACGGCGCCTGCGGGTTTCGCTCCTCCAATTACGCTCGCAAACAGAAACATACTGCTTTCCCAGTGCTCTTTTGAGAGAGGTTTGTCAGGATTAAGTGCCTGCTTTCCTACATCTAAGAGTCCCATCGTTGCGTGATTGACAAAGTCATACGGTGAATCCAACGATTTTTTCCCTCGTTCATTCAACCCCTCTTTGAAGGAAACAGCTCCATCAAATCCACCCATCGTTATATAGTTTCCAAAGTCATACAAGGAGTTGTGCCGTTTATCTGCTCGCTCTCCCATACCGGCCCAAACGTCTTGTGCTACTCCTTTAGTACCCGTAACTGTACCTTTTGCTAAAGTTATAGCACCTTCTCCTACGTCCTTGACTACAGCTTTTATACCGGTTTCTTCTTTTTTAGCCGCAGGGTTCTCGCAGATTTCTGTAAAGTCAAAGGATTCAGCAGTTTTTTCAGGTGCCACATCTCTAACCTGCCCCTGACTTACCACCGACTGCATAAGCATTCCCTCAACGCCCGTAGCGTTTTGAAGAATCTGTTGAGACGTTAGCATGCCCACAGTTGAAGAATCGTTGAGCGCCTGCAGGTATGGACTTTTTTCAAGTTCCACTGCTTGCTCTGCAGGTGACAGTTCCGCTAGTTTTTTCATGTTAGCAGGTGCTGTATCCTGCTGGATTTGCGTTAGCACTTCTCTTATGTAAGGCGACGTTTTTTCAAGCCTGTGAATTTCTTTTAACTGTTCAGCAGGCGTCATCGCCTGAAGCTGAATCAGCTTTTCAAGGCCTACTTCCTTTATCACTTTCTCTTGTTTTTCTTTTCTTGTCAAGGTTGTTTGAATGCCTTTTTCAAAAACCGAGACGCCTCCTGCATCATTCATCGCTTTTTTCGCCAACGCGCTCAGCTCACTTACATTGCCTGGCTGAATGGAACCATTTTGAAACCCAGCTTTCACTTTAGAAAGCAGCGAGTTTAAAGACGTCAGCTGATCTTGAATGCCTGAAAGGCTTTGCGTTTGCTGTTCGTCAAAACGGACTAAATCGTTCATCGTTTTGTCCGCTTTGTTTTTTGCTTGTTCTACTTCTGATAAAAAACCTTGATCGTTAAGCACTGAGACAGAAGCAAGGTGACTTACTTTTTGAATCGCTGCATTCGCTTGATCAACAAGCGAAACGGTTGTATTTCTTGTTTGATTTAAATGCGCAGGAATAGTGTCTTGCAGAAACGGCTGCGTGATGTAGCCGTCTTCGCTCGGTTCAAATGAGCGCAGCGCATGTGTGATTTGAGTTAATCGAGTTTCATAGGAAGTGAGTAATGAATGATACAGCGTTAAAAAAGAAGCATGTCCCGTTTCGTAAAAAGACCGAATCGCTTCTCCTCCTTTTCCTTTAAACGCATCATCTAAGCTTGAAAATGCCTGAACCTGTGAAATCAGGCCCTGAATTTGGTCTTTTTGACTTTTAATAGAGTCTAAGATAGCTTGAATATTTTCGTGAAAAGCATCGACATCAAGTGTTTTCAATAACCTGTAACCTCCTAGCTGTATCGATGTAGAAAAACAACGAACGGTTAAAGAACAATCCCTCGTCATTTTTCTAAACCCAAGCGGACGCTCCCCCCTTATAGGGCTTGCATCATCCGCTAAATAAAACCTTTTTATTTGAATGCTAAATCTATGCTGTTTGAAAGATTGTTTTTGATAGCTTTATATGAAATATGAACATTATTTAGCGGCGTTTGCAGCGTTTGCAGCTTTTTCATCTGCTTCTTTTATGGACTGTACGGATTTTTTGGTGGCGTTCAAATCATCGAGGAGCGTTTGCTTGTAGTCCACAATTAACGTTTGAAGCTGCTGGTTCAGCTGATTTAATTCATCGAGCACCGCTAGTTCTTGTCCGCTTCCTACGTGAAACGGAAAAAGCGGCTGAAACTGCTGCGCAGCAGCGCTTAGGTCAATAAGCGTTCTATTAATTTCACCATCTATTACTTTAATTTCGTCTGCCATACTGCATCACACCTTATCTTTTGCTTCGTCTTCTTGCATTTTAATGGCGCGTTCCATCCCTTGTATATCTGATTGAAGCGCCGTAATTTTTGCATCAATTGTCGTGATGGAATCCGTCAGCTGACGGGTCAGCAAATCATCGTATTCGTCTAACATAGACGTGCGGATGTCTTCAAACCCAACAGCAAGGCTGCCTGACCAAGTGGCGGAAGTGAGCTCTGGTTCTTTTACCTTTTCCTTTGCACGTTCGAGCTCTCCTTTGACTTCCGTTAACGTGTTTTTACTAGCCGTAAGCTGCTGGATATCTTCATGTGCCTGCTTCACTTGGGTATACAGATGAGCAACAAACATCTCATTCATATGATGACACTTCCTTTATATCTATCTCTTGGATCTTCTAACAGTAATTCCCTTTTATAGCATATCAAATAAAGAAAGAGAGCACATCGGCACGTTTTCTTATATTTTTTGGGAATAATGTAGGTTTTTAGTTCAATACCCACTCTTCAGGATAAAATAACCAAAACTATCTTACCATTTACAATTTATCAAGATTTTTGGACTACTTCATTTGTTATTTCCATGCCAATAAAAGGCCTTTTTACACAATTTTTTTGTTAAAACGCATTCATTCTTTCTATTCCCAAATATTTAAACATGCGCTAGTATATACATAATATAAAGAGGAGGTTGAGTATGAGAGAAAAGCTCGTAAGACTCGGTTATTTACTGGGGTTGGCTCTTGTTTTGTCCGGCATTTTATATTTCTTTGCATCGAACTGGCAAGGCTTTGACCGCTACACTAAAATTGCGCTGAGCGTGGGGCTGATGATGCTGTTTTACGGAAGTGCGTTTGCAGTGCGAAAGCTGCTTCCTCAGAAGGCGTTTTTAAGTCACTGGACGCTTTTGGCCGGCGCTCTTTCATTTGGATTAAGCATCGCGCTTCTTTCTCAAATTTACAACACGCACGCTGAATCGTACTGGCTGTTTTTAATTTGGCTTGTGCCGGTTATTTTGTTTAGCTTTTTTACAAAGTATCAGCCGTTTTACGTGTTATCGTTTGTTTTATTTCAATTCACCATGGCTTTTTTTATTTCACCAACAGGCGCAGTTTCACAGCGAGGCGAACACGAGACGCTTTTACTTTACGCAGGAATGGCGTTTGTGAACTTAATTATTTTTTGGATCATAAAAAAGAAACAGCGCTCGTCTCCTGTGATCATGTATGCGGCGTTTTGTTTGTTTCACTACATTTTTTTAACTCTTTCCCTGCCGGATTTCACAGGCAGCTCTAGCTTACGGATTGGTCTTATTATTTTTTATTTGCTGTTTTTACTAAGCTCCTTTTTTTATTTTTCAAAAGTGGAGCCGCAAAGGTCGTTTTTAGGGATTTCCATTGTGGCATTTGCTTTATTTGTTATTGAACAATTTTTCTCTTTTATTTTCAAACACTACGCTGAATGGTCACTGTTCTTAGCTTTAGGATTCGTGATTTTATTTATTGGTGCAAGCGTATGGTTTGTCAAATGGCTCACTGCCAACACTTCAGCACAAAAAACCTCGCTCCGCGTAATCAAACGAATAGCGGTGATTGGGATTACTGCCATTGCATCGGTGATCGGCAGCAGTTCTTTAGGAGGACTTGTCACTCTTATTACAGGAACGTACCCAACAAACGGAATGCTTGTGATCGGCGTTTTGCTGATTGTGGCATGTTATTTGATTAAAGCAGATATTCCAACGGTGAAATATACGCTTTTAATGATGGGGATATTAATTAGCGCCGGCGCTTCTTTTTTTGTGCACGACATTCTATTTTTTATCTACGTCATCGCACTTGTGGCACTTTTCGTGTTCACGAAGCATACGCCCGTTCGCCTGTTGTTTTTTGTACTAGTGCAAGGGCTTCTGTTAATAAAGGTTCCGACTACTTACTATGACACTATCAAAATAGATTATGTGCTGCTCGCTTTGTTTCTATTAAATGCAGCTGTGTATACAATAAAGGTACATCACGCGTTTAAAAAAGCAGCGCTGCTTCTTGCTTTGATCTTTTTACTGTCCCTGACTGAATTAAGCGAACCGTCTTTTTTAAATATCATTTACTGCATGGTGTTTTTTGTGATTTCGACTGTCTTTTTATTTGTGACGGTACGAAAAGAGCCAAAATATGATTTTATTGTCGGCATGATTTTCTGGTTTGTTTTTTTAGCGATGAAATATTACGACTTTGTGTGGGATTTATTTAATAAGTCACTTGTGCTTATTATTCTAGGTCTTATCTTTCTTTTCCTAAGCAGGAAATGGGACCTGTCAACGCCTGATCAGCCGCAGCCTTCGTTTCTTGACCGCAGTCGAATCGCTGTATGGGTCATCATTCTTGTTCAGCTCATTATTCTTAGCGGAATCTTCACTAAAAACGAAGTGGTTCTTCAAAACGGAAAAGAAATTAAGCTCGCTTTACAGCCGATTGATCCGCGCTCGCTGCTGCAAGGCGATTATGTCGAGCTGAATTACGACATTGCGCACGTTACATTACCTCATGTGAAAGACGGTGAAAAAGTGAAACTCGTTCTTCGCCCGAACAAACAAGGCGTGTATGAATACGCAAAAATCTATCAAGCGGATGATGACTGGAATAAGCCGTACACTTCTAAAGAAAAAGACGTTGTCATTACGGGCAGCTATCATGACTGGGGAATCCATTACGGGATTGAGCATTACTTTATTCCAGAAGGAACCGGCACCAAAGTGGAAAGCGAAGCTCATTTTGCCACTGTACGAGTTGGAAAAAACGGAGATGCAATCGTTACAAAAGTGGGTAAATAAAAAAAGCAGCCGCTTCAACATCGAAGCGGCTGCTTTTTATTTTAATTGATAAATACGCCGATGATCATCGTTAGAATAAGGATCACAAAGAAAATAATTATTCCGTAGCCAATCCATTTTATTCTTTTTGGCGTTCCTTTTACATTCATATCCGTTATTTTTCCTTCAATACGTTTTTGATGTTCAGTAACATCATCGTATTTGTTGTTAGGCGAAGTGATATTATCCTTCCTTTCTATTCAGTCGTTTTCTCTCTTTTAACAGCTCTTCGTATCTTTTTTCAAGCCGCTGCTTTTCTTTTCCTTCTGGGGTGATGGAAAGCTCGCTAATAACTTTTGTTACTTCTAGTTGAATCGCTAGTTTCTCCGCTTCATTTTGCTGCTGTGACGCTTTTTTGCTTTTACCCGTATCTTCAATCGCCGTGAGCTCCGCTTTGGACTGTTTTAGCGTCAAAACATGCGTCGCAAGTTTTTTAACAAAGTAGCGGTCGTGCGTCACAAATAAAATCGTCCCTGGATAAGCTTTTAATACTTCCTGCAGCGCTTCTTTTGTATGAAGATCAAGATAGTTGGTCGGTTCATCTAAAAGAAGAACGTTATAGTTTCCTAAAAAGACTTTTGCTAATGCCGTTTTTACTCGTTCTCCTCCGCTTAGCATCTCTACTTTTTTATACACGTCTTCACGTTTAAAAAGTAAGCGCGATAGTACCGTACGAATAAACTGCTCGGTGTACGGACTGTCTTCTTTAATGTTTTCTAAAATACTTTTAGCGGGATCTAGATTTTCAAGACGCTGATGGAAAAAGCCGAGTTTTACAGGCTTTGCAACCGTGATGCCTTCTGCTTGCTGCTCGATCATATTCAAAAGCGTAGATTTTCCGGCACCGTTTTTACCGACAATCGCTACTTTCGCCTTTGGCTTCACACCGCCTTTTAGACCTTGAAACAAGATATGGTCCCCAGCTGATGCCGAGACTTTGTCAAAGCTCAGTACCTGCTTGCTGTGAACTTGGTGAAACTGAGATAAATCAAAATGAATTTCTTCCATTTCTTTTGGCTTTTCTTTTTTCTCCAGCTTTTCAATTCTTGTTTCAATCGCTTTTGCGCTTCTATCTAGCTTGGCTTTTTGTTTTCCGACCGCTCGTTTATGAAGTCTCGCTTCAGAGTTCCCCATACGGCTCGGCGCTTTTTTAAGCGACTTTGATTTTTGGTTTTTTTCTTCAGACGCCAGTTCAAGCCTCTGCTTTTCTTTTACATACTGCTCATACTCAAACTGCTGTCTTTCAACTGCATGTTTTTTTTGCGTCACATACTCTTGATAATTGCCTTCGTAGCAGTGAACTTTGCCGTCTTCTACTTCCCAAATAGACGTACAGAGGCGGTTTAATAATTCTCGATCATGTGAAATCAGCAGCAAACTGCCTGTAAAAGCCTTCATTTCTTCTTCAAATTTCTCTACGCCTTTTACATCTAAGTGGCTCGTTGGCTCATCGGCTGCAAGTAGTTCCGCGCCCGATGAAAGAGCAGCAGCAATTTTCTTTCTGGTTTCTTCTCCTCCGCTAAGAAAGTCGGCTTCATTTGGCACGTTCCACTGACTTTTCATCTCGGGAGATACAGCTCCTGTAGTTTGAACGTCAAGCTGCGGAATCAGTGAGGAACGGCCATACGTTTGCACAATTCCTTGATCCGGACTCATTTTTTTCATTAAAATATGAAGCAAAGTCGATTTGCCTTCTCCATTTTTTCCAACAATTCCAATTCGCTCTCCGCGATGTACTTGAAGCTTCTCTGCTTGAAACAGCAGGCGGTCTCCATAGCTTTTTTCAATATTTATAGCTTCTAACAATAACATAAAAAAACCTCCCTAGGATTTCTAGAGAGGATTAGAGGTCATAATTAGGCATACGCAAATATGCACCCTTTTTATAGAGTAAAAAAAGGGAGAAATCAATTCATATAAGACATATAGAAATGGCACCTAAAAATGTACAGACTAATCCTATCTAGACAAATGTTCATTTAAAATAAAGTTTTAAAAGAATGTCTAAAAAAATAGGATTACTTATCCATTGTCTACGGTACCTTTCCTTTCTTAGTATAAAATGACTTGCTTCTTATAGTGTATGATGAAGTTTTTTAAATGTCAATATCGATTTGGATGATATTCCCTTCTTTTCCTAAGCACAAAAGAATCCTCAGCTGATCACAGCCGAGGATTCTTTTATTACACGTATTGGTTCACTTTACCTGTAAAATCAGGCAGCCACTCACCGTGAGCTTCAATTAAATCATCGCACATACGAATGATGTCATCCATGGATAATTCCGCATTTGTATGAGGATCTAGCATCGCAGCTTGATAGATGTGCTCTCTTTTTCTAGTGACAGCTGCTTCAATTGTTAATAATTGCGTATTAATATTCGTACGATTTAACGCCGCAAGCTGCTCAGGTAAGTCTCCTACATAAGTCGGCATAATGCCGCTTCGGTCTACAACACATGGAACTTCTACGCACGCTTTTGTCGGCAGGTTACTAATTAAGCCTCCGGTATTTAATACGTTACCGGCAAATTTAAACGGCACGTTTGTCTCTATCGCTTCAATGATTCTAGAGCCGTACTCATGTGAACGCGTATGAGTTAGCTGACTGTTGTTGACCATTTCTTCTCTCATTGATTCCCAATTGCTAATTTGCTCTTCGCATCGGCGCGGGTATTCATCAAGAGGAATGTTAAACTGATCAACAAGATTTGGATATTTATGTTTAATAAAGTATGGATGATATTCTGCGTTATGCTCAGACGATTCGGTAATATAATAGCCGAACTTATCCATTAGCTCAAAACGCACCATATCTTGATGCTTTGTCTTTTGCTTTTCTTTTGCTAGACGCTTGATTTCTGGATATAAATCTTGTCCATCTCTTTTTACTTCTAGCAGCCATGCCATATGGTTAATGCCTGCGATTTTCTCTTGTATTCCTTCATGATCCATTCCGAGAGAATCAAATAAATCTTTTGTACATACTTGAACACTGTGACAAAGGCCTACCGTCTTTACATTGGTATAGCGCAGCATTGCACCTGTCAGGGTTGCCATTGGATTGGTGTAATTTAAAAACAGCGCATCCGGACATACTTCTTCAATATCTCTTGCAAAATCAAGCAGCACCGGAATCGTGCGCAGTGATCTGAAAATCCCTCCAATTCCTACTGTATCTCCAATCGTCTGACGCAAGCCGTATTTTTTAGGAATTTCAAAATCAATGACGGTGCTTGGTTTGTATCCGCCTACTTGAATCGCGTTGATCACATACTTTGCTCCTGTTAAAGCTTCTCTGCGGTTTAAATAGGCTTTAACCGTAATATTCACTTTATAGTTTTCTTTTAAATTGTTTAGCATATTTTCCGAATCTCTTAAACGCTCAGCATCTATATCGTAAAGAGCAAATTCAAAGCCAGCTAAGGCAGGCACAAACATGCAGTCTCCTAAAATATTTTTTGCAAAAACTGTACTTCCCGCTCCGATAAATGTGATTTTAGACATCGTCATCTTCCTTCCTCGTATTGGTTTTATCCTTTCACAGATCCTGATGAAAGCCCTGCAATAAAGTATTTTTGTAGCACTAGAAATAAAATAGTCATTGGAAGCATCGCAATAATAGCTGCTGCTCCTACTAAGCTAAGATTATTTTGATTTTCAGCAAAAAAGCTTGCTAATGTAACGGTCAATGTATGCATTTCCTTATCTTGAAGGAAGAAAATTGCAAACTGATAGTCGTTCCAAATATAGACGCTGGCAATAATTAAAATAGACGCAGTGACGGGCTTTAACAGTGGAAATACGATTTCAAAGAAAATCGTTAACGTACCGGCACCGTCAATTCTTGCTGCTTCCTCGAGCTCTTTAGAAATAGTGGAGCGAATGAAGCCTGCATACAAAAAGATCGTTAGCGGCAAAAATGCTGCGACATTATTTAAAATGGCAATTTGGTACGTATTCATCATTCCCATATTCACAACCATTTTGTACAGCGGAACTAGCGCTGTTAAAGGCGGTATTACCATCACGGCAATAAAGATAAAATAGACGTACTTATTTAATTTCGTTTGTCGGCGCGCTAAAGGATACGCAGCCATTGATCCTAAAAAAATAAGCAAAATTGCCGAAACGAACGTAATAATAAACGTATTCATAAAAGAGTTTCCTAAATTAGCTTGCTCCCAAGCTGTTGTGAAATTTTCGAAATGTATGCTTTTTGGAAATACCCATTTGGAACTAAAATCCCCGGTTTCTTTTAAAGAAGTTGTAACTAGAATATAAAAAGGGACAATATGAACGAGCGTTATACAAAGAGCTAGAAAGGTAAAAAATCGTTTTTTCCGTTTATTTGTATAGTCCATCACGCTTCTGTCTCCTTTCGTTTAAAGTACACAAGTGCTGATAAGCTAATGACTAAGATAATAAGCGCCATGCAAACACCTTGAGTTGCTGCATAGCCAGCGTCCTGTCTTCTAAAATATAAGTCATACATAAAAGTAGACATCGACTGTGATGCATCTCCAGGTCCTCCTCCTGTCAGCGCAACAATTACGTCAAACAGTTTTAAACCCCCGATAATATTTAAAACGACGTTAATTGTAATAGAAGGCATAAGCAATGGCAGAGTGATATTTTTAAACTGCTGAAGAGCAGATGCTCCGTCAAGCTGTGCTGCCTCGTAGTAATCTTTTGAAATACTTTGCAGCCCCGCTAAATAAATAATCATCGCAATTCCAACGAATTGATACGTATTGACGAACACGATAATCCAAGAGTTAAGCTCCGGAGTTCCCAAAGCATTAATCTTCTCAAAGCCTAAAAATACAAGAAGGTCATTTAAAGCGCCTCCTTGGTAGGCAAAAAAGAAGTACCAGATATACCCCATAATAATTGGGCTGATAATAACCGGAAGGTAGACAATTGTTCTTGTTACAGCTTTCATTTTAATGCTTTGATTCAGAAGCAAAGCATATAACAAGCCAATAATATTTTGAAAAATAGTACTGCCTATTCCGTAGAGCAGCGTATTTTTTATCACGAGCCAGGTCGTTGGATCTGCAAGCAAACGTTTATACTGCTGGAGCCCAATCCAATCGTACGTTTGTGAAAATCCATTCCAATTAGTAAAGGAAAGTCTAATTCCGTTAATAAAAGGATAGATAATAAAAACGGTGATAATTACTAAGCCGGGAAGGTACATCCACCATAAAGAGGACTCTGTTTTTAATTTTTTCTTTCGTTTTTCCGTATCTCTTACTACAGAAACCGGCTCTTTCCTGACTAATTCATTCATCGTGTTCACTCCTATTTCAGCTTGTGTTGAAAAGAAGCAGAAGCCTATCTCCCTGCTTCTTAGCGAACAAGGAACTTTTGCACACTATTTTATTGTTTACTGAGACGCTTGTACTCTTTTTCCATCTCATTTGATAATTGCTTTGGCGTTAAACTTCCCGCTAGCAATTCTTGACCTGTAGAAGACATCACTGCCCACATGCCGCTCGGTAAATACTTTCGGTCGAAGTATGGCTCAACTTTAATATCGTTATACTTATCGTAGTATTCAGAGTAGTAGTTTTGGGTTTTATTGTTTGTCAGAGCCGATGCTGAAGACGTTCCTTCGGCAATCTTTTTGGCAACTTCCGGCTGTGACACAAATTCAATAAATTTCTTCGCTTCTTTAAGGTGCTTAGAATCCTTCCAAGCAGCAAGGGTAAAGCGCTCTCCGCCAATCCAGCTTTGCGTACCATCTTTATGAATAGCTGGCACCGGTACCGTTCCTACTTTTACTTCAGGATTTAATTCTGTTGCATCCGGTCCAAGAGATCCGCCCACAAATGTAAAAGCAATTTTATTTTGAGCCATTAATTCCGTTGCTTGAGATACTTTTGCGGTTAATACATCTTCATTCAGCAACCCTTTTTTCTTCATTTCTGCCATTGTTTCCGCTAGCGGCGTGTAGTTTGACCAATTAAATGTTCCTTTTTCTAACTGCTTAGCGTAGTTCTTATTTTTTGCTGTAATAAGCTGAGGTGTGGCGAGCTGATCAAAAACTTGAGCAATATTGCCGTTTTCTCCTCCTGGAATCCATAAAGGAGCTACTTCTCCTTTACTTTTCTTCTTTACTGTTTCTAACGCTGTTATAAATTCATCCATTGTGTTAGGAGGCTTTATTCCGTATTTTTCTAATAGCGTCGCATTATAGCTAATTCCGTCTTTTGCTTGATTTAAAGGGTACGCATACACTTTGCCGCTTTTATCTTTTAAAATTTGATTCAGCGCCGGATCTAAATGCTGAACCCAATCCATATCTTTTAAATCTGCTACATATTCCCCGTAGCGAAGCTGAGACCAGCCGTGCGTATCAAATAAATCGGGCATATCATTTGCACCCATTTTCACACGAAGCATATCTTCATAGCCGTTACCCGGAAAATTCGCATCAATTTTAATATCTGGATTTTGTTTTTCAAATTCTGCAATCGCGTTTTGAAGCGCTTTTCTCTCGCCTTTATTACTCATCGTAGAAAAAAGCGTTAACGTTGTTTTCCCATTTCCGCCTGTTGACGCTTCTTTATTTCCGCAGCCTGCTACCACAACAGAAAAGACTAGTAATAGAACGAAAAGATACGTAAGCTTTTTCATTTATCTTCTTTCCTCCTTATACTCTATCAAGACATAAATAACTGAATATTCAGTATTTTAATCATAGACAAATTTATTGCACAACGAAATAAAGTCACTTATAATTTAGTCCTATACTTTTACAAAGGTTCAAAGAGTCCTAGAGATGAAAAAGCTTTTTCATTTACATACTTATCTGCCAATAAGTATGTAGTTTCTAGGGCTTTTTAACCTGCTTTTTCTATGTTTTTTTCTATTTTTCTTCCCCCTTATCACTCTTTATGTATGAATTCTTCTTTTCTATCACCCCCTTTCAAGTTATAACTTTTAGGCTACTGTTTTTTGAGTAAGGCTCCGCAGCTTTCACGATAAATTAATTTAGTCGGCACCATGACTTTTAAAGGAACGGATCTGCCGCTTAGCCGATCTACTAGCATTTTAACAGCCTGCCTTCCCATTTCTTCAGTATATACTTTAACCGTTGTGAGCGGCGTGCTCGCAAATGCTGCGATATCCACATCATCAAAGCTTACAATCGCTACGTCTTCAGGAACCTTTATATTGGATTGCTGCAAGGCACGCATTGCTCCTATTGCCATTGCATCACTTGCGATAAAAAATGCCTGAGGAAGATTTCCTTGCTTAATCGCTTGTCCCATCAGCTCATATCCTTCATTCATTGAATATTCGCCGACATAAACTTTCTCAGAATCAAGCAGTCCTTTTTCATACATAACGCGTTCAAAAACCGTTTGACGCTGATCTTCAATAATAGAACTTCCATTGATATAATGTTCTCTTTCTGTCCCTCCGATATAGCCAATTCTTTTATAACCGAGGTCAAATAAATGATTTAATGCATGTTTAGTAGCTTTCTCAAAATCAATCATGACCGAATCGTACAAATCCTCATCCGCTTTGTGATTGATAAAAACAATAGTATCTAAATGATTGCTCACTTCTTGAACCGTTTCTGGACTAACTCTTCCCACTACAATCACTCCATTAAGATCCTGCAGCAGCTCTTCTTGTTTCATGCCTTTTAGCCTAAATGACTTTACTGTAAAAATTTCTTTTTCTGAGCATTCACTCTCTATTCCATGGCGAATAGAGGAGAAAAAAGGGTCTACTAACTCTTCTTCAAGAGATTGAGCAAAAATAATACCTATCCTTGGAGCTTCTATGTCTTTTCCGTTTGCCGTTCCTTTGCGTATCTTCACGGGTGTATATTGCAGCTCCTTGGCTGCATGAAGAATGCGCTCACGGGTAACCTCAGATACAGAAAGCGTATGATCATTATTTAGTACTCTTGATACGGTTGAACTCGAAACATTAGCGTACGCCGCTATATCTTTTAAAGTTGCCATCTTTTTACCTCTCTATTATAATCTTCTATTTTTACTAAATATTTATCTCTTATATTGGAAGAATAGCACATTAATAAAACGCTTTCAATAAATAATTTTAAAATTTCAGTAAATTCATTAAAATATTCCCCAAAATCCTTCATTTATTTTGATGATCCTCCCTGTAAAATGACAAAAATACTACTATCATTACTTTATTTTTATTGCACCTTACTAAGACCGAAGTAAACTTTTAGTAAATATTAATTTTCATAATAATTTGTTCGTTGTTGATATAAAACGATTTTGTTGGGGAAAATAAAAGAAGAAATACTTATAAAGAAAGAGAGCCCATATGATTAGCCAACATTCTTATTTTCAACACTGTCTGCCTGCCATTCAACAATTGCATAATATAAATTTCACTAAAGAAAAGCTGTTGCAAAAAGACTTTTTGATCGGTCAAGAACATGAACTAACCATGTACTACTCGCCTCATAACGACTACATAAATCCAGACGCTCATATTGTTATTGCAGGTATCACACCAGGGTGGTTTCAAATGAAAACAGCTTTTAAACAATGCATTTTCAGCCTGTCTCATCATCATTCACTTGAACAAGTACTGTACGAAACAAAAAAAGCCGCTAGCTTTAGCGGAACGATGAGAGTAAATTTAATAGAAATGTTAGATCGGTGCGGCATTCCAAAAGCCATGGACATTAACAGTGCCGCTGAGTTATTTGCTTCACAGCGAGATTTGCTGCATACAACGTCCGTATTAAAATATCCCGTATTTTATAAAGGAAAAAACTATACCGGTCATCAGCCGCCAATCGAACGCTCAGCGCTTCTTTCTCGCTATGCCTTTGAAGTGTTCCAGCATGAGTTGAACGAAATGAAGAATGCGTGCTTAATCGTTCCGCTAGGAAAAGCGGTTGAGAATGTTTTAAGAAAACTTTTACTTGAACCTTCGCTTTCTCGGCATACGTATCTATTTGGCTTTCCTCATCCATCCGGAGCAAACGGACATCGAAAAAGGATATTTGAAGAACACCTAAGTGAATTTACGGAAATTGTGGAGGATTGGGCTGCAAAGAGAAAGAGCTAAAAACTAGTTTTGGCTCTTTCTTTTTATAACATCTCCTTCTCTTTCTTCTATTTCTCGTTCAGTTTGTTCTTCATGAAACTCCTCTTCTGTTTGTGCAGCAAGATAATCAAACGGCGTGTAGTAATTACGAGGAAGCTTTCGGTGCCAAACCGTTTTAACGATAATGATCATCAGCGGAAAACTAACCATTAAAATAGCGACTAAAATTAGTAACGAAAAAGCCATGGGTTATTTCCTCCTACTCTAATACGCTGCTTACGTTTAGTTATTGCACTTTTCTTCTAAAACGACAAAGCAAATCCCCTACATTCTTTCCCTTATATTCAATCTATATTTACCGTCATCAATATACGGAATTCATGGATGATAAAACCCTTCTTTTCAAAAGACGTGCTGGTTTGCCTTGACCTCTTTCAGTAGACACATATGCTTCTTTTACCTTCCTTTGTACAAGCAATTCTTTCAGAAAAGTTAAAAGGCTTGTTCCTACTCCAGTCTGCTGAATGCTGGTTAACACACAAATTTCATTTAAATAAAACGTCTTATAGTTCGCCCATTGTTCTTCATTTCCTACTATAAATCCTATGAGTTTATTATTTTCACTATGGAAGTAACCTATCCCTATGTACCCTGGAGTTTTACTAATATCATATAAACGGGCATAAGCAGTGTTCCTACTCCAAGGCTCATTCCACGGTGAACCACTAAAAACGCTTGTATAGATAATTGCTGCTTCTTCTAATTCTTTATCTCTCAGTAAACGAACTTGATTTTTCATCATGTTTCTCCTTTTCCTATCAACTTTTTTGAAACTCATTTATATATAAATCATTTTAACAATTGGTTAATTATAACATTAAAATTTCAAAAGAATGATAGCAGCCTACTTCAGCCCTAAACGAAAAAAAGGTCCCTTCTGATGGAGGAAACCTTCTAACATTTATTAAAAAGAGAATAAGAAGAACTTTAAGTCCTTTATTTTATGGCTAAACGTATAACTGACGCTACATTTTTAGCCGTTCGTTCAATATTTTCATCGGCTTTTTCCAGCGCTTCTGACAGAGCCACTGCGCCGGGCACGACGCTGAATAAAGCATGAATACCGTGTTCATATACAGCTTCGCTTCCCGCTCCAATGCTTCCCGCTATGGCTATCACGGGAACACTGTGTTTTTTTGCTGTTTTGGCTACGCCGATGGGTGTTTTTCCGTAAATGGTTTGACCATCTATTCTTCCTTCACCCGTAATCACAAGATCAGCATTCTTAACATAGCTTTCTAGCTGAGTTGCTTCAATGACAATGTCTACCCCTGGTTTTAACTCAGCAGATAAAAATGCCAGCAAGCCGCCGCCAAGTCCTCCTGCCGCTCCAGCACCAGGAACACTTTGGATATGAGTATCCATTTCTTTTTCAATAACCGCTGCGTAATGAGCTAAATTACGGTCAAGCTGTTCAACCATATAAGGAGTTGCGCCTTTTTGAGGACCAAATACCGCAGATGCCCCGGTTTCACCTGTTAACGGATTGTCTACATCGCACGCCACTTCTACTTTGACTTCAGCAAGCCGAGAATCCAAGTTTGCAAGATCAATAGAGGCTAACTGATCTAAACTGCCGCCTCCTTCTTTAATTTCTGCTCCGTTAGCATCAAGAAGTTTTGCCCCTAAAGCTTTTGCCATACCGGCTCCTCCATCATTTGTAGCACTTCCTCCGATGCCAATAATGATATGCTTCACTTTGTGATCTAACGCTTTAAGAATGAGCTCGCCGGTTCCCCTCGTTGTTGTTATAAGCGGATTGCGTTTATCCACAGGAACATGATGAAGGCCTGAAGCGGCTGCCATTTCAATAACAGCCGTTTTGCCCCCGCCAAGAATTCCGTAAAAAGCTTCCACCGTTTTTCCTAACGGTCCGGTTACCTTTGTTTGTATAATCTCTCCACCCGTCGCGTCTACAAGCGACTGAACGGTCCCTTCTCCTCCGTCTGCCATAGGTACTTTACTGATCTCCGCGTTGGGAAAATGAGTTTTTATTCCTTTTTCCACGGCTTCACAAACGTGCAGAGCCGTTAAGCTTTCTTTAAATGAATCAGGTGCAATAACAATCTTCATAGGAACACTCCTTTTTGTTTTTACCCATATAGCTTTAATACACCAAATATAAGCGTGGATACAATTGCCATAATGAGTCCAATAAGCGATTCGTAAGGTATTAATTTTAAACGTTCTTTCATTTTCATGTTTACACTTCCTCCCGTTGCGTGGAAAAAGCTTCCGTGCGGGAGGTGATCAAGTACGGTCGCTCCGGCATGAACCATAGCAGCTCCGGCTAAAGCAGAAACGCCTAGTTCTAAAATCGTCGATCCAAAAACTTGGCTTGCTACGGCTGTTCCTGCAGTTGTCGAAGCAGTTGCCGCTGACATAAAGATACCTGAAACCGGAGCTAAAACATAAGCTGGCAACCCAATTGCAGACAAGCCTTGAATAATAACGTCTTTTAACTGAGAGTTAGCAATGATTCCTGCCAATGTCCCTGTTCCAAGCAGCATAATGGCTACGCCTGACATTTTTCCTAATCCCGAAATAGCGTATGTATTAAGCTGTTTTCCTTTTTTCATCACAATGGCACCAACAATTCCTCCTGCAGGAAGCGCAACCATGGGATCAATATTAAGATCAAAAAGCGGTCGCAGCGCCAGCAGCACGATTGTAACAATTGGTGCTATGATGGCCGTTAAAAATAGCGGCAAGCTCTTTGCATCCACGGTATCTATTTCTTCAACTTGAACCATTGTTCCTTTTTTTACTAATCGTTTGGCTACTATATAAGTGGCCGCTACCCCAAATATAGCGGGAATAATTCCTGCAGCCATAACGGATGTAAGCGGAATATTAAATGCATCTGAAGCAGCAATGGCATTGGGGTTAGGAGACATTAGATTTCCTGCCTTTCCTCCTCCAATCATCGCTAGTAAAATAGCGGGCTTTGACATCCCCGTACGTTTAGCAATGGCTAAAGCAATAGGGGCTACTGTGATCACAGCCACATCAACAAACACACCTACCGTCGTAAGAATGAGTGTGGCTAGCGCAAGAGCTAAAAGAGCTTTTTTTTCTCCTAGTTTTTTTACAATGGTTTCTGCTATAACCGCTGCAGCACCTGATTCTATTAATACGCCAGCTAATACCCCAGCTGCAAGAATTCGCAGCACTGCGGGAATGATGCCTTGTGCTCCTTCAATCATTAAATTAACGGTATCAGCAATATTAACTCCGCCAATCAGCCCTCCAATTAATGCTCCGGCTATCATTCCGTATGCGGGAGCCACTTTCTTTAAGATTAATATAATGGCAATCACTAATGCACAAATCGCGCCTAATGCGCTTACTTGAACGTCCATAAAGCATCCCCTTTCTTGTTTCTCCTATCCTTAACGTTAATTGTAAGCGTTATCTTTTTTTCTTTCATTAGTCATTTCAACAGAAAAAGACCTTACTATCGCAAGATCTTTTATGCACATGCACAATTATGAAATGGTTGATAGAAGCATCGCTACATACAGTTCGAGAAGATCTTTTACTTTTCTTGGATCTTTTCCCGTAATATCTTGAATTTTATCTAGACGGTAGCTTAGCGTATTTCGATGTATAAAAAGCTTTTTAGCTGCCGTGCTTCCTTCCCCATTTTCTTCTATATAGACTGTTAACGTTTCAATAAGTTCTTTTTTCTTGTCATATTCCTTAAGCTTTTCATAGTGATGCAACAAATCATGATTTTCTTGAAAACCGGCACGTCGACGTAACAGCACGGGAATTTGATAATCAGAATAGCTGTAGAAAACAGCTTCTGGATGAAGCTTTGAACCGACCGCAAGCGTATCTTTCGCCTGCTGATACGATACATGAAGGCCTTTAAAGTCAGCTTGAACAGATCCTGTAGATAGCTTATAGGGGAAATCGGACGCACGAAGCTGTTTTTCCAGCTGTTTAGCATAACTCTTAGCGCTGCCGGATTCCAGATATTTTAATAGGACCACTCCGTCAGGAAGCATAGCATATAGGTCATGATTAGCTATGTATTTCTTTACAAGTTTCATAACTTTATGGCGGTTTTCAGCTGTAATAATGAGTGCCATTCTTGGAAGGTATAAGTTAATATTAAAGCGATTCGCTCGTTCAAAAAATAAGGAATCAAGAGGCTCTTCTTGCTGAAGAAGCTGATGAACCAGCTCTTCTTTTAATCGTTCATCCCATTGAATTTCCTCTATTAAAATCATTTCTTGAAAAATCATTTCAGCCGCCATGCGCACAAGCTCTCCGTAATTACGAATCTGCTCTGGCAATCCTGTTAATCCCACGACTCCAACAATTTCTCCGTTAAATAAAATAGGCAAATTCACCCCCGGTTTGACTCCGCGCAGCGAGTCAGCCTGCTGCTGAGTAATTTCGTAGGAACTGCCGCTTTTTAATACCATCAACGCTCCTTCGTGGATTTGATCGAGTCGATTTGTGTCACCAGAACCAATAATGACTCCTTTTTCGTTCATTACGTTAATGTTGCAATCAATGATTTCCATCGTTCTACACACAATTTTTTGAGCTAATTCTTTTGTTACGTATCTCAACATTTTCCCACCCTTTGCCTCTGTGAAGTAAAGCTCAATTTTTTCGTGACAGCTAATTTGCATTCCATGAAAAATTTGCGATACTTCATTATAATATACGTAGAAGCAAAACCACATCTTTGAAACCGCCAACAAAACAGCGTCTATAGGAGGAAGAAAGAATGACTGTGTCAAAACTAGTTTTTACCCCTCTTAGCTATACAGGATGGGGATCACTTCAGCAACTGCTTCCGGAAGTAAAAAAATATCACCCTTCTCATATTTTAATCGTCACAGATCCTGTTTTAAAAGACATTGGACTTGTAGATAAAGTGAGTTCTCCCCTTATCAAAAATGGATACGAAGTAGATGTATATGCAGATACGGCACCAGAACCGCCTTTAGCACTTGGTGAAAAACTCGTATCCTATGCAAAAAGCCGAAAATTTGATTTAGTCGTCGGAGTTGGCGGCGGCAGCGCATTAGATTTAGCAAAGCTTACGGCCGTTTTAGCCGTTCACGACGGAGCTGTAGAAGAATACTTGAACTTAACTGGCACGAAACAAATTACGAAAAAAGGGCTTCCAAAAATTTTAATTCCTACCACCTCCGGCACGGGTTCAGAAGTAACGAACATTTCTGTCCTGTCTCTTGAAAGCACCAAAGACGTTGTTGCCCACGACCATTTGCTTGCGGACGCTGCAATTGTAGATCCCGAGCTTACGCTGAGCGTGCCTCCTAAAGTGACGGCAGCTACAGGGATTGATGCATTAACTCATGCCGTTGAAGCTTATGTGTCGGTAAATGCAAATCCAGCAACCGATGCTTTAGCACTAAAGGCTATACGCATGATTAGCTCTTCTTTAAGAACCGCTGTAGAAAACGGTGAAGATAAAGAAGCGCGAACTCAGATGAGCTACGGAAGCTATTTAGCAGGGCTTGCTTTTTTTAACGCAGGTGTTGCCGGTGTTCATGCGCTTGCTTATCCACTAGGCGGTCAGTTTCACATTTCTCACGGTGAATCAAACGCCGTATTGCTTCCATATGTGATGGGCTATATCCGCAGCAGCTGCGTGGCAAAGATGCAGGATATTTTTGAAGCCCTAGGCGGAAACGCTAACTCTTTATCAACAGAAGAAGCTTCTTATCAGTGTGTAAAACAGCTGCAGTCACTTGTCAAAGACGTCGGCATTCCTCAAACCCTTCGTGGATTTGATATTCCAGAAGATGCATTACAAAAGCTGACCGAAGATGGCGTCCAGCAAAAACGCATTCTCGCTCGCAGTCCTTTGCCTCTTCATGAAAAAGACATAAGAGCCATTTATGAATCGGCTTATGATGGTGCTATAGTAGAACCTGTGCACTAAAAAACTCCCCCTTATGTAAGGGGGAGTTCTATTTATGCTGCTTTTGCCGTTGTACCAAAACGATTCTCTTTAGGATCGCTAGGCTGGCAGAATAAAATAATTAGCCAAATTCCGCCGATGAGTGGAACCAATGTAATGAGCTGCCACCATCCGCTTTTTCCCGTATCGTGGAGCCTTCTTGCCCCTACCGCTAACGAAGGGACTGCAATCAATAACGAATAGATAACCGGCAGAAAAAGAGGCTTATCAATAACAAACTGAATGAACGAAAGAATAAATGAAATAACAAAGTTAACTAACACAAACATCCAGTATTCAGTTCGGCTTGCTCGACCAGAAAATACCCCATAATTTTTTAATACCTTTATATACCATTTTATTTACATAATACTCCTTTTTAGTATAAAATTGTAAATTTATAGTTTATATATCCTTTTTATTCAAAAAACAAACCGTTAAACGAACAAATAACGACATTTTTTACACAAAAAAACTTCTTTTTAAAAAAAGAAGTTTTTCTTCATCCATCATGCTTTTTTTCTATTTAATTAAATCATTTCGGTCTTCCATACTTGGAGGTTCCTCAAGCCATCCGTTTTTGACCATGATTTCCCCCCCGTCTTGCCCGTATGTTAAAATGTCTTTAGCCGTACTGACAAGTGTAAGAGGAAGATCTCCACGCAAGCTAAACGCAGTGCCTAAAGCATTGCTACCTAACCCGAAACTGCAGAATAAACTCACGCAGTACATCATTAATTTATCTGAAAAAGGTGCTACTTTTGACTCCGTCGCTTTCGCTCCCCACGTCGCAGGCGTTTGGATATCGCTTTCCAAAAGAATTTTGCTATAATCACTTACAATTTTCTTAGCTAACTCTTTACCTTTTACAAAATACTTCTTTACTTCAGGCTCACTTGCTACTTGAGCGAATCCTGTAATCATTTGCATGCCAAGAATGTTGCTTTCAATAGCGTAATAAATATGTGCTACCTCTACAGTATTTAATGCACGTTTACTGGAAAATAAATGGAGGCCATTCATGTAATCTGTACCTTCAGCAAACTTTGCTGTTTTAGGTACTGAAACAGCTGGAGGCCTTGGAAGCACATTTTTTTCCTGTAGATAATCTACACATTTGTCATAGCCACTTTGCGTGAAAGCGGTAAGCTCTTTATATAGAGAGATCATATCTTTTCTGTAGGACATGGTTAAATGAAGCGTATGTAGCCCCATGCTAATTTCTTTTAAAAGGCGAAGAAACATAATATCAAACATCTTATCATAAAGCTTAGGAACACCGACATTTACGTCTTTTTCTGTGTATCCTACCGGTATGGCTGCCCCTTCATTTTTTAGAATCGTTTTGATATCCTCAATATAGTTCACCACTTGCATATGCGTATCTTGCATAATTTCTTTTGCTTGGTCATCTTCTGCGTGCGCAATAAAATATTCTAAAATTCTTCGGATCATTGTCTTTTGCTGATAGGTCATCCAAAGAGTAGCAATTTCACTTGAACTTAACGGTATTTCTTGACTCATATACTAAACCTCCTGCTAGGGCTACATACGTATAGCTTTATTTATTCAAGAGTGGGTATCTGTACAAATGAAGATTGTATTCTACTTTAATGTTCATTCACGTAGTCAGATACAAAACTCTATCTCTTCCTCAATTAATTCTGCTTCATTTACTATGCACAAACTGGAAGAATTCTATGTATTTGCCTTCGCTTTTAAATGGAGGAAACAAAAAAAGCCCCTTTCCATTAAAGGCGCTTTTTCGAAGAAAACGTTTTTATTCCATCGTATCAGAAATTCTTCTGTAGCTTCCGCATTTTTTTAGATATTGAATAATATCTTGATTTTTTACATGCTGAATAGCTGATCCGAACAGCTCTGCTGCTACCTGCATACGTTCATGCTTATGTTCAATGGTCATAATATATCGAAGCGCATCCACAACCGGTGCATTGTGACGTGTACGACGAGTTATGTACTCGTGAATGGCTTCATTTAACCCTTCCGATTCTGCTTGTTGAAACTCAGGTTTTCTTACTGCTTGACTATATACCACTTTTTTGCCACTCCTTCTCCTCATTTTTAATCTTTTTTTATCTTTCTTTTATTTCCAGTTCCCTAACAAAAAGGAAACAAAACATGCAATCTTAACTTTTTTTATAAAAAAACAATTATTTTTCATAAAGCTCTAACAAGCGTTTGTGTATCCAAATAGCGGCTTGTAAACCTTCTCCCATCGCTACCGTAACTTGTTCAGAATGAGCCACAATGTCTCCTGCTGCCCACACGTTTGAAACATTTGTTTCTTTTGTACGCGGATTAACGATAATGTGCTGATTTTCTAGAAGTTCTACTCCGAGCTCATGGGCTAATTCTGTTCGAACTTTATTTCCTCCGAACGCTAAAAAACCTCTTTCTCCATAGATAAATTCATTGTTTTCGAGGATGACTCCTTTTAACATTTCTGCTTCAGCTATGACTTTTTTTATTGCCGCTTCTTTATAGGTAATTCCCTTTTGCATCAAGGTATCTGCTAAAGGTCCAATCTCTTTTTTGTCATGATTAATGTACGTAATGTCATTTGTCCAATATGTTAACGTAAGAGATAAACTGGCTCCTGCTTTTCCCGACCCTAGTACTAATACCCTTCTATTATTTACTTCGTATCCGTCACAGTCGGGACATACATATACTGTTTTTCCCATACAGGGATATAGCTCTTGCTGAAGTTCAGGCGGAACCCGGTCTACTACTCCCGTCGCAAACAGTAAAGTAGCTGCTTCGTAGTTAGCAGAGTTTGTGATGACGTTAAACCCATCTATTTCTTTTTGACAGTGAATGACACGGTCTTCTGCAAATTGAATGCCGTAGCTTTTTGCTTGCTTCCTTCCCGTTTCTCTTAGAGTTTGCCCACTTATTCCCTCAGGCCATCCCAATATATTTTGATAATTTTTGCAAAGATTGGAACGTCCATCGTTTGAATCAATAACCAATACACTGCGCTTATATCTTCCAAGCTGAATAGCGGCTTGAAGTCCTGCAATTCCTCCACCTATAATAACGCAGTCATACTTGTCTGCCACACCACATCACCCCAGCTTTTACTATTTTTTAAACGAAAGCTTCAGTTTTTCATTATCTGTTTTTTTATTATTTTTATACGCTTTATTGTCTTTATTTTTTGAAGTCATTCTACATACAAAAAAACCGCCTCGTCAGCTGCCCTGCCTAGAGACGGTTTTTTATAAAATAAAAAAAGATGATATTACTCATTTTTCTTTCCTGCTTCTTTTTCATTAATTTTAGTAATCAGCTCTTCTTTATATACTTCACTATCTTTCCCGTAGCGTAGACGACTATGACAGTTGGGACATAGTGCCGCAGCGTTCTTTGGCTTAGCAAGTCCGCCCTCTGACAGCTTTGAAAGATAATACATTTGCAAAAAGGAGCTTCCATCTTTTGCGATAAACGGCGCGCTTTCTCCGCAGGCTTCACAAATACCTGCTGCGCGTTTGTGAACATATTGTTTAAGAGCTGCCGTTTGCTCATAAACACTTGTCTTTTTTTCTTCCCCTAATGCTATATGACGAAGCTGTTCAGTTGAATAAGGTGAAACATCCAGCTTTGCTGCTTTTTCCTCAATCACAGGATTTCGTTCAAGTTCAAAAATAATGGCTTCACGAAGCTCTCCGTCTGAGTCCCACATAATTTCTAATTGATGATTAATATACGTCACTTCATCAATAAACTCGACTACTCCAGGCTCCACGTAGTGAAACAAGTAAACGGCTTTTCCTGATAAAAAATGTTCACGAAGCGCTTTATTGCCTTTGATGAGCTGCATCGATCCTCTTTGACCTTCTCCCGTATAGAAAAAAGAGGTTTTATCTCTATTCCATCCGTGTCCTGTTCCGTATTCACTTCCGCTTTCTTTTGTGAAAATAAAAATATATGGATGCGCTTTTGGCGTTGATATTTCGCTTTGTTCCTGTCCTTTATAAAGCTTATGAATTTGTTTTCTGCGATAACGATGTCCTTTTTGAAAGAAATCTCCGCGCTGTAAATCCGTAATCAATGAATTGCCTCCTACTGCGGTCCTGCTTTTATAGTACTTATAGCTCTACTATACACTAATTTTTGTTTTCTTTGCAGATCGTTTCTTCTATCTATTGGATTTATATCATACAAAAAAAACAGCTGTATGGGCAGCTGCTTTTTTGCTATAGTCAATTTTGCACCGTATAGTCTTCTCCTAGCCATTTTGTGCTGAGTTTTTTTAACGTACCATCTTTTTTCAGCTTTTTAATCGCCTGATCGACTTCCGATTTTAGCTTTTCGTCTTTTTTGTTAAACATAAAATACACTTTTGAATTAATCACGATATCTCCAACCGTTTTTTGCTGAAATTTCAGCGCTTGATTGCTAAAATCGATGGAAAATGGGGTCGCAAGCGTAGCATCTGCCCGGCCTGTTTTTAATTGAGTGGTAGCATCATCCGCACCTTGACCGGCGTAAACTACATCGATTTTATTGCCGTGTTTTTGATTGTATTTGTCTAGATAGACAGCCGCATTGCTTGTAGCTCCTACAATCATTTTTTTACCTTCTAAATCTTTTAATGAATGAATATCATTTCGATTTTTAGGAACTGTTACATAAAGCGGAGAATAATTATATGTTTCATCATTAAATAAAAACTTTTTCTTTCGCTCAGCGTTCTGAGCCATGTTATGAGCAATCATATCAATTTTATTACTTTCTAAGCTGAGAAGCAGATTTGAAAATTCCATCGTTTTAAATTCAAATTTATAATCCTTTAACTCTTTGTCGATTGCTCTTACTACTTCTACATCATAGCCGGTCAGTTTGCCTTTATCATCAATAAAGCAAATATTAGGAAACTGAGTGCCTGTTCCAACAACAATCGTTTGAACATCTTTTTCTTTCTTTTCTCCTGCACTTGAAGATGCGTTTGTGCCGCACCCTGCCACGCTCACAGCTACTACAATTGAAAGTAAAAACAGCCAATATTTTTTCATACGTTCCTCCCCTAAATCCCTATGTTTGTAATAAAAAGAGGCTCTTGATAAAGCATCTGCTTCATCAAGAGCCTCTGGTTAACCAGTGGGCTTACTTCGTGTAAGATTATTCACATCATAATACTAGTTAACCGATAAATCAAGTAGGTTTTTCAAAAAAAGATTATCTTGACAGCTCGGTGTCTACCGCTTAAGATACAACTAATAAAACAATGAAACTACATATCTACCAGTCAACTGGAGGCAAATGGACACGATAATGAGTGTACGTTTGCTTTTTTTTATTGTCGTCCACCATTTTATCTTTTGGAGGTAAAACGTATGAAATTTGCTTTATTTAGTCTTATTCAAAACATCCCAAACCCGGTTACTGGAGAAACATTAACTGCTCAAGAAAAATTTCAGCATGTGTTAAATCAAGCAGTGCTGGCAGAAAAATTAGGTTTTGATGCTTACGGAGTCGGCGAAAGACACGGAGCTCCTTTTTTGTCTTCTTCTCCTCCCGTTGTTTTAAGTGCAATCGCTGCTAAAACGTCACACATTCGTCTCCTTACTACCGTTACTGTTCTAAGCATTTTAGATCCTGTACGAGTAGCTGAAGATTACGCAACGCTTGATCACCTGTCGGGTGGACGCCTTGAACTGATTATTGGAAAAGGCAATGACCCGCGTCATTATCCGCTTTTTGGCATTACAGAAGAAGAACAATGGGAGTCTCTTGCTGAAAGATACGCTCTTTTGAAACAGCTTTGGACAGAAGAAAATGTCACGTGGAGCGGCCGGTATCGTCCGCCTTTAACTAACGTTACGACTCAGCCTCGACCGTTTCAGCCTTCTATTCCCGTTTGGCATGGAAGCGCGTCAAGCCCGCTGTCTACAGAACTTGCGGCTAAATACGGAGAGCCGCTATTTTCATCTAATTCCTTCCACCCTCAAGCTAAATATAAAGCGCTGATTGACCATTACCGCGAACGTTTTGCTTATTATGGGCATGACCCAAGCAAGGCCATCGTCGGTTCGGGGGCGAGCAGCCTATATATTTCTAGTACAGCGGAAGAAGCGATTCGCCGCTATCGCCCGTACTATAACGCATTTAGCAATACGGAAGCAGCCAAACATAATCAATCGCCGTTCACGTCACTCGAAGAGATTGTTCAACACGGCCCTGCTTTAGTAGGAAGCCCGGAGCAAATCATTGAAAAAATAATAGACTATCACCATGCTTATGGAAACGAAGTGCTGAGCATCAGCGTAGACGGTCTAAATGAAGCAGAACAGCGCGAACAGCTAGAGCGCTTTGCAAGTGATATTGCACCTGTTCTTCGAAAAGAAATTCCCAGCAGCGTGTGGGAAAATGAAAAAAGAGGCCGGGACATAACGAAATGAATCTAACCTAAAGACGAACAAATCAGATACATGAGCTGAACCGCTTATGACACCGCCGTTGATTTCCGTGCAAGGCTTCGCTTTCCGCGGGCGGGCGCTGAGCCTCCTCGTCGCCTGCGCTCCTGCGGGGTCTCATCTGTCCCGCTTTTCCCGCAGGAGTCTTCGCCTTGCCCTCCAATCAACTGCTAGAAGAACCTACATACATAAAATTTACGTTCACCATCACACTATGAAAAAATCCGAACTAAACTACTTTTGTCCCAACCTCTTTTTAATTAGAAACAATTCGCACGTTTAGTTTACTAACTTTTTAAACTAATAAACTACTCTGGTTAAGATGCCTGCGTGTCTGTGTCGTAAATATTGGCTGTTACTTCGCTTCTTTGACAAAATAAGATAAGCAGCCAAATGCCTCCGATAACTGGAACAAAGTTAATTAAATACCACCAGCCGCTTCTTCCTGTATCATGCAGTCGGCGAACAGTAACTGCAAGTGAAGGCAGAATCATTGCTACTGCATAGGCGAATGCTAAAATAGCTCCAAATAAAGCAAGTGAGTCAATAGCAACAAAGATATATGGAACGAACGCAAAGATATAACCAAATAATGTAAACACCCAATACTCCGTACGCGTTGCTCTTCCTCGAAACGTCGCGTAATTTTTTAACGCTTTTATATACCAGTGCATTTTAAACCCTCTCTTTGTTCATTAAATTAAACTAGCTAACGGTTAAAAGCCTACGCAACTTTATTAGGTACATCAAACCGATTTAACTGCGACTCACTTCTTAGACAAAGAAGAATTAATAGACAAATAGCTCCGGCAATCGGAATAATACTAATGAGCTGCCACCAACCGCTTCTTCCTATGTCATGCAATCGGCGTGCCGTCACAGCAAGAGATGGAATGAAGACTGCAACAAGATAAACTATACGCAAAAACGGAGGCATATCTGTTATAAGTTCAATAGCTGAAAGCACACACCACATAATAAAATTAAATAAGACAAACATCCAATACTCTTTACGCGTTGCTCTTCCTTGAAACGTTGCATAGTTTTTTAGTACATGTAAATACCATTTCATACAAAAACCTCCTTTTCCAAAACGAATTTTGTAAGACAAGCTTACTAGCAGTAATTGCCTTAGCATACAAAAAATTAATTTCATATCCTATTTTTTAAAAAAATCCCAAATGGTAATATAGATATAGGAGAGAGATGGATAATATTTAGCAATAAATACCCAAAACTTTTAGATTAAAAACCATTTTATTACTATAATTACTTTTAATTAATAAAATGTTCTTTTATAGAAAAAAACCGCCATATTAATAAACACGGCAGGCTCTATCTTTATTATGTTTGGTAAAAGTAAGGTCCACATGAGCTTTCATGGGTAATCACGTAAGTCCATGTGAAATCTTCATCAACCACATATAAATCTTCTAAATACATGTTTGTATTTTTACTTAAATCAGCGCTTGTTAGATGCTTACATTTGGATAGCTGCAGCACCCGTTCATCATGCTCAAACAACAAATAACAGTCGTTCTTTATTTGTTGTTCGAACGCTTGAATCGCTTGTTCTCCTTGTAAGCAAGGGAGCTTTTCATAGCTAAATGCATGCCACAAGAACTGGTCCATATAAATTTTCTTTTTTTGCGATGCGCTTAAAGCACTTGCAAATTCATGTTCCCACCGTTTCCGAAAGAGTTCTCCTTGATTCGGTAATTTTTTAACAAACATTCCTTTTTTCTTTAACGCATCTTTCATTTTCACTGTGCTTTCTCATCCTTTATCCTGTATTCATTTCTTTTTATCGGCTTCTTAGCTTATTTGTCCACTAGTACCCGTGCGTTAGATTCCCTGCTTTTTGACCAAATTCACTTTATAAAACGTCGGCTTTAACGTGCACAAAAACAACACAATCGTACTTAAAAGCATGATCAGGCTTCCACCAATTACAGCTCCTTGAATTGAAAAGATGTGCGCAGCCATGCCGCATAAAAAAGTCATGATAATGATCAGGAGTGACTCAAGCAGTCCATATATACTTCCTACTCGACCCATCATGTCAACGGGAATACTGTTTTGATAAAAGGTTTGAAAACCAGCACTTGCAAAAGCTAACGCAAAAGATAAGCTAAAAAACCCTGTTCCGATAGTTTGAAAAGAAGACGAGCAAGCATACAGCAAATAGCCAAGCGACACTCCTAAACTGCCGGCGCCTATTAGAAAGTTCGTCGACAGCTTCTTAGCAAACAGTGTATTAATAACGGCACCAATCATAATGCCTGCACCTGCTACGCTCACTAAAAATCCGTACTCGCTTTCAGACAAGTTAATTACGTTTGTTGCAAACGAAACTTCAAGCGAATCAATTGCCGTAGCCATGACCATTAAAAAACTAAATAACACATAAATTGGCATAATATATTTGTTTGTTTTACTAAAACAAAACACCATTTTCCAGTCTTCTCGAATAGTGTTTACAGAAAGCTTATTTGCTTTAACTTCTGTTTTTGTATCTAAGTTTGGCATAAACAGAGTAACCACGCCTGACAACACCAGCGCTGCAGCATTAGTATAAATGGCAAACGCGGGCGTTCCAATCATAAATAGCGCACCTGCTGCGGCTGGTCCAAGAAGAAAACCGCCTGAGTCAATCAAACTGCGCAGCGAATTAAATCTTTTTCGTTTTTCATGTGGAATAAGCTTTGTGATATAGACCATCGATGCCGGCCGAAACATTGAACTTGCCATACTGATGATAAACACCAGCGTATAAATGACAAAGATGGATGAGAAAAACGGAAGGCAAGCAATAATCCCGGCGCGCATCCAATCTAAAAACATCATAAGCTTCCGTTTGTTCATGCGGTCAATTAAGCTTCCAGACCATATGTTTGTACATAGCGCAGCAAGCGGTTTTATCATGTATAGCCCTGAAACTGCAAGCGGCGAATTCGTCATATCAAGCATCAGTAAATTTAAGGCGATTAAATAAATCCAGTCGCCGATATTGCTAGTGCCAATTCCAAACAGTAATAAAAACGGGTATTTCCAAGACAACAGCTTATTTTTCATAAAACAAAGGCCTCCGCTCCATTATTGATTACAGTCAATAAAAAAATCCCACCCCCAAGACATGTGTCTTAGGGGCGAGATTATTAATCGCGGTGCCACCCTAGTTTGTTCATATGTCGCCATATAAACCTTATCGAGTACGGCTTTCGCTTATACTCTAGCTTTGTAACGGAAGCAGCCGTCGCACTATCACGTTAGATCCAATGCGCTGCTCAGAGGCTTGCTTCAACAGCGTTTCTCTTGCTCCTTTTCAGCTTCCGGAGCTCTCTGCTAAGAATACGCGCTGTCTACTTTTCTCTTCACGGCATTTAATTTCTAACATCTTACCATTATTATCTATTTTTTGTAAATACTTATTTTAAAATCATTTTTTGCGGCTGAGAAAAGAATAGTCGATACCCTAGATATACAAAATAAATGATGGAAGCTACCAGCACGATTCCCCACATATTGTACATATCCTTATTTCCCCATACGCCTGTTAGTGAAAACAGCGCTGGAATCGTTAACGTCACCCACGACTGTACAATCGCTACTTTCCCCACATATGCAGATACATCTTTTTTGCTCGTATTAAGCACATAAAATAAAAACCATAAAAACGACCAAAGAATCCATGTAATAGCGTTAACTACGTCATGATAATGAACAAGAGAAACGGTCACGTACACTAAAGCGATAATCGATACCCAAAGCGAGTAATAGCCAAGTCCTGTTCCCTGCATTCCTTTTAATACCGTCACCCCTACATACAAATACGTAAGGCCAAATAAAAAAATCGCCGTTCTTTCATACAAAATCCAGTTGCTTTGATCTGACGTAATAATTAAATAAAACGGAACAATAACTTGAAAAGCTCCGACAAACAAGTTGAATACGCCTACGTTTTTTTCATCTGCTTTTCCAAGCAGCATGAGTCCGTTTAAAAATAACGCTGCACCTGACAGCAACAGTCCAATTTGATCCATTTTTCAGTAAGAAAAGCCCCCTGCTTTTCTTGTCCTCCTCTGCGTCGATGTTTTTCTTTAGGATGTGCGGAGTTGTGGTTTACATGTAAAAAAGAAAAAGCAATTCCTTTTAAAAAGGAAACTGCTTTTCTTTCCATTTCTATTACACTTATAAAATGAAGCTGACAACAATCGCTGACAGTATGCTTACAAGCGTAGCTCCGTACAGTAAACGAAGACCAAAGCGCGCTACTGTATTTCCTTGCTTTTCGCTTAAGCCTTTAACAGCTCCTGACACGATTCCAATTGATGAGAAGTTAGCAAATGATACTAAGAATACGGATACAATTCCAAGCGTTTTAGCACTGAATGTTGAAGCCATATCCGACAGGCTCATCATTGCCACAAATTCATTTGTTACAAGTTTTGTTGCCATAATTCCACCCGCTGCTACTACTTCTGAAGCAGGAACACCCATAATGAATGCAAACGGTGCAAACACATAGCCAAGCAGATGCTGGAATGACAGACCAAATAACATTTCAAACACGTTATCAATCGCAGCCATTAGCGCAACGAAACCAATTAGCATCGCACCTACGATAATCGCTACTTTAAATCCATCCATAATATACTCGCCAAGCATTTCGAAGAACGTTTGTTTATGACCAGTTTGTACTTCTAAAATATCTTCTTGATCCGTTACTGTGTAAGGGTTAATGATAGAAGAAATAATAAATCCGCCAAATAAGTTGATCACAATTGCTGTTACTACGTATTTTGGTTCAATCATTGTCATGTAAGCACCGACAATTGACATTGAAACAGTCGACATAGCTGATGCACAAAGCGTATATAAACGGTTTGGCGGCAGTTTGTCTAATTGCTTTTTAACGGTAATAAATACTTCTGACTGACCTACAATCGCAGAAGCTACTGCGTTATAAGACTCTAATTTTCCCATTCCGTTAATCTTGCTGAGAACTAAACCAATCCATTTCATAATGAAAGGAAGAATTTTAAAGTGCTGCAAAATCCCAATCAAGACAGAGATAAAAACGATTGGAAGCAGGACGTTTAAGAAAAACGGCATTGATCCTTTATTCGCGATGCCTCCAAATACGAACTCTACCCCTTCATTTGCATATGAAAGCAGCTTTCCAAAAACGCTGGCAATTGCATTAATAATAATCAAGCCAAACTTTGTATTTAGAAGTAAAGCTGATAAAAGAACTTGAATCACAACCATAATGACGATTGGTTTATATTTGATTTCTTTGCGGTTATTACTTGCAAGATACGCTAATCCAAAGACAACGAGTAACCCTAAGATGCCAATTAAATATTTCATAGTATCCTCCACTGCTTACTTATTTTTGTAAGTCTTTTGATGAAAAATAGCCCGGTAAGATTTCGTTGATGTTTGTAATCACAAAATCTCCTTTTAGGTTTGCTAAGATAATTTGTGTGTGATCATCACAGAACTCAGCTAATACTTGTCTGCATGCACCGCAAGGAGAAATTGGTCCGTCCGTATCTCCTACAACTGCAATAGCTGAAAACTGCTTGTCCCCTTCTGAAACAGCTTTAAAGATTGCCGTTCGCTCAGCGCAGTTCGTCAATCCATAGGAAGCGTTTTCAATATTGCATCCACGATAAATCTTTCCATCGGTTGTTAAAAGAGCTGCACCAACATGGAAATGAGAATACGGTACATGTGCTTGTTTGCTTGCTGCGATTGCTTCATCTATTAATCGTTTTGGCTCCACCGTCATCATCCTTTGCTTAGTTTACAGCAGGTTAGTTAGTACTAACCTGCTGTCATTTATTAATAATCAGAGTTGCTTAATTGACCTTTTGCAATTGATACGCCAGAGCTTGCACCAATACGTGTTGCACCTGCTTCAATCATTGCTTTTGCATCTTCTAAGCCGCGAACGCCGCCAGAAGCTTTTACACCTACATCTGGTCCCACCGTTTTTCTCATAAGCGCTACGTCTTCTACCGTTGCGCCTCCTGTTGAGAAGCCCGTTGACGTTTTAACAAAATCAGCTCCAGCTTTTACAGCTAGCTCAGAAACTTTTGCTTTTTCTTCGTCAGTTAAAAGAGATGTTTCAATGATTACTTTTACTAGCGCTTTGCCTTTTGCAGCATCTACTACTGCTTGAATATCGCTTTGCACTAGGTCATAGTTTTTATCTTTTAACGCGCCGATGTTGATCACCATATCTACTTCGTCTGCACCGTTTTCGATTGCATTTGTTGTTTCGAATGCTTTCACTGCTGAAGTAGTAGCTCCAAGAGGGAAGCCGATTACCGTACATACTTTTACTTCTGGAGCATCTTTTAATAACTCAGCTGCTTTTTTTACCCACGTTGGGTTTACACAGACCGAAGCGAATGAATATTCTTTTGCTTCTTGTGCTAAAACCGTAATTTGCTCTTCTGTTGCATCTGCTTTTAATAATGTATGATCAATAATTCCCGTAATGTTTTGACTCATTTTGTTCTTCCTCTCTACTTCTTAATGAATTTCTTTATAAATTAACGTCGGAGCTTCCACTTTTTCAGCAACCGTGCTGTAAGAATCATAAACGATATCCATTACTTCCTGTACATCTTCGCTGTTGCTGTGGATGGTAACAAGAGAGTCGCCTTTTTTCACTGAATCTCCAACTTTTTTATTAAGCATGATACCAACTGCTAAGTCGATTTCAGATTCTTTTGTTGCGCGTCCTGCACCTAGCTTCATTGCTGCTACGCCGATTTTTTCTGCAACGATTTCTGAAATGTATCCATCTTCTTTTGCTGGCACTTCAATTTTGTGCGCTGCATCCGGTAATTTAGACGGATCGTCTGCAACAGAAGCGTCTCCGCCTTGTGCGCTTAAGAATGTTTTGAATGATTCTAGTGCTTTTCCGTTTTTAATTACTTCTTGAAGCATTGCACGAGCTTCGTCTAAGCTGTTTGCTTTTTCAGCAAGTACAACCATGTGACTTCCTAACGTTAAGCAAAGCTCTGTTAAATCTTCAGGTCCTTCGCCTTTTAACGTGTCGATAGCTTCTTTCACTTCAAGCGCATTACCAACCGCAAAACCTAGAGGCTGGCTCATATCGGAAATGATTGCTTTTGTGTTTCGACCTACGCCTTTTCCGATTTCAACCATTGCTTTTGCTAATTCTTCAGCATCTTCAAGCTTTTTCATAAACGCGCCGTTCCCAGTTTTTACATCCAGGCAAATTGCATCTGCTCCAGCTGCGATTTTCTTACTCATAATCGAGCTTGCAATTAACGGAATCGAATCAACCGTTGCTGTTACATCACGAAGCGCATAAAGTTTTTTATCCGCTGGCGTTAAGTCTCCGCTTTGACCGATAACCGCAATTTTATTTGTGTTTACTAAACGAATGAATTCTTCATTTGTAATTTCAACGTGGAAGCCAGGCACTGCTTCAAGTTTATCGATCGTACCGCCAGTATGTCCTAAGCCGCGGCCAGACATTTTGGCAACCGGTACATCAACTGCAGCTACTAAAGGTCCTAATACAAGTGTTGTTGTATCGCCTACGCCGCCTGTGCTGTGTTTGTCTACTTTAATACCTTCAATTTTTGATAAGTCGATTTGATCGCCTGATTCAACCATTGCTTGCGTTAAATTTACGCGTTCTTCTTGCGTCATTCCTTGAAAGTAAATCGCCATCGCAAATGCCGATAACTGATAATCAGGTAAATCCCCTTTTGTATAACCTTCGATAATAAAATCGATTTCAGCTTTATTTAATTCATGTCCATTACGTTTTTTTTCAATTAAGTCAACCATTCTCATGACGTTTTCCCCCTAAAAGTATCTGCATATTGTGCATCCACTAAAACGTTTTCAACAACTTACACCCTTACTATATAATAGCTTTGAACAATTGTAAACATATATATTTACATTTGTTCAAAAATATTTATAGCCGCTGTTTTAGTGAATAAAAAAAGACTTCCGCACTCGGAAGTCTTCCCTTATTTTTCAGCTTTTATCACAAATGACAACATGATTCGGTACTTATTCTTTACCTTTTTATAAGGAATTAATACATATGGCTGATCAGGCGGCGTAAATCGTTCAATTCCTTTTTGATTAGCATCAGGAGAAAAGTACATTCTTCCCCACCGTTTAATAATATAGCCCGTGGTTCCTTTGGCAATCACTCCGTCTTTTAAAGCGTCTGCTTGAAAAGGATACCGGTTTCGCTGTGCCTGCAGAGATGCTGCAGAATAGGATATAACGTCTTCTATTATTTAAATCCGATGAAGCTTTTGCTCTTGAAAAAACAGCGCCTTCATCTCCTTTACTCTTGTTTATCCAACAAAAAGCGCGCCGTAAACTGATCAGTAACGAGCACATTCGCAAATTTCCCTTGCAGCGCTCCGTAAATACTGTCAATTTTCTGATCGCCGCCAGCTACTAAAATGGCGTACTCTTTCTTCTTCAGTTCTTCCAAATCAAGTCCAAGCGTCCGTTCGTCCAGGCTTTCATTGCAAATTTGTCCATCTTTATCAAAAAAGCGTGAACAAATGTCTCCCACTGCTCGCGAGGAAATCATCTCTACATCTTGTTCGGAAAAGTAGCCAAGCTGAAAAAGCAGCGAATCGGTTTTAATGGGTCCCGTAGTAAATACGGCAATATTGGCTTGTTTGCCTAAATCTAAAATGCGCTTAATATGACGATCAGTTTCCATTGCTTTTTTAACTACCACGTGATCGACAATCACAGGCAGAGGAAGGTGCATAGGAGGCGTATTGTATGCCTTTCCAAATAAGTACATAATTTCAGAAGCATACGTGCTCGTTTCCGAATGGCTTACTCCGCCTTTTAACTGCACAACCTGCACGTCATTCACATACTTTTGTTTTAAATCGATGGCCACTTGATAAAGAGTTGTTCCCCACGTCACCCCAATAATGTCTCCATCTTTTACGATGTCATAGAGATAGTCAGCTGCTGCCACGCCTAGATGACTTTTAATAATGTGATTTTCATATTGAGGCACCGGTGTGACGATTGCTTTTTTTAAATTGAATTTTTGTTCAAGCTGAGAAGACAATTTTTCACTATTGATAGATGAATCCACAATTTTAATCTGAACAATGCCTTCTTCTTTTGCTGTCTGCAGCAATCGAGAAACCGTAGGCCTTGATACACCAAGCTTTTTTGCAATTTCACTTTGATTATAATCAAGAATATAATACATCCTTGCCGCTTCAATCACTTTATTAAATTTCTCTTGATCCATCTCCATCGCCTTGTTCTCCCTTACCTCATGAATTTCTTATCCCAATTTTACCAAACTTATGTCTTTAGTTTACTTGTTTGGCGAACAAAATTTCAAGAGGGGATTTTATAACGGAGATGAAAAGAGAAATACTAAGGGGTGATGGTGACCAGTTTAAGCTAAAAAACCACCGAGCTATACATCCTCTGTTTCAACTAAATAAACCCGATTATCAAACTTCCCACGCTTCTTGGCCTTCTCCTCACGCACTTTCTCAAGCTGTTCCGGCGTTGCCCCGTGCACAGCTGCTAACGCGTGCATAACTTCCAGTAAATCCGCGAGCTCTTCAATAGCCTCTTGATGCGTTTGGGCTTCTATGTATTCTTGAAGCTCTTCTTTTGCCTTTTTCGTCAGCTCGTCTTGATACTCCTCTCGCTGCAGCACGCGTGATTTGAAGGATTTTCCGCTTTGTTCAATAATTGTGGGAATTTTATCTCGCACTAGCTTGTTATAAGTAGGCATTATTTTTTCCTCCGTCTCTCACCTTTCTAGTAAACTAGTATCTTTCAAATTCTGCTTTGTTTCCGTTAAACACATTTAAATCAATAAACGTTTCTTTACCTTTATAGCCGCTTAACCGCCCTTTGTCCGTATACTGCCAAAACGCCCATTCTTTCTGCTCTTCAAGAGTAGGCTTTTTCACAACGTCGCGAATCCAAATATCACACTCGGGATATCTGTTCTTAATATACAAGTCATACGCTTTAGGCGTCGTATAAAGAATGATGCGCTTGTCATAATGAGATTCAAGACGTTTAATCATACTAGAAAGCTCTTTGTATACATGTTTCTGAGACGGAAGGTTTTGTGTTTTATCTCCGTAAAATTCAACATCAATCACGGGAGGCAAATCATTATTTTTAAGAGAAACCGTTTTAATAAAATTAACCGCTTGTGCTTCACCTTTACTATCGTAACTAAAAAAATGATAAGCTCCGATTCGCATGTTTTTCCGATTTGCTTGTCTCCAGTTTTGGTTAAACAAAGGGTCTTGAAATGAACTTCCTTCGGTTGCTTTAATAAAAGCAAACTGAATATCTTGTTTACTCAGCACGTTCCAATTAATTTCCCCTTGATAAGAAGATACGTCTACGCCTTTTACGTCATAGCGGTTTGCACTTATCGCATTTGGAATTAGCCACCCTTTACTCCATAGTAAAAATATAAAACTTACAAGAGCTACTAATATAAGTCCTGCTGTAAACTGTCTTTTTTTCATTTCATATACTTTCTTTATTGTGTTTACCCCCTTTTTTAAAAAATACTTCTAATATTCTAACATAAAAAGGATTTTCCAAAACAAGAGACCCTCCAAGTCTTTATTAGTAAACACAAAAAAACCACCTAAAAATCAGGCGGCTTTTCTTTTATGCTGCGTCTTCAGATGGTTCGTTATCTTTGGCTGCTTCTATAAGCAAGAAAATAGCCGTTAAAATATGCATGATCATGCCGACAACCGGAATCCACGCAATAGCGGAACAGACAATTCCCATGATATGCCCTGTCCGAACTTTGTTTGTTTTAATCGCAAATACTAAACCCACGACGTGCAATGCGAGCATTAGAATAAGCGGCGTGTAGGCTAGGCTTATAACCAAGGTGCCTCCCAGGAGTGGAATTCCCCAAAGAGCCTCTAATCCTCCGCTGACCCATTTCAATATACGACTTGTTTTTCCCATTGTATCCTCCCCCTTTGTCTTCAATGTATGCACAGAAGTTTTGTTTCTGAACGCTGGTATATGAAATAAGTGGCAAAAACACGCGCGCTAAAAATAAACCGATAGTCCCGCATAAAAATATGTTTTATATGAGACTAGTTTAATAGTGGAAAATGAATAAGAGAAAAAGGCGTCGTTTTAAATGTGATGATGAGGAGCTCTTCGTAAAAAGAACTAATTAGACATAAACAAAAAAGCCGAACTCAAAATTTAAGCTCGGCTTTTTCTTATATGATAAATAGAGTTATTGTAAAATGTTTTTCGTATTAGTGTTATCGACTCTTCTCAAATTTTTCGACGGCCTCAAAATCAAGCTCGGCTGATATCCAATCGCCTTTTTCCGGGAATTCTAGATTGCGAACGACTATTTTATTCGGTCCTTTTTTTTCTAAAATTTTCGCCTGGCAGTTTTTGTACATAACTACTTCTCGTTCTTTGATATCTGTCCACAACAAGTGCAGAACCCCTTTCAACTTTAAGAAGTTAATATTTCGAAACACTGTTTTACATTTTATTATATTTTTTTTGATTTGTTAATTTTTTTGTCTTGTTTTTCATAAAAAATGATCAAAACGCTTTTTTCTAATACAATATACCCAAAATATCTTTTAACCTTTAAATATTTATGTTATATTTTTAAAATTGTATTACAAGTTTTTTATTTTTGCCTTTTCGTTTCTCCTCTTTTCTTCTTTTTACATATTCATAATAGACATATCAATCTATACTAATACGTATCAAGACTTGGAAGTTCAAAAATATCTTAACATACTAAAAGTCATTGGGTTATCCCACTAAAAATCCAATTGAATTTACAAAAACTCTGCCGAAAAAACTAGAAACCTTTAGCCATACAAAAGACTGCTTTTACCGCATTTATATTTTAATGAATACTAACAACACAATTTGAGGTGCCAACAATGAACGTACTAACAAACGCCATAATTATCTTATTAGCTTATTTAATTGGATCAATTCCTTTTGCTTTAGTGATTGGAAAGGGCTTTTACAAAACCGATGTTCGCAAGCACGGAAGCGGTAACTTAGGAGCTACTAATACTTTTCGCACTTTAGGAAAGAAAGCAGGTATTATAGTATTGATCGGCGATATAGCAAAAGGCTCGCTAGCTGTCTGTTTACCGCTTATTATAAATAGTCACTTGCATATGCTTGTCCCTGGATTTATCGCTATCCTTGGACATAGCTATCCGGTTTTTGCAAGGTTTAAAGGAGGAAAATCTGTAGCAACTGCCGCTGGTGTATTCCTTGCATTTTCACCATTAGCTTTCATTCTAGGGATTCTAGCTTTTTTAATTTCTCTCAAAATTTCTAAATACGTATCCTTATCTTCACCTATTGGCGCATTGGTTGCCTTTTTAGCATCAATCTATGTAGGCGATGTAGTATTGATGGTATTTGCAGCCATTATTTTTGTTTTTATTACGTGGAAGCATATTAAAAACTTCAAGCGCATTAAATTGGGTACAGAACCTAAGGTTAATTTTTAAACGTAACAAAGTTACTATTAATCTTTAAATATTTTCAACAAAAAGGTGTTCATGATTTGAACACCTTTTTTAATTATTTTAGTACGCCTTGTCCCAAGATAGACGTAAATTATAAAATTTTTCGAAAAAACGTTCTTGGTTATAAAGTAAATCATACGTTCCGCTACTGCTTGTATCTCATTTTGTAATTTGATATTTACTATTCAACCACTTTAAAACGATTAGCGTTGCGGCCCCAACGGTTAAGTATAAGAAACCACCAGCTTCAATTGCATATCCAAAAGGCGGAATAAGCTTTGGCAAGAAAACCATACCTGCGAGAGAAACAAAAATTAAGACAAATAGCAGGAAGAAGTCCTTGATCTTATTTGTTATTTTATAAACAGATTTTTGTATCCATTTTAAAAACAGAAAAACGTCAAGAGAAATAATAACAGCAACTATACCAAGAGTGATTAGTGCTGTTCCTACATAAACTGTCTGGCTGCTGTCCTTAAAATAATGTACAACGATATCTCCTATTCCACTTACTATGGCCATTAAGCTTGCTAGCTGTAACAATAAAAAGCCTATAAAAAAAGCAGTACTTTTCAACGGTTCTTTAGGTAATTGCTTAATCATTTCATCACAGTAATTCTTAATGTTCTCTCCAAAAATCTCTGCGGCACCCTTCCCTTCCGCTTGTGCATCAATAAGGTGATCCAAAAGTTCTATTAATAGCTCCTCAGCCTGCTGTTCAGAAACTGAAACATTCGTTCGAATGTAAACAAGCATCTTATCATAGTACTCTTCGTTTTCCTTGGTCAGCCCTTTTCGCTTCTTATTATTTAGTTTAATCAATTCTTTAGCGTTCATCGTAAAAACTCCTATTCAACAGTTTATCTACAGGATTTTGAATGTTTATCCATTCGTCTTGGATTTCACATAATGCGTTTTCACCAGATGCCGTAAGATGATAGTACTTTCGTTTAGGACCCGAAGGCGATGCCTTCATTTCCCCTTTTATTAATCCCTCCTTTTGAAGACGTAGTAAAATTGGGTAAATGGAACCTTCACTCACATCATTTAATCCGTATTGTTGAAGCTTCTGCGATAGCTCATAGCCATAAACCGTTTCTTTTTGAATAATTGATAAGATACACCCTTCTAAGATTCCTTTTAATAATTGACTTCTCAAAGACATATTTATTTCTTCCTTTTCACTATCTTGTTATACAAGATACGTTTTTAAAGCAAAGCTATCTTGCAAAACAAGATAGCTTTATATCACTTATAATAACCTATTTATGGTAAATGCACAAACATTTATTTACTGTTTTATTAAATCACTTAACATAGTAATCTTTTTAGTAATTTTGAATAAATAAATGAAACCTTTTCTCTCTACTAACCGTATACCTATCATGCACGTATTAGTTAAAGGAGGAAGACTTGTGCTAAAACGAATTTCACTGTTTATTTTCATTAATATTTTAGTATTAATTACAATCACAACGATTACATCTTTATTAGGTGTTCAAAGCTATATGGGAAGCAGCGGTTACGGCGGCCTGCTGGCATTTAGTGTAATTGCCGGCTTCAGCGGCGCGATTATTTCTCTTATGATGTCCCGCGTGATGGCAAAGTGGATGATGGGTGTTCAAGTTATTGATGAACGTTCCCCTCAAGGTGAATACGAACGATTTGTTCTAGAAGAAACGCACCGACTTGCATCTGTTGCAGGATTAAGAAAAATGCCTCAGGTCGGAATTTATCACTCAGCAGAAGTTAACGCTTTTGCAACAGGGCCAAGTAAAAGACGCTCACTTGTTGCCGTTTCAAGCGGAATGCTTGAACGCATGGACCGCGATGCGATCAGCGGCGTTATCGCTCACGAAATAGCGCATATTAAAAGCGGTGATATGGTCACAACTACGCTTCTGCAAGGAGTATTAAATACATTCGTTATCTTCTTCTCTCGTTTAGTAGCCAAAGCGGTGTCAAACTTTGTTCGAGAAGAGTTTACGATGGTTGTTTATTTCCTTACATCGATTGTATTTGAGATTCTCTTTAGTATCTTAAGCAGCCCAATTATCTTCTGGCATTCAAGAAGACGTGAATTCAAAGCCGATGAGCTTGCAGCTAAACTCGGCGGTAAAGAAAAAATGATTTATGCGTTAGAATCGCTTCGTCATACTACTTCATTAGTAGATGACCGTCAAAAATCAATTGCCGCTTTTAAAATTAGCGGTAAAGAAAAGTTCTCACGCTTATTTTCTACTCACCCGCCGCTTGAAAAACGCATTGAGCGCTTGCATTCACTATAAGCAGACAAAACCAGCTTCTTTAAAGAAGCTGGTTTTTTTATATTATGACTGAGGAACAAGCACACGTATAGCTTCCCACAGCAAGACGCCGTCCTCATTTTTTGTTAATTCAACGTATCCTTCTTTCTCTAGATACGTAAGCTGGCCGTACACTTCTGAGAAAATAAAGTCGGGTGCTTTTTGATACATATCCGGGAAAAAAGCTGCGCTTACTTCAAGCGTTGTTTTCTTTCCTTCACCCATCGCTTGTAACACGCGCAGCGCCCATTTATGCTGCTTTTGAATACGTTCCATAATTAAAGAATGAATGTCACTAAGCGGTTCACCATGTCCGCTGTAAATCAAATCAATGTCGTAGTTCAACGTTTTTTCAAGAGACGCTAAGTAGTCCAATAGCGGCGTTGGCTTAGGATTTTGAATAGTTGGCTCTAAATATGGATTTGACGGTACTTTTGGCAAAATATGATCTCCGCCAAACGCCACCTTTTCTTTGCGATTGTAAAACATCAGCTGACTCAAGGAATGTCCCGGCGTTTCAATTACTTCCCACTCACTTGCATACGGAAGTGTATCTCCTTCTTTTAAATAACCCGCTAGCTTCTGACCTTTAGGTGAATACACTTGAATCGCAGCCGTTGCTTTACGAAGCCATTCTTCCATTACATCATCACTGACTCCAAACTCCATAAGAAAATTACGGTATAGCTCGCTATGCTGCTGAACAAACTCTTCATCTTGGTAAATCCAAGGCTCAACAAGCTTATGACCGTAAACCGGTATATCACTCGGCAGCCATTCTAAAAATCCAGTGTGATCCGGATGCTGATGAGTAAGAATAACTTGTTCAATGTCTGTTACTTCATATCCTTCTTTACGTAGTTCCTCTTCAAAAACGCTCCACGCTTCTTTTGTTTTCATACCTGCATCAATTAACGTTAACTTTTCTGCTTTTAATAAAAATACATTGACCGGTCCAATCGGAAATGGTGTAGGCAGCTCAATGCGTATCACTTTATTATCTAAACTCATTTTACCAAACCCCTATATCTGCATTCTTTTTACTGCTTTATACTATTAAACGTTTCCTTCTTTTATATAGTCCATTTACTACTAGCCTCTAGCTTTTGTAAAAGTGCGCTGAGCGTCAATGATTGAATGAATCTCTATACTCTTACAAAAGCTTTATATGAATTCATACTATTAATAGTTTAGCAGGTTTGAAGACAAATTGATAAAGGAATGCTTTCCAGTACACTTATGTAATGCGAACTAGTGATTCATCAAAATAAAAAAGTAAGATAGAATAAAGAGACGAAATGATGCAATAAGGAGTATATTTTATGATTAAAGCGATTTTTCTTTTTATCTTAGCGGGTCTTGCTGAGATTGGCGGCGGCTATCTGATTTGGCAGTGGCTGCGTGAAGGAGCTTCAAGCTGGTTAGGGCTGCTGGGCGGTATCGCTTTGGTGCTGTACGGCGTCATTGCTACGTGGCAGTCGTTCCCGGACTTTGGGCGTGTATATGCAGCTTACGGGGGTATTTTTATTGTTTTAAGCTTGTTTTGGACGTGGTGGGTTGATAAAAAAATGCCCGATACATACGATTGGATTGGCGGGCTTGTGTGTCTAATTGGCGTAGCGGTTATGCTTTGGCCGAGAAGTTAAGTGATAACACAGAAATTGGCATGAAACATAGATTTGGTCGTCTTTTACTTTTTATATAGATAGAGTTATGTTGCCGGTGTATATACTCACACAAAAAAGACAACCACAAGGTTGTCTTTTCCATTACTTCAACTCAGCCCATCTTTTATCCAATGATTTTAATAGCTCATCTTCAGACGTTTGGCCGCCGATGTATTCTTGTACATCCGCTCCGAATTTTTGCGTTACACCTTCAGGGAATTTTGTCCATTCCCAAGGAAGCGTTTTTTGATCCTTAGAATATTTAAGAAGCTCTTCACCTAAAGGTCCGATGTCTTTTGCTTCAATTGATTTAAAAGCTGGAATGTACTTGAAGTCTTCTACTAGCGCTTTTTGGCCTTCTTTAGATGTGACCATCCAATTTAAGAAGTCTTTTGCTGCTTTTTTATCTGCCGCCGGTGCTTGTTTGTGAATAACCCAGTTGCTTGGAACATCGATTGCAAGCTTGTCAGATACAGCTGCATCGTCGCTTAACGGCATAGGTAGAATACCTACATCCATGTTCGGCGTAATTTTATCAAGCATTGGCTGAATCCAGTTTCCTTGCTGAATTATCGCTGCTTCACCGTTCGCAAATTTCGTTACTTGCGTGTTGTAGTCCGTCGTTAACGGATTTTTGTTTCCATATTTCACTGTTAAATCAAGCAGCTTTACATACTGTTTGAACTGCTCGTTTCCTGCGATTTTCGTACTGCCGTCATTTAACCCTTTAATAAATGCATCCGGATCTTTTTGACTGGCAAATGGAATATTTAAGCCGTGGTTTCCAAGCACCCACCACTCGCCATAGCCGATAGAAAATGGCGTAATGCCGGCAGCTTTTAGCTTTTTAGCCGCTGCTTCTAATTCTGAATACGTTTTTGGAAGCTCTTTAATGCCTGCTTTTTTGAACAGTTTTTTGTTATATGTAAATCCATAGCCTTCAAGACTGATCGGCTGTCCATATACTTTACCGTCCATCGTCATTGGTGTAAGTGTGTTTTCGTACGCGTCATCAATCCAAGGCTGATCCGATAAATCTTCTAATTTATTTTTCCACGTTTTTGCCTCTTGATATCCGCCGTTTGTGAAAAGGTCAGGTGCATTACCCGAAGCAAACTGCGCTTTTAAAGCTGCTGCACCGTCAGCTCCTCCACCGACCGTTTGGATATTGAACTTTACGTTTGGATGTTCTTTTGTATATTGATCAGTTAGAGCTTTTAGCTGATCTGCAATTTCTACTTTTCCTTGAAAGACATCTACTACTACTTGATCTCCGCCGCTTTTTTTATTACCTGATGCGCTTTCGTTTGAGCATGCCGTTGAAAATAACAGCGTAGCCGATAAAACACCTGCCGCTAAAGGCCATTTTTTCATTTTAAATGCCATTTTCCGTTCCTCCCTATTTGCTGCTGGCTTTGATGCCTCAGCCTCAAAACCAGCCCTGTTGCCGCTTCCATTATTTAATTGAACCGCTTGTAATTCCTTTAACAATGTGTTTTTGCATTGCAAAGAAGAAGATTAATAGCGGGATAATACTGATCACAAGTGCTGCTAGTGCTAGATCCCACTGCTTTGTATACTGACCAAAGAAGAAGAATGTAGCAAGCGGAATCGTTCTTAGTTCAGGATCTTGCAGAACAAGAGACGGAAGTAAGAAGTCATTCCAAATCCATAGGCTGTTTAAGATGACTACGGTTACTGTAATTGGCTTTAATAACGGAAATACAATTCTCCAGAATACGCCTAGACGTGAGCATCCATCGATGATTGCCGCTTCTTCTAGCTCGACTGGAATTCCTTTAATAAATCCGTGGTACAAGAAAATCGTCATACCAGAACCGAAGCCTAAATACATGATCACAATACCCCAGATGCTGTTTAACAGATTTAAGTTTCCTGCTACTTTTACAAGTGGAATCATGATCGATTGAAACGGAATAACCATTGCCGCTACGAATGCCATAAAGATAATGCTGCTGATTTTTTTCTTTGTTCGAACCAGCATGTAAGCTGCCATTGAACAGAAGATTACTAGAACTGCATTACTGATGACTGTAATGATTAGCGAGTTGCTAAGCACCTTTAAGTAATTCATTTGGTTGAATGCGTTGACAAAGTTTTGAAACTGAATCGTTGTCGGCAGTGCCGATGTGTTTGATAAAATTTCAGCAAATGACTTTAACGAGTTTGAAAGCACGTAATAAAATGGAACCAAGAATACCAATCCAAGCAGGACCGCTAAAATTTCAACAATAAAGGTTTTGCTCGTATATTTGTTTCCCATCACGATTCAACCTCCTTCTTCTTGGTGTATGTTACTTGAATAATTGTAATGGCTGCTACGACGATGAAGAAAATTAAGGCTTTTGCTTCACCTAAACCGTATCTGTTATTAACAAATGCTTCTGTATAAATATTAAGCGCTAACATTTCTGTTGATTTAAATGGGCCACCGTTTGTTAATGATAAGTTGACATCAAATACTTTGAATGACCATGAAATCGTTAAGAATAAACAAACCGTTACTGCCGGCGCTACCATTGGAATTGTAATGTGACGAAGAATTTGCCATCTGCTTGCTCCGTCAATTTTTGCTGCTTCAATCAGCTCTTGCGGTACGTTTTGCAGTGCTGCTGTGTAAATAAGCATGATATAACCTGCCCCTTGCCATACACTTACAATCACGATGCCCCAAAATGCTGTTTTCGCGTCTCCTAACCAAGGAAGTTCAAAAAGCGAAATCCCCGTGATTTGTCCGATAGATGCAAATCCTTTTACGAAAATGAACTGCCATACAAATCCTAGTAAAAGTCCGCCAATTAAATTCGGCATAAAGAAAACTGTACGTAAAATATTTCGTGTTTTTAACATTTGAGTAACCAGAATCGCTAACACAAATCCGACCACGTTTGTTAAGATAATCGCCACGACCGTGTATTTGGTTGTAATCCAAAACGATTGCTGAAACTGCTTATCTTCGGTGAACAAGTACTTAAAGTTATCAAGTCCCACCCAGTTAATCGTACCGTTTACTCCGTTCCAGTCTGTAAATGAATAATAAATCCCTGTAAAAAATGGTATAAGTACAATCACACAAAACGCTAAAAGTGCGGGCCCTACAAATAGAGCAAATAAACCTGCATTTTTCAAATTTTTACGTTTTTTCGTATTAATGGATGGTTCTCTTTTAAGTTCTTGCTCTAAAGGAACATATTCTGTCTCCTGTAATTTACTTTGGCTATTCATCTTACTAGCACCTCCCTATGTCTTATTTTAGCGAATTCCGCTATTTATGAAACCGCTTTAATTGACAAGTAGGGTGTAAAATATTGACCTTTGTGCAACATTTTCTCCCCTGTGCACATTTCACGCACTTTTTTAAAACATGAAAGAAATAAAAGAAAAAGCTAGAAGTGGACGACGTATCTTCTTATCTTATACACTAGAAAAAAGATGTAATTGGGAGGAGCGTACTCATGACAGCAAAACGAGCGTTAATTACGGGTGCCAATTCAGGAATAGGACTGGCCACAACGATTGAATTAGCCAAAAAAGGATTCGAAGTCATTATGGTGTGCCGAAATGAAGAAAGAGGAAATGCCGCTTTAGAAGAAGCGAAGCGCCAAAGCCGATCGGACTCCATCTCTCTTATGACCTGTGATTTGGCTTCTCTTGACAGTATCAGAGCTTTCACTGAAGACTTTACGTCTCACTACAGCGTGCTTGATGTGCTGATTAATAACGCGGGCGTTGTGACGATCAAGCGTGAAACAACACAAGACGGATTTGAAATGATGCTTGGTGTCAATCATTTGGGTCACTTTTTATTAACTAATTTACTTTTAGATCCGCTGAAAAAAGCTCAGCAAGGACGCATTATAAACGTTGGGTCCGGTGCTCATAAGTCTGGAAAAATAGACTTCAATAACCCTCACTTAACAACAGGGTTCGGAATATGGCGAGGATACTCTCAGTCTAAATTAGCAAATAACTTATTTACGGTCCATTTAAGTAAAAAGCTAAAAGACACTTCTGTAACCGTAAATTGCCTTCACCCGGGAGCAGTTTCTACCGCTATCGGCGTTAACCGCCAAACCGGTTTTGGAAAAAGCGTTCACGCCGTGCTTCGCCCTTTCTTTTTAACGCCTCTTCAAGGTGCCGAAACAGCTATTTATTTAGCACACAGCCCTGAAGTGACGCATATTAGCGGCGCTTATTTTTATAAAAAACGCGTGACTCCCCCTTCTTCAAGAGCAAAAGATGAGCGGCTCGCAGAAGAATTCTGGGACTGGAGTGCGCGCGAAGTTGGCTTATAAAGTAGATAGATACGCTTGGAAAGAAGAAAGTAATGAAAAAAGGTCAGCTTTTCAGCTGACCTTTTCTTATTAGAAAAACGTTAGTCCTATAGCAAAAATAAAGGCTGATACAATTAACGTCGTCACGCAGTAGCCCATTATATCTCGTGCTCCGAGTCCCGCGATAGCTAGTGCAGGCAAGGCCCAAAACGGCTGTGCCATATTCATCCACGCTTCTCCGTAAGCAATAGCCATCGCAGCGACTCCCGGATCTACGCCGAGCTGTTCAGCCGCCGGCATAATAAAAGGTCCTTGTACAACCCAGTGTCCTCCTCCTGACGGAACAAAAAAGTTCACAACGCCGGAACTTAAAAACGCAAGAAATGGAAATGTCGTTTCATTTGAAATCGAGATAAATGCGTTCGTTAGCTTCCCGCCTAAGCCTGATAGCTCCATCATGCCTTGTATACCTGCGTAAAATGGAAACTGAATCACAATCCCCGCGGTTCCTTTCGCAGCATTAGAAATGGCATTCATATACGATAAAGGCGTGCGGTGAAGCAAAATACCCGTTGTAAAAAACAATAAATTCACTGTGTTAATATCCATTTTAAAACCGTTTGTAGCAAAATAATAAATTAAATATGAATACCCAAGAAGCGCAATCGTCAGACTTAAAAACCTGCTGTTCTCCATGCGTACAGCAAATGTTGGCTTAGAAGAAGTCGTTTCAACAACTGTAGCCGGAGCCATTTCATCTTCTGCCAATAGTCTTGGATCAATTTCTACCACTTCTTTTCCCGTCGGCATCATCAGTCTTGTCATAATAGGAAGGACAATTAATAATCCGAGGGTAATAAATAAGTTGTAGCCTGTAAAAATCGTGTCTGACAGCGGAATAAGTCCAGCCGTTTTTTCCATTGGGTTTCCAGGTGTAGCAGCGACAAGAGGAATGGAACCTGACAAACCTCCGTGCCACGTTAAAAACCCTATGTAAGCACAGGCAATTAAAAACCGATAATCAGATCCCGGCACACGTTTCGCTACTTCTTTGGCAAACAGCGCACCTACAATTAAGCCAAACCCCCAGTTGATGATACAGGCCATAGCTGCGCCGAGGGTGACAAGAATTACCCCTTGCGCCGGAGTTTTGGCTAACAGTGCTATGTTCACAAGCCACTTCTTTACAAGCGGCGAGCTAGCAAGCGCATGTCCCGTGACAAGCACTAAGCTCATTTGCATCGCAAATGCCAAAAGGTTCCAAAAGCCGCTTCCCCAAAACTGAACCATTTCAATCGGCCCGTGAGGAGTAAAAACAATACCTGATACAAATAAAATCAGCGTCAGGATTAGAGCAAATACAAACGGATCAGGTAAAAATCGCTGCACAAGCGCCGTAAAGAAATTAGATAACGCTTTCATTTTACTCCTCCTTTACAGGAATACTCCTGTGAATAAATGTCGACAAGCATCTTTAATTATACATAATTTGTTGAAAATTGTTAATATTTAGTTTAATAAAAAAACCTTCTGTTTTTCAGAAGGGTTTTACACACTAAATGTTTGAATAAGAGTTGGCTCTCCGTCAAGTTCAATTTTCTTTTCTTGAAAGGAAATATGTAAGCTTTCATAAATATGTTTCCAAAATGAAATAGCCCGCTTATTGCCTGCAAGCTCAATAATCATATACGTTCCTTTTCGATGAGAGAAAATGTCTTTTACCGTTTTAGAAGCGATGCCTTGCCCTCGGTATTTGTTTAAGATAAAAAAATCATTGATGCAGTAATCTGCTTCTTGCTGAAGCGCGGGCTGTTCAAGAAGTAAAAAAAAGCCCGTCAGCTTATCATCTACTTTAATAAAGTATGGCGAGAGGCCTTCTACTTTCCAAAACAGAGGCAGCTCTTCAAAATGGAAAGCTCCATCTTCGCGAATATCTAAAGAAGGTGTATACGCAGATAAATCGTGGAGATAAAGAGAATACAAATTTTGCAAAACGCCCGCTTGGCTTTTAGGTACTTTTTCAATAGTAAGCATTCTTAGTTCATCCCCTTCTTTTCCTATCATAAGGGTTTTTTGTGAAAGTTTACAGTAAAAATGTTTGGGGCAAAGTGAAGATGGATAGTCAAAAAGCTCTTTTTTCATTTTATAGATGTATTAAACGCAATAAAAAAACGATCATCTCCGGTACTGTACGCTCCGTCTGATAATCGTTTTTTATGTTTTGTTTGCTGATGCTGAAGTTTTTCCTTCTTTGTTTTGGTTTTGCGCGTTTCCATGTCTGCAAATACAAATAGGCTGCGGTTTAATTCTGGATTTCGCTTTCCTTCACGCGTCATTTTATCACGCATTTTTTTTGCTTTTGACTTTGCCATGTAACTTCCTCCCTATATAAATGATGTATACATATCTTACTGCTTTTTTATAAAATGTCAAGTGCAGAAGCACTGATAGATTGACAGTGCTTCTGTATAGTCAAGACTCTTTATTTTTCAGCATATCATCTAACTTTTGTTCCATTCGCTGAAGCCTTTTTTCATTTACTCCTTGCTTTTGAATCAATCTTTTTAAGCCTATAATAAATGCAATTATTACCCCTGCTATTCCTATCAGGATAAGCAGCATAAGAATTTGAAAAATAATATCACCTATATTAACCATAATTCCACCTTTTATCTATTTTTTTACATTATATCATTTTTTTGGTTTTTTCGCTTTATTTTATAAAAAAAAGCTCTCAGTGCTGAGAGCTTCATTTACTATCTTCATCGTAAACCGTCCACTTTTCCTGTTTGATTTGATTGGAAACATCGATCAGTTTATTTTTCACTCGATCCTTTTCCGCTCCTGTTAAAGGCGTAGGTCGGTAGTCGTTTCGCGCCGTTGTGGAAGAAATACGGAATGGAATGACGTTGATGTCTTTATTAGTCGTTAGCTTTCCATCTTTAATCGTAAACGTCTGCTGAAATACAAATGTATCTTTATCACTTGGATTTTTGTTTCCGCCAAACATAAAGTTTCCTAAGCTATAGACAATAAATTTATTTTTGTACTCTTCAATTCCTTGAACAACGTGAGGATGATGACCTAAAATCAAATCTGCTCCGTTATCAATTGTATATTTCGCCAATGCTTGCTGCGCTGTATCAGGAACATAGTGTCGTTCAGATCCCCAGTGAAAATGCACAATGATAATTTTAGCGCCTTTTTCTTTTAAAGACTTAATTCCGTCTTTAATCTGGCTTCTTATTTCTTTTGTGTCATCCCAGCCCGGATATCCAAGCAATCCTACTTTGACTCCTTTTACCGTTGTGATGTATGTATCTTCATAGCCAAAATAGCCTATTCCGCTTTTCTTTAAGTTCTCTCTTGTATCATCATATCCTTGCTGTAAATAATCACGTGTATGATTATTAGCTAAGTTAACGTTTTCAATACTTCCTTGTTTTAAAATATTCACAAAAGAAGGATCACCTTTAAAACGAAATGTTTTACTTGCTTTTTCGGTCGCAGTTGTCAGCGTCGTTTCTAAATTAACCGTTGTTAAATCATCTTGTTCAAAAATCGACTTTACATTTTGCGTAAAATACGGAAGGCCATTTCTTGCCGCTACGTCATTAAAAGTAGAATCATAGCTGAAGCTTTCATCATTTCCTAAAGTAAAATCTCCCGCTGCGCTAATTTTAATGGTTGTATTAATACCCTCTTTTTTTTCTTTTTTTGTCGCTTCTTCTTTAGATTTTACCGTTTCTTCTTTTTTCTGTGGTTCAGAAGATGTTTGTTCTCCTGCTCCTCCGCATGCTCCCAGTAAAAAACACAGACTTCCATAAATAACAGCTTTTCTTAAATACTTGTTCATGTAACGTTAAAACCCCTTTTTACGTTTTAATAACTGTGTTTGGACATGGTGTTTAATGCATATTTCGCCAAATACATACAATCTTCCTGTTATATCGGCAAAATAAGTGAAATTTTTATAAAAAAAGGAAGTTTTTATATTCTTATTGGGTTAGAACAAGAGGTTTTGGCTAAGAGAAAAGTAGCGCAAACGCTGCGGAGAAAACTGATGAGCTGTAATAAACTTCAAGTGATTTACAAAATAGCACAGCGATTTCCAAACATCACCTAAAAAAACCTCCTTTGCTCATGCAAAGAAGGTTTTATCTAAACTTAACAAATCGAATCATTAGATTTAGGGTTTTTGAGTCCAAATAACGGTCGGATAAATAGTGCTAAGCCTGTGCCAAGCATCGCCATAACCATCCATACCCATCCGTGAAGACTAAATGAAGCAATGCCGCCAAAGTAAGCGCCAATATTACAGCCAAAGGCAAGTCGAGCACCATATCCCATTAAAAGGCCCCCAACAACAGCTGCTCCTGCAACGCCGGGCTTAATCTTTCCTGGTTTAAACGTCCCTTGCGCCGTTGCTGAAATGAAAGCGCCTAGTATGATCCCAAAATTTAACACGCTGGTAGAGTCCGCTAGCACACTTTTCGTTAGCGCTTCTCCATTCCCACCTTGGAAAAATCCCCAGCTCGATACATCTATCCCAGCTGCCATCATCGCTTTTCCGCCCCATAAAGCAAAAGCAGAGGTAATTCCCCAAGGATTTCCTCTTACAGCAAGCGTCAATGCATTTAATACAGCCAGCACAATCGCTGCGGTGAATAGAGGCCAAGAGCCGCGAATAATTTTCTTCCACCCTTTTGTAGTAGGAAGCTGTTTCATCATAGGCGGATTTTTCTTTTTGGCAATTTGAATCGTAATCCAGTAAATCGCTGCAAACGCGATGAGCTGTACAATCCAAGCACCAAAATAACCAAGACCTGTAGATTCAGCTAGTGAAATAGGCGGAAGCGACGGTTGTTTTTGCCAAAACGGCAAATGATATGCCCCGAACATAGAACCTACAATAAAGGATAAAAGCGTTAAAATCATAGAAGAAGAGCCGCCGCCTAACGAATACAGCGTCCCTGAGGCACATCCATTTCCTAGCTGCATGCCAATTCCAAACATAAACGAACCAACTATCACGCTTACTCCTACAGGTGAAACATATCCTTTTGGCGTTACGCCTGTAAAGCTAAAGTCTGTACTTAAAATAATAGCAAACAGCGTTGAAGCAATCGCGAGCATAAGCATATGCGCTTGCAACCCTTGAACATTGCCGACAGATACAAGTCGGCGAAATGCTGATGTAAAGCCAAAACGTGCGTATAGAAGCGTCATCCCCAACGCTAGACCGATAATAAATAAAACACCTTGCGTCCAATTAGTCGTGAGCACAATCGCAAGAAGTAAAATAACTGCTGCTATAACCCCTCCTGCAAATAATGGCTTTTGCATAGGGCTTAATTCTGTTACAACAGTAGTGGGCTTTGATTTATATGATGAGTGCAACGTTTGCGCCAAATCATCCACTCCTTTTCTGATAGAAATACTAAGAATTAATATTTATCATCTTATAGCACTTCCCTTCTCCTGTAAACTGTTTAGCAAAATGAAAGTGAATTGTTTATTTTTTAAATATTCTTACCTTTAGTCATACAAAAAGCAGAAGTTTCTATTCTTCTGCTTTTCGCTGCTAAACGTAAATAGAATGAATCTCTTTTACCGGAGTAGGATGAGGCTTTGCAAAATAATACCCTTGAAACAAATCATATCCCATCTCTATCAGGCATTTTAAATCTTCTTCTGTCTCTACCCCTTCCGCAAGAGCCTTCGCCCCCATTTTATGGGTGATAGCTAACATCTCTTGGGCCACTTTTTTCTGTTTCTCATTTTTACTGACTCCGTTTGTGAATTCAAATGCTAACTTCACCACGTCAGGCTCCACTTCTAAAAGCCTCTTCAGCGTGTTATAACCAACCACCCCTACGTCATCTAAAGCATATTTAAATCCGTGGGAACGATAATAATTCAAAATGTTTTTTAAATGCTCAATATCTTGAACATCCTCCGTTTCAATAACTTCAAATACTATTTGCTCGGGTTTTATATTCAATTCTTGAATTAACGCAAATGTAGATGCCAAGCAATGCTCGGGATTATATATTGCTGTAGGAATAAAGTTAATAAAAATCAGCTGACGATCAATAATACTGGCATTTTTTACAGCTTCTAAGCGGCAAGCTCGGTCAAGGGCGAAGGTTTTATTTCTTATTTGAGCAGCTTCAAACATTTTAAAAGGGGGTATAATACTTCCATCTTCTTCTAGTCCTCTTGATAAAATTTCATGGCCAATGATGTTCACTTGTTCGCGATCAACCGATACAATCGGCTGATAATATGAGCAAATTCGCTTGTCTTCAATCAGCTCATCAATCCACAAGGCATCTTTCAGTTTTTGGAAAACGGTGATTGGCTCCATACGCGGCAGGTTTTCAAACGGGCTCCGCGGCGTGGCTTCTACAGCCCACACATGCCGAGGGTCTAAATGCTGATAAACATAATCCATAAAACCCCAAAAGATATCTTCTCTCATCCAGAACATATCTTCTCCAAGAGTCTTCCATTGATTTTGAGAAATATCTTTAAAGTATTTTTCCAATTTCTTTACATCGGTTGGTTTCTGAATAGAAACCGTATATCCTCTACTAATTGGCAGACACGCGTCGCACCCCATAGTTCATCTTCTCCCTCATTTATCATCAGTTTTTTGTATGTACACATGGATAGTTCTAGGAACTATACCACTTTTAAGAAATTTGCAAACCCTATTTTCCCTTTAAAATAGAATGCACCGAAAAGTTTTGGTAAAATGATAGACGGCTTTTATTGTCTAGATGATTATACGAAGAACTTGTATAAGGAAGTGAATGATTCATGAGCAAAAACCGTTTTACTAAGTGGTTTTTATTTTCTTTAATACTCTTTGCCTTAAGTACCGGAGCAATGTATTATATGCTGTATATATCGTACTGGGCATATTCTATTAAGCTGTTTTTAATCGTGGTGCCGCTCTTTACATTATTATCGGTTGCTTTTGGTTCGTTGGTAATCGTCCATGAACGCAAAAGAAAACGTGTATTTCAGCTGCAAAACGAAGGAAGTAGTCCTAAAAATACGTTTATTCAAGGCTTTTCCGAAATAACGGTAGGAGCAGGATGCATCTTGCTGTGCTTTTTTCTTTTTCTTTATTTTCTAATGGATTATTAAGTATAAATAAAAAGAGATTGAGACATAACGAAATCAATTCAATCTAAAGACGAACAAATTGGATAAATGAGCTAGTAGAACCGCTTGTTACACCGCGGTTGATTTCCGTGCAAGACTTCGCTTTCCGCGGGTGGCCGATGAGCCTCCTCGTCGCTTCCGCTCCTGCGGGGTCTCACCTATTCTGCTTTTCCCGCAGGAGTCTTCGCCTTGCCCTCCAATCAACCGCTAGAAGCACCTACATACATGAAACTTACATTCACTATACCAATGAAAAAATCCGAACTAGTTTGATTCTCCATCAAGAATCAAACTAGTTCGGATTTTCCTTCAACGAAAATATTTTTGTCACTGCTTCTTTTATTTGGATCTTTCTAGAATATCTCGAACGCTTGCATAGTCAAGCTCTTTATAAGTGCCAACACCTGGTTTTACAAAGGTCTTTTCAACAATAGCATCAAATTCACTATCATCAATATCATAGTCACGCAAGCAGTTCGGGGCTCCTAAGTCATTCCAGAAAGTGCGAAGTGCTTTTGCTCCTTCCGTTGCTATTTCTTCATCGGTTTTTCCTGCGGGTTCAATGCCAAATACGTTTACAGCCAGTTGTCTTACACGAGAAGGATCTTCTTTTAGCACATGCTCCAGCCAGTTAGGGAACAAGATAGCAAGACCGCCTCCGTGGGGAATATCATATACGGCCGACAGAGCATGTTCAATACGATGAGTAGCCCAGTCTCCCCCGTCCGTTCCGTTTGCTAAGCTTCCGTTAAACGCCGTCGTGCTGATATACATCATCGTTTCACGATACTTATAAGAAGTAAGGTCTTTAAGAAGCTTAGGACCTTCTTGTACAGCTGTTCTTAGCAATGATTCAATAAAGCCGTCAATCATCGGCGTATTTTCCGTGCGATGAAAATAGTGTTCAAGCGCATGTGACATACTGTCAACAATTCCATAGACGGTTTGATCGCGCGGCACTGAAAATGTGTACGCCGGATCTAAGATAGAAAAGACGGGAAATACGTGAGAAGACGTCCATCCGAGCTTTTCTTTTGTTTCCCAATTTGTTATAACAGAAGTTGAATTCATTTCAGATCCTGTTGCTGCAAGTGTTAATACCGTTCCAAAAGGAAGAGCATCTGTAATCTCTTCTTTACGTGTAATTAAATCCCATGTATTCCCTTCATACACGGCTCCAGCTGCAATAGCTTTTGTACAATCGATTACACTTCCTCCCCCAACGGCTAAGAGAAAATCAATGTTTTCTTTTTTACATATGTCAACGCCTTTAGCTACCGTAGTCAAACGAGGGTTAGGTTCTACACCAGAAAGCTCGTGAACAACTGCGTTAATAGACTGAAGTTCAGCTTTCACCTCGTCGTATACGCCATTTCGTTTGATACTTCCTCCTCCGTATACTAACAGAACGTTTACTTGTTTATGATAAGAAGCAAGCCCTTGCGATAGCTTCGTAATTTGATTTTTTCCAAAGTATAATTTTGTAGGATTGTGTTGCAAAAATATATTCATGTTCTACACCTCTAGTTTCATGTCTTATAAAAAGTGTATCACGAAAACAACTTCATCATTATTGAAGATTCTCTATACCTATTATCAATATTTTTGATAACCTTCTTGAACAAGTGAAATAAATTGTTGAATGGGTGCCGTCAGCCATTTTTTCTTTTTGAATATGAGCTGTGAATAAAGATAAAATTCTTCGTGGTCAAACGGGATTTTAATCAGTTTTCCGCTTTCCATCTCTTGTTTCACCGCTATTTCCGGTACAAGGGCAATACCTAAATTATCCGCTACGCACTGTTTAATCGCTTCAAGACTGCTAAATGAGATGACCGATTGCATATGAATACCGCTGCTGCGCATCATCTCTTCTAAAAGCGTGCGATAAGGGCAGCCGCTCTCAGTTAAAATGATGGTCTCTCCCTCAAACTCTTCCATTACAACGCTGTTTCTTTCACTAAAAGAATGGGATGGCGAAGCAATCATAACCATGTTTTCTTTTCGAATAGGAATCACTTCTAAACTTGAAGATGTTTGAAGGCGATCAAGCAAAACGGCTACGTCATACTTTCCGTCAATAATTCCTTGTGTTAAGTTTGGACATAAACCCGCTTCTAGCATAATCTTTAGAGAAGGGTGCTGCTTTTTTAATTCACGAACATACGGTGTAATAAAATAAGCGGCCAGCGACTCCACGGTTCCTATTGAAACCGTTCCTCTAGCATCTTCGTTCGTAGTAAGGCGCTCTTTTGCTTCATTTAGTAACTCAGTTACTTGGTTCACATAATAAAGCAATTCTTCACCAGGCTGAGTCAGCTTCATTTTTTGTCCTGTTCGTTCAAATAGCTTTTGACCGTAATGATCCTCTAATTTTTTTATATGAGTGGTAACGCTTGACTGAGCATACCCTAACTCCTCACCCGTTCGTGTATAGCTCCCCCACTTCGCTACTTCTTTGAATGTATATAAATAGTTAATATCCATATGCTGCTCCTTATGTACTGCTGTTTTGTTTCGTTATCCATACGCTAAAGCTGTTCTAGTAATCAGAACTTATACGCAAATAGAATCACAGTACAGTATAAGCGAACTCGTTTTGCCAAGCAATTTTATCAACCTTAAAAATTCTTTTTATATTAGGCAATTACGCCGCCTTTTGTTCATAGAATGAAAAACAAACCTATGAAAAGAAAGGGTGTATCTCGTGACAGCCTACAAAGAAGTGTTATATAAAGGAAAACGCTTTGTACTGATTCACGTATATGATTCAGGATACTGTGAAATCCGACCGATTGATCATGCTTTTAAAGTCGAACTTGTGCGATTAGATGAGATAGAACAATGCGGATAACAGTCGTGAACGCAGCTAATG